>JAJYCZ010000115.1 GCA_021777915.1 Pseudomonadota bacterium | reverse complement strand
ACTCCACGCGCCGAAGGCCAGGGACAGCACGGTCGCGGGAAAGCCCACGAACAGATAGTCGCGGAAGGTCAGCGGCTGGCCGGCGCGGCGCGCGATTTCCGCGACGATGAGATTGGCCGCCGAGCCGAGCAGAGTGAGATTTCCCGCCAGCGTGGTCGCCATGGCCACGACCAGCCAGCTTTCGCGCGGCAACTGGGCGACAAAGGGTTTTAGCGCCAGCACCGCCGGAACATTGCTGATCAGATTGGACAGCGCCGCCGCGACCGCTGTCATGATCCAGGCGTTCTCCAGTCCAAAGCTCCGGGCGCGACCCAGAAGCTCCGGCGTCAAAAAGGTCTTTTCGCCCGCCGCCGCGACGATGAACAGGCCGGCGAACATCAAGAGAAGCCCGCCGTCGATGCGGCGATAGACCTTGTGCGGCTTGACCCCCGGATTCATCAACAGCAGCGCCGCGCCGGCCAGCGCCGCCTCGGGCGGCGGAACGCCGAGGAAGAAGGCGACGACGACGCCCCCGGCGACGAGCGCGGCGCGAAGAATCAGCGCGCCGTGGCTGCGGGCGCGGCCGATGTCCGGCTCGCCGGCAAAGGCCGCGCGCAAGGCGCCGCGATGGACCAGGGCGATCAGAGCGAAAACCAGCGCCAGCGCGGCCGCCGCCACGGGCGCGAGCGCGGCGGCGAAGGCGCTGTAGGGGATATGGGAGACCGCGCCGATAATCATGTTCTGCGGATTGCCGGTGATGGTCGCCGCGCCCCCGGCGTTGGAGGCCAGCGCGACGCCGAGCAGAAAGGGTTTCGGGTCGAGGCGAAGGGCGCGGGCGACCCTGAGAACCAGCGGCGCCATGACCAGGCAGACCGCGTCATTGACCAGAAAGGCGGAAAAAAGCCCCGACACCGCGACGACGAAGGCCAGCAAGGTCCGGGGCGAATGGGCGCGGCGGGCGGCGAACAGGCTCGCGGCGCGGAAAAAACCGGCCAGCTCCAGCTCGGCGACGATCGCCATCATGCCGAAAAGCAGGGCGAGCGCGCCGAGGTCGATGGATTTGAACGCCTCGTCGAGGGTGAGCGCGCCGCCGACGATCATCGCCGCCGCGCCGACCAGGGCGATCCCGGCCCGGTCGAGCCGCGTCAAGGGCAGCCTACCGAAGGCCACGCCGCCATAGGTCGCGAGGAAAATGGCGGCTACGAGGAGTTTATGGAGCGCGGGGACGCTCAGGACAAAGCCTTGAACGCCTCGCGGCCGAGATAGACGGCCTGGTTGCCCAGTTCCTCCTCGATGCGGATGAGCTGGTTATATTTGGCCAGCCGGTCGGAGCGGGCGAGCGAGCCGGTCTTGATCTGACCGCAATTGGTCGCCACCGCGAGATCGGCGATGGTGGAATCTTCCGTCTCGCCGGAGCGGTGCGACATGACCGCCGTATAGCCGGCGCGCTGGGCCATATCGACGGCGTTCAGCGTCTCGGTCAGGGTGCCGATCTGGTTGACCTTGATCAGGATGGAATTGGCGACGCCGCGCTTGATCCCCTCGCCCAGCCGCTCGACATTGGTGACGAAGATGTCGTCGCCGACGAGCTGGATCCGCCTGCCGAGAAGGTCGGTGGTGATCTTCCAGCCTTCCCAGTCGTCCTCGGCGTTGCCGTCCTCGATCGAGATGATCGGATAGGCGTCGGCCAGCTTCTTGAGATATTCCGCCTGTTCCAGGATCGAGCGGACCTTGCCCTCGCCGGCGTAATGATAAGCGCCGTCCCTGAAAAATTCGCTCGACGCGGGGTCGAGGCCGATCGCGATGTCGGCGCCGAGTTTGAAGCCCGCCGTTTCGATCGCCTGGGCGATATAGTCGAGCGCACTTTCAGCGGAAGGCAGATTGGGGGCGAAGCCGCCCTCGTCGCCGACGCTGGTGCTGAGGCCGCCCTTTTTCAGCGCCGCTTTCAGGGTATGGAACACTTCCGCGCCCCAGCGCACCGCCTCGCGGACGCTCTCGGCGCCGACCGGCAGGATCATGAATTCCTGGAAATCGATGGGATTGTCGGCATGGACGCCGCCATTGACGATATTCATCATCGGGGTCGGCAGGACGCGGGCCTGGGTTCCGCCGATATAGCGGTGGAGCGGCAGTTTGGAGGCGTCGGCCGCCGCCTTGGCCACCGCGAGCGAAACGCCGAGAATGGCGTTGGCCCCGAGCCGGGCCTTGTTGGGCGTGCCGTCGAGTTCGATCATGGTCATGTCGATGGCGACCTGCTCCTCGGCGTCGAGGCCGGAAACGGCGTCGAAAATCTCGCCATTGACCGATTCCACGGCCTTGAGCACGCCCTTGCCGGAATAGCGGGCCTTGTCGCCGTCGCGCAATTCGACCGCCTCATGGGCGCCGGTCGAGGCGCCCGAGGGCACGGCGGCGCGGCCGAAGGAGCCGTCCTCCAGCGTGACATCGACCTCCACCGTGGGATTGCCGCGCGAATCCAGGATTTCACGTGCGACGATGTCGATGATCTCAGTCATGTCCCCTACCTTTGCGGCTTTGCGAAATTTCGGTTCGCGGCCTTCTACGCCGGTTGAATGAAATAAAAAAGATGGTCGTTGGCCGAAACCGCCCGCAATCCCTCCCTTTCACGGGGAGGGTGGCCGCGCAGGCGGCGGGGTGGGGCTCCCTCCCCTTTGCGGAGCCGCGCCGAGGGCCTCGAAGGACTCCCGTCCGCCGACGGGCGATGGCGAGCCGGGTGGGGCCTTGCCCCGAGCGCCGCGCGACCGTAAATCGACAAAAAAAGGATTTTTGTCATGGTCAAGACCCACGATGGCGCCGGACTGCTCGGCGCGCCGGCCAAAACGCCGCAAAGCCCGGACGAGGCGGTGCTCGACCGCGTGCCCAATCCGCACCGCGATGTGGATTATGTCGCGCGCTTCACCCAGCCGGAATTCACCTCGCTCTGCCCGGTCACCGGCCAGCCCGATTTCGCCCATCTGGTCATAGATTATGTTCCAGATAAATGGCTCGTTGAATCAAAGTCATTTAAGCTATATCTCACCTCATTTCGCAACCATGGCGCCTTTCATGAGGCCTGCACCATCCGCATCGCCAGGGATCTGGTCGCGGCGCTGGCGCCGCGTTGGCTGCGCATCGGCGGCTATTGGTACCCGCGCGGCGGCATGCCGATCGACGTGTTCTGGCAGACGGGCGAGCCGCCGAAAGCCTTGTGGCTGCCGGATCAGGGCGTTGCGCCCTATCGCGGCCGGGGCTGACGCCGGAAAGGCCCCATCAGCGCGGCGGCCAGGCCGAGAAAAGCCATGAACAGCACGGCGAGGGCGTCGAACAGTCCGCGCGGCGGCGCCAGATCGAGGCCGACGCCGAGCATCGGCGGCCCGGCCATCATGCCGAGCGAATACATCATGATATAGGCGGCGTTGGCCGAGGCGAGCCGCGCGCCCTGGAATTTGTCGGCGAGCTGCGCGAGGCCGACCGTATAGATCCCGCCGACCACCCCGCCCCAGACGAAAAGCCCCGCCCCATAGGCGGCGCGGTCGGCGACGAAGGCCGGCAGGGCAAGCGCGCCGGCGAAGCCGAACAGGGCGAAAAGCACGAGCAGCCGGCTTTTTCTGGTCCGGTCGGCAAGCATGCCGAGCGGCACGGGAAAGACCACATTGCCCAAGGCCACCAAAGTGAGCTGGAAGGTCGCCCAGGCCGGCGGAAAGCCGGCGCGCAGCCCGAAGACCGGCAGCAGGCCGTTGAGCCCGGTCTCGAACGCCCCGTAGAGCAGCCCGGCGGCCAGCGCGAGCGGCGCGGCCGAGAAAATCGTCCGCGGATCGGGCCAGCCCGGCCCCCCGATCTTCGTCGCCGCCTCGGCCCCCGTCATGACGACCGGAACCGCGGCGGCGGCGACGAGCGCCGCCGCGACCACGAAGGGCAGAAGCCCTTTCGCGCCCGTGACGCTGAGCAGGGCCGGCCCGAGCGCGAAGCCGGCCGCCAGAAATGTTGCGTAAAGGCCAAGGACCGCGCCCCGTCGCGCCGGGGGCGCGGCGGCGCTGATCCAGAATTCGCTAACCACAAAGATAATTGTGAGCGACAGGCCGAACAGAGCCCTGAGCCCCAGCCAGACCCGATAATCGCCGCAAAAGGCGAAGCCGAGCAGCGTCGCGACAGCAAGCGCGATCGCCAGCAAAAGCAGAGGCCGGACGCCGAACAGGCGCGCCAGAACCGGCGTCAAAGGCGCGCCAATCAAGGTCGCGAGCCCGCTCACCGCAATGTGCAGGCCATTGACATGCGCCGGAAAGCCGGCGGCTTCGAGCCGCAGGGCGAGCAGCGGAATGACCAGGGAAAGCCCGATCCCCACGATCGAAACGCAGGAAATTGCTGCGGTCAGGGACCTTGCGGCGCGCGAATCACAAGTGGACAACATGAGACGGTATAAGCTATGTTTTCGCGTCGGATCAAAGCCGCCGCGTCCCGGCAGGGGAGCATTGCGCGCCGGCTGCATCGGGCCAAAAAAAAAGTTCAAAACCCGAAATTTGGTCTAGACGGATGCGACATATTCATATATTCGTATCCTTGCAATGCAATGAGCGACCAAAAGTCGCGCGGTTCAGCAAAAGAGTTCAAAGCTCGGGCTGACATCACAGTCGAAACCGGGAGGGTTTCAATGCGTTTGATCAAGATGGCCGCACTTGCTGCGGGAATGAGCATGATCGCCGGGGTGGCCCTGGCGCAGACTGCGGCGGCTCCGGTTCAGGCTCCGGTCGCGCAGGCTCCTGCTGCGGCGCCGGTTGCGCCGCCGCCGCCTTACGCCTACGGCCCCTATGGCTATGGCTACGGCCCCAACGGCTATGACGACTACTATGGCGGTCGTGGTTATGGCAGCGGTTATGGCCGTGGCTATGGCCGTGGTCATGGCCGTGGTCATATGAACTTCAGCATGGGCGGCGGCGGCGACACCGACACCGATTGGCGCGGTCGCGGCAACGGCTATGGCCGCGGTTATGACGACGACTACGATCGTGGTGGCTGGGGCGGTCGCCGTGGCGGCTGGGGTCCGTGGGACTGGTGATCAGCTGATCGCTTGCGCCGCGACGCGTTTCCCCGGAAACGCATCGCGGCCAGGGGAGGAGCGAAAAGCGCAGCCAGAGTAGGTTGAGTGCGCGTATATGAGTACGGGGCGGAGACGCCTCCGCTCAACCCGGAATGATGAAAGCCGCTCTTATCGGGCGGCTTTTGTTTTGTTTGCTACAATTCGTCCCGCCGCCATTCACCCCGGCTCAGGCGGAAGACCGGCGTCGGCAGGAAGGGGCTCATTCGAGCGTCGAGCCGCGCCCGCAACTCGACCAGCACCGTCCGCGTCACGCCGTGCAGGTCGAGTTTCCCCGCCTCGTCGAGCGCCGCCCACACCAGTTTCACCAGTTCCGCTTCCGCATGGACCACGCCGTCGGATTGCGCGCACACGTTCCGGGCGTCGGCCGCGAAGAAACGCGTGTCGAATCTTCTGGGCAGGAACGGCGGGGTGATGGCGCGAGCGATGAAATGCAGTTCCTGAAGATCGGGCAGGCATTCATGGGCGGCGTAACGCCGCCAGACCGCGGGCGGTCTGTCCGGCCCGCCATAATCGCGCAGGCCGACCACGAGGCCGGTCTCCTCGAAGGTTTCGCGGATCGCGGCAAGGGCCAGCGCCCGGGCGAAGGTCGGGTCCGGATCGGCGCGGCCCTTGAGCAGTCGCGCCTCAATACGCGGGTCGAGCGGCCCGGCGATATTCATGCGCCGGTCCCCCGCCTCCAGGCTTCCTCCGGGAAAGACGAATTTGCCCGGCGCGAATTTGAGCCCGTCATGGCGCCGGCCCAGCAGGATCCTTGGATTTTTCCGGCCCATGCCGTCGATCAGGATCAACGCCGCCGAATCGCGAGGCCGTGTGGCCCGCTTTTTCGCCTCGCCTTCGGTCGCGCTCATGCGCGCGTCCGACGCCGCGAGGCCTTCGCGGCGGACTTCGGGGCTTTCCCGCGCGCCGCCTTCGCCTTCAGCGCGCTGGCGCGGCCGATTCGCGGCTTGCCCTCGCTCAGCATTTCGAAGCGCAGCGCCCCGGCGAAAGGCGCGGCCTCGACCAGGCGCACCGTCACGGCGTCGCCCAGTTGAAAACTCTCTCCGGAGCGTGCGCCGACCAGCGCCATATGCGCCTCCTCGAAGCGGAAATAATCCGCGCCGAGCGTCGCGGCCGGCACATATCCGTCGGCGCCCGTCTCGCTCAATTTCACGAACAGGCCGGAGGCGGTGACGCCGGCGATGCGGCCGTCGAAACTTGCGCCGATCCTGTCGGCGAGAAAGACCGCGATCAGCCGGTCGGTCGTCTCGCGCTCGGCGGCCATGGCGCGGCGCTCGCAGGCCGAAATCCGCGCCGCGATCTCGGCCAGATGCTCGCGACTCATCTCCGGCAGGCCGCCGGGACCGAGGTCGAGCGCCCGCACCAGAGCGCGATGGACGATCAGATCGGCGTAGCGGCGGATCGGCGAGGTGAAATGGGCGTAGCGCCGCAGATGCAGGCCGAAATGACCGTAATTCTCCGCCACATATTCGGCCTGCGCCTGGGTCCGCAGCACGATCTCGTTGACGACATTCTCATGCTCCGCGCCACGAACCCGCGCCAGAATTTCGTTGAACTGTTCAGGTTTCAGCACCTGGCCCTTGGCGAGCTTGATCCCGATCGTCGCCAGGAATTCCGACAAAGCGTTGAGCTTTTCGACCGAAGGCTCGCCATGCGCGCGATAGATCAGGTGCGATTTCTCGGCTTCAAGCGTCTCGGCGGCGGCGACATTGGCGAGGATCATGAATTCCTCGATCAATTTATGGGCGTCGAGTCTCGGCGGCGTCAGCACCCGGTCCACTGTTCCGTCCGGCTTCAGGAGAATCTTGCGCTCGGGCAGGTCGAGATCGAGCGGCGAGCGTTTTTCGCGCGCGATCTTCGTCGCCTCATGGGCCCGCCACAGGGGCCGCAGAACCTCGTCGAGCAGCGGCGCGGTCGTCGCGTCCGGACGGCCGTCGATGGCGTCCTGCGCCTGTTGGTAGGAGAGCTTCGCCGCCGAGCGCATCATCACGCGATGAAAGCTGTGGTCGATCTTGTGGCCGTCCTTGCCGATCCGCATCCGGCAGGCCAGCGCCGGCCGGTCCTCGCCCTCGCGCAGCGAGCACAGGTTATTGGAAATGCGCTCGGGCAGCATGGGCACGACCCGATCGGGGAAATAGACCGAATTGCCGCGATCGAGAGCCTCGCGATCGAGCGCGGCGCCCGGCCGCACATACCAGCTGACGTCGGCTATGGCGACGGTGACGACAAAACCGTTCGCGTTGTCCGGCGAGTCGTCGGGCGCGGCGTGGACGGCGTCGTCATGGTCCTTGGCGTCGGGCGGGTCGATGGTGACCAGCGCCAGCGAGCGCCAGTCCTCGCGGCGAAAACCTTCCGCCTCGATCCGCGCCGCTTTGGCCTGCTCCGACGCCTCGATGGTTTCGGGTCTAAATACGTCCGGCAGGCCATGGACGTTGATGGCGATCAGGCTGATCGCCTTCTCGCTGTTCATCGAGCCCAGTCTTTCCCGCACTTTCACCACCGGCAGGCCCAGCCGCCCTCGCGAAAGAGTCTCGACGCCGACCAGATCGCCGTCGCGGGCCTCGCCACGGTCGGCCTCGGCGACGCGGAATTCCTTGTCGCGCAGTTTTTTGTCGACCGGAACGATGCGCCCGCCCCCGCCCCGCGGATCCTCGCGGAATATGCCCAGCATGCGCTTCGCCGCGCGCGACAGAAGCTTGACCACCCGGCCCGAATAGGCTGGGCCGCCGGTCTCGCGCCATGGCGCGACGCGCAGCAGGGCGCGGTCGCCGATCCCCGGAGCCGGCAGGCCGGGACGCGGCTTTTTCGGCGCGAAAACGACGATGCGCGGCGCCGGCCCAAGGTCTTCCTCCCATTCGGCGGGCGTGGCGATCAGGTCGCCGTCGCCGTCGCGGGAGACGATGTCGGCGAGGACGATCTGCGGCAGGGCCCCCTTCTCGTGCAGACCTTGGCGCGAGCGCTTGATCTCGCCTTCGATTTCCAGCTCTTTCAAAATCTTCTTCAGCAGAATCTTGTCGTCGCCGCGAATGCCGAAAGCGCGCGCGATCTCGCGCTTGCCGATCTTTCCGGGCGGGGCCTCCCCCGAAGCCTCGCGCTCGCGGGCGATGAAGGCGAGAATATCCTCGCGGGACGGCATGGGGGGCTTTCTGGGGGCGGGATTTTTGGGCACCTATGCAACATAGGATTTGTCGGACCGCCCGTCATCCGCGAACTTTTTCCGTTCGCCGGAAAATCCCTCGCCCTCATGGCGGTCCGGGGCTCGGTTCGGCGGGGATCAGCTCACCGACGCCGCCAGATATCCATGGCGATGGCGTCGAAGGCCGCCGTCACGCCTTCGCCGGTCTTGGCGCTCGAAAGCAACACATGTTCCGAGGGAATGCCGCGGAGGTCGAGTTTCGTGAGGTCGGGAACGATGATATCGGTCTTGTTGACCACCGCCCGCACCGAACGGCCGGGGATCCGCGCCAGGAAATCGGCGGCCAGATCGAACATCCTGTCGATGGTCGACGGGCGCGAGGCGTCGGCCACGACCAAAGCGCCGGAGGCGCCGGCAAGATAGACCGACTTGAAAATATGCTGGCCGAAATCGCCGTCGGTGTCCCACAGCAGCAGGTTCGCGGTCAGCGGCCCGGCCTCGGCGCTCAAGGTCAGCTGATGGGTCAGGATGTCCACGCCGATCGTGGTCTTGTAATCGGCGTCGAAGGCGTCGAACATCAACCGCTTGGCGAGAGACGACTTCCCGACGCCGATATCGCCCATCAGCATGACTTTCGCCGAAAATTTCAATTCGTTCGCTCCGCTTGCGGGACCAGTTCGAAGACAACCCGCCGGTTGCGGCGGCTGTCCGGCCCGTTTTCGGCGGCAATCGGCGATTCGTCGCCGCGGCCTACGGCGGCAAGTTTACGGAAATCAACGCCTTGTGCAACGAGCGTGGCGACGGCGGCGTCGGCCCGCGCCTGCGAAAGCTTGAGGTTGCGCCGGTTTGACCCCCGACTGTCGGCAAAGCCCACAACCCGGAGGGCGGCGCCGCGCCTTCGAGCGCCTCGCTTTTTCCGGAATTCCCTTTCATCGCCGCCTCCGACAAAGCCCGCCGAACGCACCCCGTCCAGCCGAATCCGGGCTCCCCGCTCTCTTCTAAGGCCGAAGAAAAGGGTGCGGCAAGAGGCGGCGGCGCGAACATTGCGTGCTTTTTCGGCCCGTTTTCGCGATTGTTGACCGCGTCCGAAGCCGCTTGCCGCGCGCGCCGCCCATGCCTTAGCATGGCCATGGCGGCGAATCCGGGCGTTTCCGCCCTTTTGGATTCGGGCCCGAAATCTTTTCCCACCCGGATAGAGCGAATGGCGCATAGTTTTGTGACGCGCAAGACCATCGAGGATCTGCGCGATTGGAGCGACGGCGCCACACATGGCCCCGGCTTCACCCGCAGTCTCGGCGTGGTCTCGCTGACGGCGCTCGGCATCGGCGCGATCATCGGCGTGGGGATTTTCGTGCTCACCGGGGCGGCGGCCGCGCGCTATGCCGGCCCCGCCGTGGTCCTGTCCTTCGCGCTGGCCGGATTCGCCTGCGCCGTGGTCGCCTTGTGCTATGCGGAACTGGCGGCGCTGATCCCGGTTTCGGGGAGCACCTATTCCTATGTCTATGCGTCGCTCGGCGAGATTTTCGCCTGGATGATCGGTTGGGATCTCGTGCTGGAATACGCCATGGCCGCCGCCACGGTCGCGGTGGGCTGGTCGGGCTATCTGGTCAGCCTGCTGGCGAATATCGGCCTGCGTCTGCCGCCGCAATTCACCGCCCCGCCGGGCGCGGCGACCGCCGTCGCCGGCGTCGTCGGATTGGTCAATGTTCCCGCCGCCGCGATCGTTGCCGTGATCACCGGCCTGCTCATCCTGGGGACGAGGGAATCGTCGCGCGTCAACAATGTGATGGTCGGCTTCAAGCTGGCGGTGGTTCTGGTCGTCATCGTCGCCGGCGGGCTTCATGTCGCGCCCGCCCATTGGACGCCGTTCATTCCGCCGAACGCCGGCGAATTCGGCCATTTCGGCTTCAGCGGCGTGCTGCGCGGCGCGGCGGTGGTGTTCTTCGCCTATATCGGCTTCGACGCGGTCTCGACCGCCGCGCAGGAGGCGCATGAGCCGCAGCGCACGGTCCCCATCGGCCTGATCGCCTCGCTCGCCATCTGCACTGTGCTTTATATCGCCGTGGCGGCGGTTCTGACCGGCGTGGTTCCCTACCAATTGCTCAACCGGCCCGATCCGATCTCCGCCGTCATCGACGTCGTCGGCCTGCCCTGGCTCGCCATCGCCGTCAAGATCGCGATCATCGCCGGCCTGACCACGGTCATTCTGGTGCTGCTTTTCGGGCAGGCCCGCATCCTTTACGCCATGGCCAAGGACGGTTTCCTGCCCGCCTTTTTCGCGCGCATCCATCCGCGCTTCCATACCCCGGCGGGCAGCCAGGCGCTGATCGGTCTGGCCGTCGCCGTCGTCGCCGGGCTGTTTCCCATCGACCTGCTCGGGGAGCTGGTCAGCATTGGCACGCTGGCGGCTTTCGCCCTGGTCTGCATGGCGATCATCTATCTGCGGCGCAGCCATCCCGACGCGCACCGCCCCTTCCGCGTTCCGGGCTCGCCGGCGCTTCCCGTGGTCGGCGTGTTCGCCTGCCTCGGCCTCATGGCCGGCCTTCCCTGGCAGACCTGGGCGCGGCTGGTGGTCTGGCTGGTGATCGGCATGACGCTTTATCTGACTTACGGCCACCGCCACGCGCGCAATGGCGAGAAGTCTTGAACTGAGCTGACAGAAGCAATCTTATTTTTCTCTGTGTATCTGGTGAATCTTTAGAGGCATGGCCAAGTTGAGCTGAGAACTTCACTTTCGAGGGAGGTTTTTATGTTCCGCTTGCTTACCGCAATACTTACGGTCTCGCTGGCCAGCGCCAATGCCGCCGGCGCCGCCCCGCTCGCGCCCTCGGCGCTGCGCGCGCCGGAGCCGTCGATGGTCGAGCAAATCACCTATCGTCATCACGTCGTTCGCCATCATGTCGTCCATCGCCACGACCGCCCTGTCGTCGCTCACGGCTACCGGCGCAATGACGACTCCGATTACGATCCGGGC
>JAJYCZ010000114.1 GCA_021777915.1 Pseudomonadota bacterium | reverse complement strand
ATGCGATAGATGTCGTCGACTCTCTTGCGGTCTTCGGCCTCCGCCTGGACCTGAACCTGCCAGGTGCGCCCGAACATGTTCATGTTGTTGACGAAATAGCCGCCGAGCGAGGCCTGCAGCGACTGGAACACGCTCGACAGCGGCACGCCGAGGATCTGCGCCTTGTCGCGGTCGATGTCGAGATAGACCGAGGGGTTGGACGCCGAAAAGGTGGTGAAGACGCGGTTGAGTTTCGGGTCCTGATTGGCGGCGACGGTCAGGCCGCGCAGCGCCTGCGCCAGCTCTTTCGGGTCGGAGGCGCCGGTTTCCTTGACCACATAAGTGAAGCCGCCGCCCGTGCCGAGGCCGATGATCGGCGGCGGCGCGAGCGCGACCACCGTTCCGCCGCCGATGCGCGCGAATTTCTGGCCGAGCCTCTTGATGAGGGCCGAGGCGGATTCGTCGCGCCCCTTGCGCTCCTCAAACGGCTTCAGGGTGACGACGATGAAGGCGGCGTTGGGCTGCGAATAGGAATCGATGAAGTTCAGGCCGACGACGGAGGTATAATCCTGGACCGCCTTTTCTTCCTTGAGGATCGTCTCGGCCTGGCGCACCACGTCATTGGTGCGGTTGAGCGAGGCGCCGCCGGGCAATTGCGCCACGACGAAAAAGGCGCCCTGGTCGTCCTCGGGAAGGAAGCCGGTCGGCGTGCTGGCGGAAAGCGCCCAGACGCCGAAACTGGCGGCGCCCACCATGACGAGGCCGACGACGGAGACGCGCACGAGACGCGCGACCACCGCGCCATACCGGTCGCGCACCCCGTCGATCGAGCGCATCACCCAGGCGACCGGGCCCTTGCGCGGCCCGTGATGGCGTTTCAGCAGCACGCCGCAGAGCGCCGGCGAAAGGGTCAGGGCGTTGATCGCGGAAAGGAACATGGCCACCGAGACCGTGACCGCGAACTGGCGGAACAATTCGCCGGAAATGCCGGGGATGAAGGCGACCGGGACGAAGACCGACATCAGGACGAGGGTGATGGCGATGATCGGCGCGGTGATTTCCGCCATCGCCTTTTTCGTGGCCTCGGGGACCGACAGATCGGGCTCCTCCTCCATCACGCGCTCGACATTTTCGACCACCACGATGGCGTCGTCGACCACGATGCCGATGGCGAGAACGATCGCGAGTAACGAAACCGTATTGGCCGAATAACCCACCGCCTTCAGCGCGATGAAGGCGCCGATCAGGCTGACCGGCACGGCCAACGTCGGGATGAGCGTGGCGCGGACGCTGCCGAGGAACAGGAAGACGACCAGCACGACGAGGACGAAGGCTTCCTCGAGCGTCTTTTTCACTTCGTGGATCGTGTCGGTGACGAAGGTCGTCGGATCGTAGGTCACCTTCCAGGCCACGTCCTCGGGAAATGTCTTCTCCAGCGCGGCGATCTGCTTCTTCACCGCGTCCAGCGTCGCGAGCGCGTTGGCGCCGGGAGTCTGGTAGATCGCGATGGCCGCGGCCGGCGCGCCGTTGAAGAACGTGTCGCGGTCGAGATTGGCGGCGCCCAGCTCGACCCGCGCCACGTCCTTGAGCCGCAGGATCGAGCCGTCGGACTGGGTCCGGACGATGATGTTCTCGAATTCCTCGACCGAGGTCAGCCGGCCCTTGGTCCGGATATTGAGCTGGAGCTGCTGGTCGCTGCTCGCCGGCCGCGCGCCGATGCGCCCGACCGCCGCCTGCATGTTCTGCGACTGGATGGCGTTGATGATGTCGGAGGTGGTCAGGCCGAGACCGGTCAGGCGGTCGGTGTGGACCCAGGCCCGCATCGCATAATCCTGGGGGCCCCAGAGCGTGGCGTCGCCGACGCCCGGCGTGCTCTTGATCTGGTCGAGCAGGTTGATGGTGACGAAATTGGACAGATAGAGCGGGCTCTTCGTCCCCTTGGGCGAATAGACGGAGATCACCCCGAGCAGCGCGGAAGATTTCTTCTTGACGACAATGCCCTGTTTCTGGACCTCGGGCGGCAGCTGGGCCAGGGCGATCTGAACGCGGTTATTGACATTGACCGCGTTGATGTCGGGATTGGTTCCCAGTTCGAAGGACACGGTGAGCGTGTAGCTGCCGTCGTCGCCGCTCACGCTCTTCATGTAGATCGCCTTGTCGACGCCCGTGACCTGGGCCTCGATCGGCTGGGCGACGGTGGCGTCCACGACCTGGGCGTTGGCGCCTGGATAGAGCGTGGTCACCGAAACCTGCGGCGGCACGATATCGGGATATTGCGAGTACGGAATCGCCAGCAGGGCCAGCAGGCCGGCGATGGTGGTGACGATCGCGATGACGATCGCGAGGCGCGGCCGATCGACGAAAATGGCGGAAATCATGCCGTCAGCTCCGGCTCTGGACAGGAGAGGCGGCGACCGGGGCGCCCGGCCGGACGTTGGTCAGGCCCTCGACAATGACCAGGTCGCCCTGCGAAAGGCCGTTCGTGACCACGACGTCACTACCGACATCGGCGCCGGACTCGATCCGCCGCATCGCCGCCTTGCCATCCTCGACGACGAAGACATAGACGCCGTCCTTGTCGGCGAGCAGCGCCGATTGCGGGACCACCACCGCGCTTTTCGGCTTGTCGCTCGCCAGTTGCACGCGCACCAGCTGGCCGTCGCGCAGCACCCCGTCCGGATTGGGAAAGACCGCGCGCAGGGTGATGGTGTCGGTCGAGCGATCGACCTTGACGTCGACGAAATCCACTTTCCCGGTCTGGCCATAGGTCGCGCCGTCGGCGAAGATCAGCGACGCGCCGACATCGTCGAGCTTGCTCTTGGCGTCGCTGGTCACCCGCATGAATTCGCGCTGGCTGACCGGGAAGGTCACATAGATCGGGTTCTCGCTGACGATGGTCGCCAGCACGCCGCTGTCGGGGCCGACGACATTGCCCGCCGTCAAATTGGTCATGCCGATGCGGCCATTGATCGGCGACGTGATCGACGCATAGCCGAGGTTGATCTTGGCGGTGTCGAGATTGGCGCGCGCGCTGAGCACGCCGCCCGCGGCCTGCCGGTCCGAGGCGGCGGCCTGATCGCGCTGGACCGCCGTGCCCGCCTGCTTGGCGAGCAGCTCCGAGGCGCGCTGCAACTGGATCGCGGCCAGGGTCTTCGCCGCCTCGGCGCGCTCCAGCGCGCCCTGCGCCTGTTCGACGTCGGCCTTGAACAGGTCGGGCTCGATCTCGAACAGGGGTTCGCCGACCTTGACCGCCTGACCTTCCTTGAACAGCACGGCCTGCAGATAACCCTTCACGCGCGCCCTGATATCGACCTTTTCCACCGCGTCGACGCGGCCGACGAAGGCCGCGCCCTTGGTCACCTCCTTCATTTCAGCCGCGACGACGCCCACCCGGACCGGCGAGGGCGCCTGCGCCCGGGCGGCGCCCGAAAAAGCGACGAACGCCGCAAGCGTCAGGCAAAACATTGCGGGCGCGGAACAAGCCATCCGGATGTTGGAACGAGCGGGCATGGGACCTTTTCCTCCTTGAATCCGGAGTGCTTCAGCGCGCGCGGCGAGTCACAAAGGACAGGCTGAGCGGAAGAACGGGACGGTCGAAGCCTCAACTTTACGAAACCGCCGATGAAAAGCGCAACAGAGGTTGTTCGTTGAGCGACGTCATTGCTCCAATTGACTAGCCGGGCCAGACTAACGTGGCAAGCGCGGCGACGAGACGTCCACACGGAAGTCTGCGCTGGCCCAATGGAGAGCGGGAATGTCCGACAAAGCAAAATCCAGCCTCGAAAACCTCTCCGACGACGACATTTTCATGTCGGTCAAGGAATTGAAGGCCTATGTCTCCGAGATCGAAATGGCCAAGGCGAAACAATCGCTGGAGGCGCAAAGCCGCGCCGACAAGGCCAAGCACGAACTGATCGAACAGCTGAAATCCGACGAGCCGATCAGCCCCGAACGGATCCGCGCCTTCACCCTGCGGGTCAGGGCGGCGGCGGAAGCCGGCAAGAATGAGCTGCTGATCGGCCGCTTTCCTTCCGAACTCTGCGCCGATCACGGCCGCGCCATCAACATGGCCGAACCGAAATGGCCGGAGACGCTGATCGGCCGCCCGCGGCAGGCCTATCTGATCTGGAAGGAAAAGCTGCAACCCCTGGGCTATCGGCTCAAGGCGCAGATCATCGACTGGCCGGACGGCGTGCCCGGCGACGTCGGGCTTTACCTGACGTGGAATTGAAGCAAGCGACGCTTGATCATTCGGCAATTCAAAATGAAACGCCCGGCGCGCGGCGCCGGGCGTCCAATACCGTCAGTCGGGACGGGCGACCGCCCCAGACCGATTACTTCAGGTTGGCGCTGGTCAGGTCGAACGACAGGGTCGCGACGAAGCGCTGGTCGGCATAATTAGACGTCGTCGGATAGCCGACTTCGACATTGCCGCCGCTCGGAATGCCGGTGAGCACGTAAGCCTGGGTCTTGCTCAGGTTGGTGCCGTAGTAGCGCAGATCGAGCGTGACGAACTTCCAGGTGTAGGAAACGCCCACGTTCCAGTACAGGTACGACGGAAGCTGACCCGAGTTGGCAAGGGCTCCGTACGCGGTCGTGCAGCCGATATAGCAATAACCCGCGGAATTCGCGCCGGTATAGACCGAATCGACCTTGCCGAGCCATTGATAGCCGAGCTCGCCGGAAAGCGAGAAGGCGGACATGCTGCCCGGGCCCGTGAGCTTGAAGGTGCCCGACAGATATTCGTCGGAAGCGCCGGTGTTGAGATAGCTCGGCGAGGCGAAGAGGTTCGCGCCGAGGGTCAACATGTCGTTCACCGTATAGGTCGGCTTGACATAGGCTTCGAAGAAGGTCGGGTTGCGCGGCGAAAGGCCGATGAAATAGGGGCCCAGGATCGTGCTGAAGACCGCGGTCGTGCCCGTCGGCGCGTCCGGATAGCCGTAGACGATGGCGCCGAGGTCGAAGGCGAACTTGTCGAAGGTTCCGCGGACGCCGGCGTCGCCGTCCCATTCCGCCGCCGGCGAACCGACCGGGAAGTAATTCGGCGAGAACTTGATGCTTTCGGCCGAGGTGCCGGCATAGAGCTGCCAGTTGGAATCGATGTTGTAGCGCAGTTCGGCGCGGCCCCAGACGCTCGGCTGGTGGTTGGACTGGGTGATGCCGCGGAACAGATAATCGCTGGTCAGCGTGGCGCCGACGTCGAAATCCCAGGGGCTGACGGCCGCGGGCGCGGCGGGGGCGGCCTTGGTGTCGGGCAGGTCGGCGGCGAGGGCCGCGCCGGCCGAGGCGGCGAGAGCGGAGGCCGCAAGCAGGGGGAGAAGTTTCATGTCGTGCTCCAAGGTGAACGAAATTCGATGACGGAAAAATGCCAGCATTCGGCCTGAATTCTCAAGGACAAGACTTTTGCAACTGCTTGTTATCTGTGCAACTAGCGTATGTTTTAGGCAATTTTGCCGTCTGGCCAGAAATTCGGTGTGACATGTGGCTTTTATGTAACAAATCCAAATCGCCTTGCGTCGGATATTGCCTGCAACGACGAATCTGTCCCGTCTCGTTTCCGCGCGCCGCGAACCGGGAGACGTCCCCGGCCCGCGAATCGCAAGAACGGCGGGGCTTGCGGCCCCGCCGTTCCTTTCACCAAGCCGTGGGAGGTTGGCTCAGTAGTTGTAGGCGCGCTCGCCGTGATCGGCGATGTCGAGACCCTCGCGCTCCTCGTCGGGGCTCGGACGCAGGCCGATGACCAGATCGACGACCTTGTAGAGGATCGCCGAGCCGATGCCCGACCAGGCGATGGTCAGGGCCACGTTCTTCGCCTGAATCCAGACCTGGCCGAGCATGTCGTAGGTTCCGGCGTTGTTGTGGGCGAAGTTGGTGTAGTCGGTGATGCCGACGCCACCCAAGGCGGGCGCCACCAGGATGCCGGTCGCGATCGCGCCGGTGATGCCGCCGATGCAGTGGACGCCGAACACGTCGAGCGCGTCGTCGTATTTGAACTTGTTCTTCACCACCGAGACGAAGAACCAGCAGATCGGCGAAACCACCAGGCCGAGCACGACCGAGCCCATCGGGCCGGCATAGCCGGAGGCCGGGGTCACGGCGACGAGGCCGGCGACCGCGCCCGACACCATGCCGAGCAGCGAGGGCTTGCCCTTGAACAGCCATTCGGTGAACAGCCAGGACAAAGCGGCGGCGGCGGTGGCGACCATGGTGTTGACGAAGGCGAGCGCCGTCGTTCCGTTGGACTCCAGGTTGGAGCCGGCGTTGAAGCCGAACCAGCCGACCCACAGCAGCGAGGCGCCGATCATGGTCATGGTCAGCGAATGCGGGGAGAAGTTTTCCTTGCCGTAGCCGATGCGCTTGCCGATGATCAGCGCGCCGACCAGGCCCGCGATACCAGCGTTGATATGCACGACGGTGCCGCCGGCAAAGTCGAGCGCGCCCCACTGGAAGCCGAGGCCGGCGTCGGCGTTGACCGCGTCGAGCTTGGCCTGCGCCGCC
Source organism: Pseudomonadota bacterium (assembly GCA_021777915.1). Lineage (GTDB taxonomy): Bacteria > Pseudomonadota > Alphaproteobacteria > Rhizobiales > Beijerinckiaceae > Rhodoblastus. Next base: position 5,073 of record JAJYCZ010000114.1, on the reverse strand, counting down.
TGCTTGGCCGCGTCGGTCGTCGCCGCGGCAAGCGCCTTGGCCGCGTCGCCGATCGCGTCAGGACCGGCCCAGTACCAGACGATATGGGCGATCGGGAAATAGATGAAGGTCACCCACAGCAGCATGAACAGCATCATGGCCGAGAATTTGATGCGCTCGGCGAAGGCGCCGACGATCAGGGCCGGAGTGATCATGGCGAAGGTCATCTGGAAAACCATATAGGCATATTCCGGAATGACCACGCCGTTCGAGAAGGTCGCCGCCGTCGAATTGGCGTCCATGCCCTTCAGGAACAGGCGCGAGCCGCCGCCGAAGAAGGCGTTGGCGATGTCGCCGTGGGTGAATGCTTCCGAATAGCCGTAGATGACCCAGACGACGCCGACCATCGCGACGATGGCGAAGACCTGAGTGAGCACGGACAGCATGTTCTTGGTGCGCACCAGGCCGCCATAGAAAAGCGCGAGGCCCGGAATGGACATCATCAGAACCAGGGCGCTGGAGGTGAGCATCCAGGCGGTGTCGCCCTTGTTGGGGACGGGCGCCGCGGTGTCCGCGAGAGCAGCGCCGGCGCTTAAGCCCAGGCCGGCCAGCGCGAGGCCGAGCGTCGTGAGCCCGGATCGGCGGGAGGAATTGAAAAACATTAGATACTCCTGATCGAGAGGGAAAATCAGAGCGCGTCGGCGTCGCGTTCGCCGGTGCGGATGCGGATTGTCTGCTCCAGCGGTTGCACGAAAATCTTGCCGTCGCCGATCTGGCCGGTGCGCGCGGCGGAGGAAATGGCCGCGACCGTCTTGTCGACAAACTCGGCGGCGATCGCCACCTCGATCTTCAGCTTGGGCAGAAAGCTCACGGCGTATTCCGCGCCGCGATAAATTTCCGTATGGCCCTTCTGGCGGCCATAGCCCTTCACTTCCGTCACAGTCAGGCCGTGCACGCCAATCGCGTTCAACGCGTCGCGCACCTCGTCCAACTTGAACGGCTTAATTATAGCCATCACGATTTTCATCCGATGATCCCCAGTTTCCGTAGTCGGAGGACGCAGTCGCTTCGGAATACGCCGGCGGAGCCGAGCCCGCCGGCCTTCCTTAAACAAGGACCGTGCCAACCTGCGCAGGTCGGCGAATCCTTTAAAATTCGGCAAGGTTGAAGCTCGAAATCGCGACGACTGACGAAAAATTAGGCAGATCGCCCAATTCTTGGCGCAAGCGATGCGAATATGTCGAAAGAGCGGCGAAGGGGCGCCGCGCTTTTATGCCGGCGCGGAAGCGTGTAGATCCTGCGAAGCGGACCAGAAGCGGGAGTTGGGAAAATGTCGGAGACGAAGCCGGACGAGCTGAAAAAGCAATTTCGCGGCATGGCGCGCGCCGCCCAGGTGCTCGGAGTCGCCTATATTGGTGTGGTCAACGGCCTTTTCGCCGCGCTCCAGGGTCTCGGCAAGGCCGACGCGGCGTCGCTCGCCGCCGCGGCGGGAATGGATTCGGCCTATGTGCGGCGTTGGTGCGACGCGGCTTTCGCCTTCGACCTGCTGGATGCCGACGGCGATGCCTTCCGGCTCTCGGAAACCGGTTCCGCCATGATCGCGAGCGCGCCCGGGACCCTGATGCCCGCCGCCGCGCAAGGCGTGCTCAACATGCATATGGCGGAGCGCGCGGCGGAACTGATGCGCACCGGCGAACGGCCCGGCGAAAAGGTCCTCGCGGAACGCAAGACGCTGCTGCCGTGGTTCGGGCCGATGCTCGAAGCCAGTTTCGCCAAGCTTTTCGAGGATGTGATCTGCCCGGCCGTTCCTTTCTTCACCGAGGTCAATCAGCGCGGCGGCCTTGCGGTCGATCTCGGCTGCGGCAACGGCTGGTATCTGCGCGCGCTGGCGCGCCGCTGCGGCGGCCTGCATGGGCTCGGAATCGACGGTTTCGACGAGAATATTTCACAGGCGACCCGCCTCGCCGCGCGGGAAGGCTTGAGCGACCGCCTGCGCTTTGTCGCCGGCGACGCACATCATTTCACCCTCGACCGGCCCGCCGACCTGATCGCCATGAACCGCGCCCTGCACCATGTCTGGGAGGCCGGCGGCCAGACTTTCATCGCTCGCCTGCGCGAAAATCTGCGCCCCGGCGGCGCGGCGGTGATCTGGGAGCCGGACTGGCCGGCGAACCGCGCCACCCTGCGCCAGCCCGCCTTCCAGGGCATCGCCTTCCAGAATCTCACCGAACATGTCCAGGGCAATCATCTGCTGCGGGCGGACGAAATCGCCGAAGCTTTTGCAACTCAGGGCCTGAAGCCGGAAATTTTCCATTTCGGCGAGGGACAGGAAGCAGTCATCGTCGCGCGCAAGCCGGGCTGAGCGCGGGCGGCGTCAGATCGAGCGCTGATTGACCCGCTTCGACAGCTCTTCCGCGCTTTCCTTGCGCTCGGAATAGCGGTCGACGAGGTAATCGGCGCAGCCCCGCGTGAGCAGGGTGAATTTGACCAGTTCCTCCATCACGTCGACGACGCGGTCGTAATAAGGCGACGGCTTCATCCGGTCGTTGTCGTCGAATTCCATGAAAGCCCTGGCGACCGACGACTGGTTGGGGATGGTGATCAGGCGCATCCAGCGCCCCAGAACCCGCATCTGATTGACGGCGTTGAAACTCTGCGAGCCGCCGCAGACCTGCATGATCGCGAGCGTCTTGCCCTGGGTCGGGCGGACCGCGCCAAGCGCGAGGGGAATCCAGTCGATCTGCGCCTTCATGATCGCGGTCATCGCGCCGTGGCGCTCGGGCGAGCACCAGACCATGCCCTCGGACCATGTCACGAGGTCGCGCAATTCAGCGACCTTGGGATGATCGGGTTCGGCATCGTCCGGCAGCGGCAGACCGCTCGGGTTGAAACCGCGCGTTTCGGCGCCGAGACGATGCAGGATGCGCGCCGCTTCTTCGCTCAGCAGGCGGCTGAACGAGCGTTTGCGCACCGAGCCATGGAGCAGCAGGATGCGCGGGGCGTGGCTGTGGCGTGGCCGAAGGAACAGCCGATCTTCGTCGATCCCCTGAAAGCAGGCTTCATCGAGATTCGGGGTGGAATCGATCGGCTTATCCAACACGGCGGCCCCCGGCGTCGATCAGCAACTGGCCGTCTTCCTTGGCGAAAGGCCCGGGCGGCAGGCGGTCGAGCAGGTCGAGGACGGCCTCGCTCGGCCGGCACAGTCTTACGCCCCTGGGCGTGCAGACGATGGGCCGGTTGACCAGAACCGGATGTTCGACCATGGCGTCGAGCAAAGCTTGGTCCGAAACCAGCGGGTCGAGCAGGCCAAGCTTTTCCGCCGGCGATTTCGTCGTGCGTAAAACCTCGCGCGGCGTCAGTCCGGCGGCGGCGAACAAGCCTAGCAATTGCGGCTTGGTCCAGCCGATATCGAGGTATTCGATCACCGTCGGCCGATAGCCGGCGGCCTCGATCAGCGCCAGCACGTTGCGCGACGTCCCGCAGTCCGGGTTATGGTGGATCACGACATTCATGGCTTCAGCCGGCGACCTTTCCTTTGACTTCATGGCACGTATCGCGCCGCCGCACCGCCGCGCCGGCCTCATACCACGGGCGCGTCGCATTGACGATCTTGACCACCGACAGCATCACGGGAACCTCGATCAGCACGCCGACAACGGTCGCCAGCGCCGCGCCGGAATGGAAGCCGAACAGGCTGATCGCGGCGGCGACCGCCAGTTCGAAGAAATTGCTGGCGCCGATCAGCGCCGAGGGCGCCGCCACGCAATGGGCTTCGCCGGTCGCCCGATTGAGCAGATAGGCAAAGCCGGCGTTGAAATAGACCTGGATCAGGATCGGGACCGCGAGCATGGCGATGATCAGCGGCTGGGCGACGATCTGCTGGCCCTGGAAACCGAACAACAAAACCAGGGTCGCCAGCAGCGCGACGAGCGACAGGGGCTGCAAATGTTTCAGCGCCGCGCCTATGGCGGCCTCGCCGCCGCGCGCCAGCAAGGAACGGCGCAAACCTTGAGCGATGAGGACCGGAACCACGATATAGAGCACGACCGAGAGGAAAAGGGTCTCCCACGGCACAATGATCGCCGAAAGGCCGAGCAGCAGGCCGACGATCGGCGCGAAGGCGACGATCATGATCAGGTCGTTGAGCGCCACCTGACTCAAGGTGAAATGCGGCTCGCCGTTCGACAGGTTGCTCCAGACGAAGACCATGGCGGTGCAGGGCGCGGCGGCGAGCAGGATCAGGCCGGCGATATAGGAGTCGATCTGGTCGGCGGGCAGGAAAGAACGAAAAAGGCCGCCGATGAACAGCCAGCCAAGCAAGGCCATGGAAAAAGGTTTTATGGCCCAGTTGATGAACAGAGTGACGCCGATGCCGCGCCAATGTTCCCTGACCTGCGCCAGCGCGGAAAAATCGATCTTCACCAGCATCGGGATGATCATCAGCCAGATCAGCACGGCCACCGGCAGATTGACCCTGGCGATTTCGGCGGCCCCGACGGCATGGAACGCGGCGGGGAAAAAATGGCCGAGAACGACGCCCGCGACGATGCAGAGCGCGACCCACAGGCTCAGATAACGTTCGAAAGTGGACATAAGTGGACTCCAGCGGCGCCGGCGCCGCGAACAGACGGGAAAGGTCAGGCTTTGATTTCGTCTCGCCCGTGGGTCCCGCCTTCCATCTGGCCGATTTCCTTCAACCGGGAGACGAGCTTCAGCCTGTCAAGCCGGTCGATGGGGATGGCGGTAAAGACGCCGATGCGGTTCTTGAGATAGCGCAGCGCGGTGACGAAGGCGCGCTCCTTGTCGAGGTCGCTGCCCTCGACACCCGCCGGGTCCTCGATGCCCCAATGGGCGGTCATCGGCTGGCCGGGCCAATGCGGGCAAGCCTCGCCGGCGGCGCTGTCGCAGACCGTGAAAACGAAATCCATCTGCGGCGCGCCCGGCGCGGCGAATTCGTCCCAGTCTTTTGAGCGCGCGCCCTCGGTCGGATAGCCGTATGATTCCAGCACTTTCATGGCGAAGGGATTGACCGCGCCCTTCGGATGGCTGCCGGCGGAGAAGGCGCGGAAACGTCCGCGGCCGTCCTGGTTGAGG
>JAJYCZ010000113.1 GCA_021777915.1 Pseudomonadota bacterium | reverse complement strand
TGATCGCCCGGATCGACCTTCGCCCGCGCGAGGGCGCCAAGGGTCTAGACGCCATTCTTCACGGCGATCTCGCGGCGATTCTCGCAGCCTGCGCGGGCGCGGCGCAAAAAGAAAACTTTTGCGCCTTGTTTCGCCAATTCTGGTTGTACCGATATGAAACCTCGACCCACATCGAAGACCAATCTGCGACATGAACGATCGCTGCCGATCCGGTCGCCGCGATCCGGCTGCGTCCCGATCGGGTTCGATCGCGCAAAGCGATGACTCACGTAGGGCGCGCCCTCGCCGAGAACAATCCACGTCAGACAAGCCTATTGAAATTCGGCGACATACCGGCGAATGTTCGCGCCATGAACCACGCGCCGAAGACTCTTTTATGGCTGCAAGCCGGCTCCTGCGGTGGCTGCACCATGTCCGTCCTGGAGCAAGGCGCCTCGGGCTGGTTCGTCGAACTTAAAAACATCGGCGTCCTCCTCCTGTGGCATCCGAGCGTGAGCGAGGAGAGCGGCGCCGAAGTTCTAGCTATTCTCGACCTGATCGAACGCGGCGAGACGCGGCTCGATATTTTCTGTGTCGAAGGCTCGATCTTGCGCGGTCCGAACGGGTCGGGGAAGTTCAACCGGCTTTCGGGAACCAACCGCTCTCTCCTCGACATAACAAGGAGCCTCGCGGCGCGAGCGGATTTTTGCGTGGCGGTCGGAACCTGTGCAAGTTTCGGCGGCGTCCCCGCCGGCGAACCGGACCCCACCGACGCCTGCGGGCTGCATTACGACGGCAGCGAAATCGGCGGCGCCCTGGGACGCGGCTATCGTTCGAAAAAGGGCCTCCCGGTGATCAATGTCGCGGGCTGCGCGCCCCATCCCGGCTGGATCATGGAAACGATTCAGGCGCTGACGACCGGCGATCTTTCCGCGGACGATCTCGACGTCTTCGGGCGCCCGGCCTTTTTCGCCGCCCATCTCGCTCATCATGGCTGCTCGCGCAACGAATTCTATGAATTCAAGGCCAGCGCGCGGGTTTTTTCCGAACGCGGCTGCCTCATGGAGCACCTCGGCTGCAAGGCGACCCAGGCGATCGGCGACTGCAACCAGCGCGCCTGGAACGGCGGCGGCTCCTGCACCCACGGCGGATTCGCCTGCATTTCCTGCACCGCGCCCCATTTCGAGGACGTCCGCAATTTTGACGTCACGCCGAAGATCGCGGGCATACCGGTCGGCCTGCCGCTCGACATGCCCAAGGCTTGGTTCATGACCCTCGCCGCTCTGTCAAAATCCGCGACCCCCGAGCGCGTGCGCAAGAATGCGGAAGCCGACCGCATCGTCGAAAATCCGAGACGCGGCAAATGACCCGTCTCGTGGTTGGGCCGTTCAATCGCGTCGAAGGCGATCTCGAACTGACCCTCGACATCGCCGAAGGGCGGGTGAGCGAGGCGCGGGTGGCGACGACGCTCTATCGCGGCTTCGAACAGATTTTGATCGGCCGCCCCGCCGCCGACGCTTTGGTCATCGCGCCGCGCATCTGCGGCATCTGTTCCCTGTCGCAGAGCATGGCGGCGGCGGCGGCTCTGCGCGCGGTGAGCGGAGTCCAGCCGCCGCCCAATGGCGAACTGGCCGCGAATATCGCCCATATCGCTGAAAATATCGCCGACCATCTCACCCACTTCTATCTGTTCTTCATGCCCGATTTCGCCCGCGATTTTTACGCGGACGCGGCGTGGTTTCCGGGCGTGGCGACGCGGTTCAAGGCTTTATCGGGCGCGGCGGCGCAGGAGGCTCTCCCCGCCCGCGCTCGGCTTCTCCACGTCATGGGCCTGATCGCCGGCAAATGGCCGCATTCCTTGGCGATCCAGCCCGGCGGCGTCACGCGCGCGCCGGAACTGGGCGAAAAGATGAGGCTCATCGCCATTTTTGGCGAATTTCGCGCCTTTATCGAAAAAGTCCTGTTCGCGGCGCCGCTGGAACAGGTCGTCGCCATCGCGACGCCGGAACAATTGGCGGAACATGCGCAAGGACCCGGCGATTTCGCCGCATTCCTGCGGCTGGCGGAGAGCCTGCGTTTGGAAAATCTCGGCCGGATCGCCCTGCCCCTGATCTCCTTCGGCGCCTATCATGGCGCGGACGGCGCCCTGTTTCCGGCGGGCCGGTTCGATCCCGGCGCGCGCGAGGCAAACCCCCTGCCAATCGGCAAGATCCGCGAGGACGTCGCCTTTTCCTTCCTGCATGAGAATTCGGCCGATCCGGCGCTGGCCGTCACCTTGCCCGACGCCGAACGCGAAAACGGCTATTCCTGGGCCAAGGCGCCGCGGCTTTCGGGAAATCCCGCCGAGACCGGCGCCGTCGCGCGCCAGGCCATCGCCGGCGATCCGCTGATCCGCGCCCTGATCGCGCGGGCGGGCGGGACCAATGTCTTCGCGCGGGTTGTGGCGCGCGTCATGGAGATCGCGCGCCTGACGCTTGCGGCGGGCGACTGGGCGCAAGCCTTGCGGTTGAAGGAAGGTTTTTTCACCCGCGGCCCCGCGGCGATAGAGGGCGCGGGCGTCGGCATGGTCGAGGCGGCGCGCGGGGCGCTGGGACATTGGCTGAGCGTCGAAAAGGGCCTCATTCGGCGCTATCAGATCGTCGCGCCGACCACATGGAATTTTTCTCCACGCGACGCCGATGGCGTTCCCGGCCCGCTCGAACAGGCTCTGGTCGGCGTCGAGACTGGCGCGGCGGGCGCAAAAGCCCCGGCGATCCAGCATGTCGTGCGGAGCTTCGATCCGTGCATGGTCTGCACGGCGCATTGAGGGGCAGGCGCGGATGACGCATTTCGTCGCGATCGATTTCGAAACCGCCAATTATCGATCCGACAGCGCTTGCGCGGTCGGCCTTGTGAAAGTGATCAATGGAGAAATCGTCGACAAGGCGGTTCACTTGATCAGGCCGCCGACCAGGGAATTCGTCTTCACCTATATCCACGGCTTGACCTGGAAGGACGTGGCGAAAGCCGATGATTTTGGAACGCTCTGGCCGAGGCTTGAGCACTTCATGGAAGGCGCGAAATTCCTGGTGGCGCACAATTCCTCGTTCGACAAGGGCGTCTTGCACGCCTGCTGCGCGACCTATGGAATACAAGCGCCGTCTCTGCCGTTTCATTGCACGGTGCAGATTTCTCGCCGCGCCTGGAACATCCGTCCCACCAAACTCTCCGATGTCTGCCAGACACTCGGGATCCCGCTCAATCACCATGAAGCCCTTTCGGACGCCATGGCCTGCGCGCGGATTTTTCTCGCCGCAAACAGGAAATGACGTTTCGACGAAGGAGCCATTGCCGCTTCGGCTAAGCCCGGTTCTGATCTACGGATCGCGCCGACTGCAAGCGCACCTTTCCAAGGTCTGCGTTCGGTCGACTCGGGGATAGCCCCCGACCGACCCAAAAGGTCGGCTCCGAGCCGAACGCGGCGCTTGCGGTTGATCCGGCGGGCGGTCCCCGAGCATCTGGGCTTCACCATTCCATCTCGCTCCGGGGGCGAAAACCAGATCGGCGCGGGATGAAACCAACGGGCGCTGCAAAGCTGGTTCTCCCATGGCGCCAGCGCACTTTCCAGTCCGGCAAGGCTGCGTCAGCCGCCACCAAGGATGTATGCTCTTTATCTATTTGACAAATATATAAAAATAAAAAAATGAACGCCGTGGAAAATCTGGCGCCGTTCTTGCTGATCTCCCCTCGATCGCCCGTCTCAAAAGGCGCGGCGAAGAAGAGGCAGGACTGGGGGAGGGGCTGCATGTCCGTCGCTGAGACATTTTACGAGGTGATCCGCCGGCAGGGGATCACGCGCCGGAGTTTCACCAAATTCTGCAGCCTCACCGCCGCCAGCATGGGGCTCGGCGCGACCGGCGCGGCAAAAGTCGCGCAGGCGCTGGAGACCAAGCCGCGCGTGCCGGTGATCTGGATGCATGGGTTGGAATGCACCTGCTGTTCGGAGAGTTTCATTCGCTCGGCGCATCCTTTGGTGAAGGATGTCGTGCTGTCGATGATTTCGCTCGATTATGACGACACGATCATGGCCGCGGCGGGTTTTCAGGCCGACGCGATCCTGAAAGAGACGCGGGAGAAATACAAGGGCCAGTATATCCTCGCGGTCGAGGGCAATCCGCCGCTCAACGAAGGCGGCATGTTCTGCATCGACGGCGGGCGGCCCTTCGTGGAAAAGCTGAAGGAAATGGCCGCCGACGCGAGCGCAATCATCGCCTGGGGCGCCTGCGCCTCGTGGGGCTGCGTCCAGGCCGCCAAGCCGAACCCGACCCAGGCCACCCCGATCGATAAGGTCATCACCGACAAGCCGATCATCAAGGTGCCGGGATGCCCGCCGATCGCCGAGGTCATGACCGGCGTCGTCACCTTCATCACCACCTTCGGCCGCCTGCCTGAACTCGATCGCCAGGGCCGGCCGCAGATGTTCTATTCGCAGCGCATCCACGACAAATGCTATCGGCGCCCGCATTTCGACGCCGGCCAGTTTGTCGAGCAATGGGACGACGAGAACGCGCGCCAGGGCCGCTGCCTGTATAAGATGGGCTGCAAGGGGCCGACCACCTATAACGCCTGCTCCACGGTGCGTTGGAACAATGGCGTGTCCTTCCCCATCCAGTCCGGCCACGGCTGCATCGGCTGTTCCGAGGACGGTTTTTGGGACAAGGGGCCGTTCTACGAGCGGCTTTCCAACATCAACCAGTTCGGCGTCGAGGCCAACGCCGACAAGGTCGGAATGGCCGCCGCGGCCACGGTAGGCGTGGCGGTCGCCGCGCATGCCGCGATTACCGCCGTCTCGCGCGTCAAGGTCAAGCACGACGGCAAGGCGCCGCCGAAGGCGTGACCGACGTTTCGCCGTCTAAACGATCATCCGATTTGAGGAAACGCAGCCATGACCGTCCAGACTCCGAACGGTTTCAATCTCGACAATTCCGGCAAGCGCATCGTCGTCGATCCGGTCACGCGCATCGAAGGCCATATGCGCGTCGAAGTGAATGTCGATTCCGACAACGTCATCCGCAACGCCGTCTCCACCGGCACGATGTGGCGCGGCATCGAGGTCATCCTGCGCGGCCGTGACCCGCGCGACGCATGGGCCTTTACCGAACGGATCTGCGGCGTCTGCACCGGCACGCACGCTCTGACCTCGGTGCGCGCGGTCGAGGACGCGCTGAAGATCACGATTCCGGAAAACGCCAATTCGATCCGCAACATCATGCAGCTTACCCTGCAGGTGCATGATCATATCGTCCATTTCTACCACCTGCATGCGCTCGACTGGGTCGATGTGGTCTCGGCGCTTTCCGCCGACCCGAAGGCGACCTCGGCGCTGGCCCAATCGATCTCGCCCTGGCCGCTCTCGTCGCCTGGCTATTTTCGCGATCTCCAAGGCCGGCTGAAGCGCTTCGTCGATTCCGGCCAGCTCGGACCGTTCAAGAACGGCTATTGGGGGAGCAAGGCCTATCGCCTGCCGCCCGAGGCCAATCTGATGGCGGTGGCGCATTATCTTGAGGCGCTCGATTTCCAGAAGGAGATCGTGAAGATCCACACCATCTTCGGCGGCAAGAACCCGCACCCGAACTGGCTGGTCGGCGGCGTGCCTTGCCCGATCAACGTCGACGGGATCGGCGGCGTCGGCGCGATCAACATGGAGCGCCTGAATTACGTCACCGAGATCATCGACCGCTCGATCGAATTCACCGATCAGGTCTATCTGCCCGACGTCGCGGCGATCGGCTCGTTCTACAAGGACTGGCTCTATGGCGGCGGCCTGTCGAGCAAGTCTGTCCTTGCCTATGGCGACGTGCCGGAAAACGCCAACGACTATTCGCCGAGGAACCTGCTGCTGCCGCAGGGCGCGATCATCGACGGCAATCTCAATGAGATTCACCCGGTCAACCTTCGCGATCCGAACGAGATCCAGGAGTTCGTGACCCATTCCTGGTACAAATATCCTGACGAGACCAAGGGCCTGCATCCCTGGGACGGCGTGACCGAGCCTCATTACCAGCTCGGCCCCAACACCAAGGGCACGCGCACCAATATCGAAAGCCTCGACGAAAGCGGCAAATATTCCTGGATCAAGTCGCCGCGCTGGAAGGGGCACGCGATGGAGGTCGGCCCGCTCGCGCGCTGGATCGTCGGCTATGCCCAGAACAAGCCGGAATTCAAGGAGCCGGTGGACAAGCTGCTCAAGGATCTCGGCCTGCCGGTGAGCGCCCTGTTCTCGACGCTCGGCCGCACGGCGGCGCGCGCGCTGGAAGGCCAGTGGGCCGCTTACAAGTTGCGCCATTTCCAGAACAAGCTGATCGCCAACATCAAGGCCGGCGACAGCTCCACCGCCAATGTCGACAAGTGGGATCCGAAATCGTGGCCGTCCGAGGTCAAGGGCGTGGGCTTCACCGAGGCGCCGCGCGGCGCATTGGCCCACTGGATCAAGATCAAGGATACGAAGATCGAGAACTACCAGGCGGTGGTGCCGACCACATGGAACGGGTCGCCGCGCGATCCGAAAGGCAATATCGGCGCGTTCGAGGCCGCACTCATGAATACGCCGATGGCCGACCCGAACCAGCCGGTCGAAATTCTACGCACGCTTCACTCCTTCGATCCGTGCCTGGCCTGCTCGACCCATGTCATGAGTGAGGACGGCCGGGAAATGGCGAAGGTGACGGTGCGCTAGGCTGGGGATCGCCCTTCTCCCCTTGCGGGAGAAGTTGGCGCGAATGCGCCGGATGAGGGGTTCTTTCCGGCGCGCGCACCCTCATCCGTCTCACCTTCGGCGAGCCACCTTCTCCCGCGAGGGGAGAAGGGAAACGGAAAATACATTTTGCTTTGGGGAGGCCGCGATGACTGAATTGACGCAGGTCGGCGATATTTCGGACTCAGCAGGCGAACGGGCGGTCGCGCGCCGCACAGTTTATGTCTATCAGGCGCCGGTGCGCATCTGGCATTGGGTCAACGCCCTGTGCATGGTGACCTTGTTCGTCACCGGCTATCTGATCGCCACGCCGCCGGACAGCGTGACCGGCGAGGCCTACAACCATTTCCAGATGGGCTATATCCGCTTCGTCCATTTCGCCGCGGGCCAGACCATGGCGGCGATGTTCCTGCTGCGCATCTACTGGGCCTTCATGGGCAACGCCCACGCCAGCCAGATCTTCTATATTCCGTTCTGGCGCCTGGATTTCTGGAAGGGCGTCCTGCACGAAATCCGCTGGTACGCCTTTCTGGAAAAATATCCCAAGCAATATATCGGGCATAATCCTCTGGCCCATACGATGATGTTCGGCGTCTTCACCCTGGGAACGCTGTTCATGATCGTCACCGGCTTCGCGCTCTATTCCGAAGGCGCGGGCCGCGAGAGCTGGCAATATAAGATGTTCGGCTGGGTGTTCTCGATCTTCCCGAACAGCCAGGATGTCCATACCTACCATCATTTGGGCATGTGGGTGCTGGTGAGCTTCACCATCCTGCACATCTATGCCGCGGTGCGCGAGGACATCATGTCGCGCCAGTCGATCATCTCATCGATGATTTCCGGCGAGCGCCAGTTCCGCGACGAGGACGCCTGACATGGCCCCCCCTCCCCAACCCAATATCCTGGTGCTCGGCATCGGCAACATTCTCTGGGCCGACGAGGGATTTGGCGTGCGCGCGCTGGAGACGTTCAACGCGCTCTACGCCACGCCCGGGAACGTCAACCTGCTCGATGGCGGCACGCAGGGTCTCTATCTCGTGCAATTCGTGCAGGAGGCCGATTACCTGCTGGTGTTCGACGCCATCGACTACGGCCTTGAGCCTGGAACGCTGAAGATCGTTGAGGGCGACGAAGTGCCGAAATTCACCGGCGCCAAAAAGATGAGCCTGCACCAGACCGGGTTCCAGGAAGTGCTCTCCGCCGCCGATCTGCTCGGCGCCTATCCGGAAAAGCTCGCCTTGATCGGATGCCAGCCGCTCGATCTCGAGGACTGGGGCGGACCGCTTACCGCGCCGGTGCGCGACCGCCTGCTGCAGGCGGCAGGACTCGCCACTGTCATTCTCGACCAATGGGGCGCGCCATGCCGGCGCCGCGCGCCGGGCGAGGCGGCGGCGCCGCTGCTTGGCAATGATATCGACTTTCAGGGTTACGAAACGCGGATTCCAACGATCCGCACGGGAGGATGAAATGAAGAAATCGTTCAAGACCGCTGTGGCGGCCACTGTTTTCGCCGCTTTCCCCGTCGTCGCCTCTGCTCATCCTGGCCTTCACGCCGCCGGATTCGCGGACGGTTTCGTCCACCCCTTCACCGGCGCCGACCATTTGCTCGCCATGACCGCCGTCGGCTATTGGGGCGGCCAGCTTTCGGGGCGCGCGCGTTTTGTTATTCCCGCGGCATTCGTCATCTTGATGATTCTGGGCGCGGCGCTGGGCTTCCACGCGCAGGCTCCGGCCGTCATCGAATATGGGATCGCGGCCTCCGTCGCGGTCATGGGCCTTCTCATCGCCTTCAATGTCGTCTTGCCTTTGGCGCCAGCCGCAGGTCTCGCTGGCCTGTTCGCGCTTTTTCACGGATTCGCCCATGGCGCCGAGGCGCCGGCCGCCGCGACGGAAACGCTGTTCTTTTCCGGCTTTGCGCTGGCGAGCCTCGCCGTGCAAGGCCTCGGACTCGGCCTCGCCATGCTGCGTCCGGGCGCGACGCCAACGCGCCTTGCGGGCGCGGCGGTCGCGCTGAGCGGGCTTTGTCTGTTTGCTTCGGCTTGAGCGCGGCGAGGCGGCCATGTGCCTTGGCGTTCCCATGACGATCGTCGAAAGCGGCGAGTTTTCGGCGCTTTGCCAACGAGGCGACGAGCAGCGGCGGGTGTCGCTGCTGCTCATCGGGCCGCAGCAGGTCGGGACCAGGATTCTCGTCCATATCGATTCCGCGATCCGGCCGCTCGACGACGAAGAGGCCGCCCAGCTCGACCAAGCGCTGAATGGCCTCGCCGCCGCCTTGCGCGGCGAAAATTTCGACTCGGCCTTCGCCGATTTGATCGAACGCGAACCGCAACTGCCTGAACATTTGCGCTAAGGGGTGGAAAGCCCCTGAGCAGATATGTAAGGTTTCTTTTCACGGGACAGCCGCGAAAGTCCGCGAACGTCGGCGCGCGCTGAAGAGGTAAACGATGAACGATCCCGTTTTGAACGCTCTTGCCGGACGCGCAGGCCTGTTCTGGGCTGATGAAGCCAGTATTGACGCCTTTCTCGCTCCGGCCGCGGGCGAGGCCGCCCATGCCCTGCTGTTTTTTTCCGGCGCCGCCGCGCCCCGGCCGGAAACATCCGATGTCGCCGCCGTCCTGCCGGAAATCTTGCGCGCTTTCGCCGGGCGCCTGCGCGGCGCGATCGTCGCGCCCGAGGCCGAGGCCCGCCTGAAAGGCCGTTTTCAGGTCTATGTCACGCCTTCGCTTTGCGTCACGCGGGGCGGGGAGCCTGTCGCGGTCCTGCCGAAAATCCTCGACTGGTCCGACTATCTCGGACGGATCGAGGCCGCGCTCCAGCCTCAGGCGCCGATCTTGAGCGAAGCCAAGGGCCCCAGAACCGTCTTCACTTTTTCGCAGGGAGCAAATCGATGAAAGCCGGGTTCTGGGTCGCGCCGGAAGGCGCCGAGCCGATCGTCAGCGTGCTGCCGATCGGCGGCGGCTCAATCGACGCCGCACCCGGCGCGCGCAGGATTTCCCTGCTCGCCACCGGCAGGGCCGAGGACCTCATCGCGGCATGTCCGCGCGTGCGCTCCCTGCTGCCGCGCATCGTCGGCGCTCTCGAAAACCAGAGGGAAGGCGAAAAGGGGCAATTGTTCGACCTGACCGATTTTTCCGCCGACGAAATCGTGCTCGTCGAACAGGTGATCGGCGAGGGCGAAGTCGCCGGCGTCGTCGCACTGCCCGACGGGATTGTCGCGCAGATTCACGAATCCGTCATGACTGGCCTGTGGCGGGTGCGCTTCACCGACGCCGGCGGCAAGCTCGTCGCCGATTATCTCGAAGTGTCGAGCCTGCCGGAGATCGCGCGCCGCGCCGCACTGAACAATTGCCGGCCTTTAGCGCCCGGCGAGGCTCCACCGGGAGCGATGAACGTCATGCCGCTCCTGAGCGAAATCGCCAGCCGCTCGGCGGGGCATCGCCCGGGCGGCCCGACCCATACCATCACCTTCTCCCTTCTGCCCATGTCGCCGGAGGACATGAGCCACCTGCAGCAACGCCTTGGCCCGGGCGCGGTGCGGCTTGTCTCCAGGGGCTATGGCTCCTGCCGCGTCCATTCCACCGCCACGAAGAATGTCTGGTCGGTGCAGTTCTTCAACGCCATGGATCAAATCATTCTCGACACGCTCGAGATCGGCGACGCCCCGGCGGCGGCCTGCGCGGCGGAAGAGGATTTTCGCGACAGCGCGCGGCGCCTGCGCGAAATCGAAGAGGCCTATTTCGCATGACGGGTTTCGAAAATTTCGGCAGGAAGCGGGACGTCGAAGACCGCGCGAGGATGGAATGCGGGGTCTGCTGGCATGTCTATGATCCGGCCCAGGGCGATCCCATCTGGCAGATCCCGCCGGGCACGCCATTCTCGGCGCTGCCGGAGGACTGGCGCTGCCCGAATTGCGACGCCGCGCAGCAACGGTTCATGAGGCTCGGCGACAATGGATGAGTCCGCGCGAATCGAGCAATGCGCGCGCCTGTCCGAAGGACTCCAGGCGCATTTCCGCAAGGTCCATTCGCAATCGATGCGCAACCTTCCGATCTGCAACGCGCGGCTCTCGGTCGCCAGCGCGGGCTTTCGTCCTTGCGGCGACTGGGCGGTCGGCGTCGTTGTCACGCCCTGGTTCATGAATGTCTTCGCTGCGCCTTTTATAACGCCTGTCGCTGCGGCTCCCGGCGAGACGCAAAGATTGGCCCTCCCCGCCGGTGAGGTCGATTTCCTCGCCGTCGAAATCGAAGGGTTTGGCCGGCTGACGAGTTGTTCATTGTTCTCGCCGATGGACGAATTCGTCGATCAGGCCGCGGCGCTCGTCACCGCTCAGGCGGCGCTGGACGTGCTGCTGACGCCTCCGGCGCCCACGCCCGAAACAGCGAACGCGCAGACCGATCGCCGCGCCTTCTTTCTGGGCGCTTTCTCCGCCCGCGAGGCGACGCCATGAGTTTGGCTCCCGCCTGTCGCGCCGTCGCCGAAATCGTGGACGAGACCGATGCATGAGTTGGCGCTGATGGAAAGCGTGGTCGAAATCCTGGCTGAGGAGGGGCGCGCCCGAGGTTTTTCGCGGGTCAAAAGGGTCTGGCTGGAAATCGGGGCCTTGTCGGGGGTCGAGCCGGAGGCGATGATCTTCTGCTTCGATGTTGTCACGCGCGGCACTTTGTCGGAAGGCGCGGCTTTGGAGATCATTCGCGCGCCGGGCCAGGGCTGGTGTCTGGCCTGCGAGAAGACTGTGGCGCTTGCCGAGCGCTTCGGCCCCTGCCCGGAATGCGGCGGCCATCGGGTGCAGATGACGGCGGGCGACGAGATGCGGGTCAAGGAACTGGAGGTCGACTGATGTGCACGGTTTGCGGTTGCGGGACGGCGACGCAGGAAGGCGACAAGGCCAAGAGCGAGAACCACGCTCATCAGCACGACCATGCGCACGCGCATCACGGTCACGATCATCCGCATCATCACGATCACGCGCACGATCACGACCATGAGGATCGTCACCATCACGGCCACGACCACAGCCATGAGCCGGGCGGCGACAGGCTCGATTACGGCTCTGGCTTGGCCGGCGTCC
>JAJYCZ010000112.1 GCA_021777915.1 Pseudomonadota bacterium | reverse complement strand
GGTGATGCGCTCCTGCAGCGCGCCCATGTCGGTGGCGAGCGTCGGCTGATAGCCCACCGCCGAGGGGATGCGGCCGAGCAGCGCCGACACTTCCGAGCCGGCCTGGGTGAAGCGGAAGATATTGTCGACGAAGAACAGCACGTCCTGGCCCTGGTCGCGGAAATGTTCGGCGACGGTGAGGCCGGTGAGCGCGACGCGGGCGCGGGCGCCCGGCGGCTCGTTCATCTGGCCATAGACCAGCGCGCATTTGGAGCCGGCGGTCGAGCCGTTGTTTTCCTTGGGGTCCTTGTTGACGCCGCCTTCGATCATTTCATGATAAAGGTCGTTGCCTTCGCGGGTGCGCTCGCCGACGCCGGCGAAGACCGAATAGCCGCCGTGCGCCTTGGCGATATTGTTGATCAGTTCCATGATCAGCACCGTCTTGCCGACGCCCGCGCCGCCGAACAGGCCGATCTTGCCGCCCTTGGCGTATGGCGCCAGCAGGTCGACGACCTTGATGCCGGTTTCGAGAATCTGGGCTTCGGTCGCCTGTTCGGCATAGGACGGCGCCGGCTGGTGGATGGCGCGCAGGCCTTCGTTCGGCACCGGGCCGGCTTCGTCGACCGGTTCGCCGATCACGTTGATGATGCGGCCGAGGGTGCCAGCGCCGACGGGAACGGCGATCGGAGCGCCGGTGTCGCGCACCGGCTGGCCGCGCACCAGACCTTCGGACACGTCCATGGCGATGCAGCGCACGGAGTTCTCGCCCAGATGCTGGGCGACTTCAAGCACCAGCCGCTGACCGTTGTTGGTGGTTTCCAGCGCGTTCAGGATTTCCGGCAGGTGGCCTTCGAACTTGACGTCGACGACCGCGCCGATAACCTGGGTGACGTGGCCTGTGGTGGGGGCTTCAGCCATTTTTCGTCCTCACATTCTCTAGATACGGTCAGAGCGCTTCGGCGCCCGAGATGATTTCGATCAGTTCCTTGGTGATCATCGCCTGACGCGTCCGGTTGTAGATCGTCGTCTGCTTTTTGATCATGTCGCCCGCATTGCGCGTGGCGTTGTCCATGGCGCTCATGCGGGCGCCCTGTTCCGAAGCGGCGTTTTCCAGAAGAGCGCGGAAAATCTGCACGGAAATGTTGCGCGGCAGCAGGGCCGACAGAATCTCGTCCTGGTCGGGCTCGAATTCATAAGACGCCGCGCCGCCGGCGCCGCCGTGAATCTCCGCCGGGATCAGCCGCTGCGCGGTCGGGATCTGCTGAATGACCGAGCGGAATCTGGAATAGAACAGGGTCGCGGCGTCGAATTCGTCCCGCTCGAACATCTTGATGATTTTCTGGCCGATCGGGTCGGCGTTTTCAAAGCCGATCTGGCGCAACGCGCGCAGGTCGATCAGATCGACGATCTGCTTTTCGAACTGGCGGCGAAGCTGGTCGTGGCCCTTCTTGCCGATGCACAGAATCTTGACGGTCTTGCCCTCGGCCTGGAGCGCCAGCGCCTTTTCGCGCGCCAGGCGGACGATCGAGGTGTTGAAGCCGCCGCAAAGCCCGCGCTCGGCGGTGGCGACCACGAGAAGATGGGTCTCGCTCCTGCCGTTCCCCGCAAGCAAGGCGGGACCGGCGCCGGGCTCGAAACCCGAGGCGAGATTGGCCAGCACCGTCTCCATGCGCTCGGCATAGGGACGCGCCGCCTCGACGGCGGTCTGGGCGCGGCGCAATTTCGCGGCGGCGACCATCTGCATCGCCTTGGTGATCTTTTGCGTCGCCTTGACCGAGGCGATGCGCGTGCGAAGGTCCTTCAACGAAGCCATGGTTCGTCCCAGCGACTGCCGCTCCCGCCGTCATATCCGGCCCTAAGGAGCGTTTCAGGAGGCGGGCCCGCCATCTCCGCGACGGCGGGCCCGGTGGATCATCAGGCGAAGGACTTGGTGTAGCCTTCGACGACCGCCTTCAGCTTGCCGGCAGTGTCGTCCGACAGGTCCCTGGAGGAGCGGATCGCTTCGAGAATGTCGCCATGGCTGGTGCGCAGCAGCGCCAGAAGCCCGTCCTCATAGGCCTTGATCCGGCCGACCGGCAGGGCGTCGAGATAACCGTTGACGCCGGAATAAATCAGGCAGACCTGCTCTTCCATCTTCAGCGGCGAGAACTGCGCCTGTTTGAGCAGTTCGGTCAGGCGGGCGCCGCGGTTCAGCAGGCGCTGGGTGGTGGCGTCGAGGTCGGAGCCGAACTGGGCGAAGGCCGCCATTTCGCGATATTGGGCGAGCTCGCCCTTGATCTTGCCCGCGACCTTCTTCATCGCCTTGGTCTGGGCCGAGGAGCCGACGCGCGACACCGAAAGGCCGACGTTCACCGCCGGGCGGACGCCCTGATAGAACAGGTCGGTTTCGAGGAAGATCTGGCCGTCGGTGATCGAGATCACGTTGGTCGGAATATAGGCCGACACGTCGTTGGCCTGGGTTTCGATCACCGGCAGGGCGGTCATCGACCCGGCGCCATTGTCCTCGTTGAGCTTGGCGGCGCGCTCCAGCAGGCGGGAGTGAAGATAGAACACGTCGCCGGGATAGGCTTCGCGGCCCGGCGGGCGGCGCAGCAGCAGCGACATCTGGCGATAGGCGACCGCCTGCTTGGTCAGATCGTCATAGACGATGAGCGCATGCATGCCGTTGTCGCGGAAATATTCGCCCATGGTCGCGCCGGCGAAAGGCGCGAGGAACTGCATCGGAGCCGGGTCGGAGGCGGTGGCGGCGACGACGATCGAATATTCGAGCGCGCCCTGCTCTTCCAGCACCTTCACGAACTGGGCGACGGTGGAGCGCTTCTGGCCGACCGCGACATAGACGCAGTAAAGCTTCTGGCTTTCCGGCGCGCCCTCGGCGTTGAGCGGCTTCTGGTTGAGGATGGTGTCGAGCGCAACCGCGGTCTTGCCGGTCTGGCGGTCGCCGATGATCAATTCGCGCTGGCCGCGGCCGATCGGGATCAGGGCGTCGATCGCCTTGAGGCCGGTCGCCATCGGCTCATGGACCGATTTGCGCGGAATGATGCCGGGCGCCTTGACGTCCACGCGCGCGCGCCTGGTGGCGTGGATCGGGCCCTTGCCGTCGATCGGATTGCCAAGGGCGTCCACCACGCGGCCGAGCATTTCCTTGCCGACCGGCACGTCGACGATGGCGCCGGTGCGCTTGACGGTCTGGCCTTCCTTGATGTCGCGGTCGGAGCCGAAAATCACGACGCCGACATTGTCGGCTTCGAGATTGAGCGCCATGCCGCGAATGCCGTTCGCGAATTCGACCATTTCGCCGGCCTGGACATTGTCGAGGCCATAGACGCGGGCGATGCCGTCGCCGACGGACAGGACCTGGCCGACTTCCGTGATCTGGGCTTCTTGACCGAAATTCGCGATCTCGTTCTTCAGGATCGCGGAAATTTCCGCGGCGCGGATATCCATCAGCCGACCTCTTTCATACGTGTGCGGAGCGAATTGAGTTTGGTTTTCAGCGAGGCGTCGACCATGCGCGAGCCAAGCTTGACGACGATGCCGCCAATGATCGAGGGATCGACGGTGACATTGACCTTGACGGTCTTGCCGCCGGAAACCTCGCGCAGCGCCTGTTCGAGCGCGGCGTTGTGATCGGGCGACAGAGGCGCGGCGGCGATGACGTCGGCGCGGGCCACGCCCTTGGCCTTGTCATTCAGCGCCCGGAAGGCGCGGATCATCTCGGGAAGCACGAACAGCCGGCGCTTCGAGGCGACCAGCTTGATGAAATTGGCGGTGATTCCGCCAAAGCCATATTTGTCGAGCAGCGCGGAAACGGCCTTGAGCTGATCCTCGGCGGAAAAGACCGGGCTGAGGACGAGGCGCTCGAGATCGGCGCTTTGTTCGATCATCTCCGCGAAATTGCCGAGGGCGTCGGCGACGGCGTCGGCGACATTCTGTTCCTGGGCGAGGGAGAAAAGGGCCTGGGCATAGCGTTGCGCGACGCCGGAGATCGGATTGTTCGAGTCGTCGACTTCAGCCACGCGGAAAAGTCCCTTCGAGATTGATCGACCATCCCCTCGAACGGTCCGGCGGCAGTCGCCACATCTTGTCGAAGGGCAGAATTGTCAGCCGCGGAGAGCGGCAATGCGCGGCTCCCCGAAAGGCGCGGCCTGCGTAACATAGGGCGCCGGGCGGCGCAACCCTGCCAATCCCGGCAAGCTATGGACGAAAGTATGGATTTGCGGTGAGTTGTCGGTGAATTGCGCAAGAATCTTGCGGGCCTTGTACTAAAAGACGACCTGCGGAAATTTGGTCGGCGCGTTGTCAAAGGAAATTCTGCGGGTCGATGTCCACCGCGACGCGCACGCCGCCTTTCGGCTTGGGAGCGCGCGCCAGCACGTCGCGCAAAAAAGCCTGCAGATCGGCGGCGCGCGGCGCCTTGACCAGCAGACGGAAACGGCTCCTGCCGCGCAGCACCGCGATCGGGGCCTCGGCGGGACCAAGGACGACGATCTGCGCCGCCGGCCCTGCGGCCTCGGCCCGAACACGATGGGCGGCGCGCGAAATTTCGCGGGCGAAAAGCTCGGCGGCCGCCCGATCGGGGGCCGAGACCACCAGGGACGCGAGCCGACCGAAGGGCGGCAGGCCGCCCTGCCTGCGCACCTCGGTCTCCTCGCGGTAAAAGCGCTCGAAATCGCCGGACAACAGCGCGCGCAAGACCGGGTGATCCGGTTGGAACGTTTGCAGCAAAGCCCGCCCCGGGTTTTCGCCGCGCCCGGCCCGGCCCGCCACCTGATTGAGCAGTTGAAACGTCCGTTCGGCGGCGCGCGGATCGCCATTGGCCAGCCCGATGTCGGCGTCCACCACCCCGACCAGGGTCAGATGCGGGAAATGATGGCCCTTGGCGACGAGCTGGGTGCCGATGACGAGGTCGAATTCGCGATTCTCCACCGCCCGCAATTCCGAGCGCATCCTCTGCGTTCCGCCCGGCATGTCCGAGGACAGAACGAGCAGCCGGGCGTCTGGAAAGAGCTCCGCCGCCTCCTCCGCAAGGCGTTCGACCCCCGGCCCGCAGGCAATCAGCGAGTCCTCGGCTTCGCAGGCGGGGCATTTGTCCGGGCGGCGTTCGACATGGCCGCAATGGTGGCAGACCAGCGCCCGGCGCGCGCGATGTTCGACCAGCCAGGCCGAGCAGTTCGGGCACTGGAAGCGGTGGCCGCAGGCGCGGCACAGAGTGAGCGGGGCATAGCCGCGGCGGTTGAGGAAAAGCAGCGCCTGTTGCTGCGCCGCGAAATTTTGTCGCAGGGCCTCGATCAGGCGCGGCGCGATCCACTTTCCGCGCGGCGGCCCTTCCTTGCGCAAGTCGATCGCCGCGATCCTGGGCAGGCTTCGACCCATGAAGCGGCTTTCCAGCCTCAGCCAGCCATAGCGACCCTGGCGGGCGTTTTCACGCGTTTCGATGGACGGAGTCGCGGAGGCCAGCGCAATGGCGCAGGAATCGCTCCTGGCCCGCACCACCGCCATGTCGCGGGCGTGATAGATCACGCCATCCTCCTGCTTGTAGGCCGCCTCGTGCTCCTCATCGACCACGATCAGCCGCAAGTTATTGAACGGCAGAAACAAAGCCGAACGCGCGCCGGCCACCGCCCTGACCTCGCCTTGCGCCGCGCCGCGCCAGATTCGCGCCCGCCGGCGTTCCGACAGGCCGGAATGCCATTCCGCCGGCGGCTGGCCGAATCTCCGGGCGAATCGTTCGAGGAATTGCGCGGTGAGCGCGATCTCCGGCATCAGGATCAAGGCCTGGCCGCCGTCCTTCAGAGCCTGGGCCACCGCCTCGAAATAGACTTCCGTCTTGCCGGAGCCGGTGACGCCTTCCAGCAGGATCGGCTTGAACGCCCGCGCCGCCACCGCTTCGCGCAAGTCGCGCGCGGCTTTGGCCTGCGCCGGCGATAAAGCCGGCGCGCAGAAATCCGGGTCGGGCTGCCCGCCCGGCGTTTCCGGCGGCAGAGCGATGGCCTCCAGCGCGCCGTCGTCGATCAGAGCGTCCACCACCCCGGTCGACGCGCCGGCGAGGCGGGCAAGTTCGCTTTTCGACGCGGAAAGACCGCCGATCAGCGCCGCCAGCACCCGCGCGCGGGCGGGAGTCGGGCGTTTCGGCGCGGCGCCGGTGGCGCGCACCGCGATGCGAAGGGGTTCGTCTTCGGCGTCTTCCGCCGCCCGCGTCGCCATGCGCAAAACCATGCCGCGCGGAGCCATGGTCCAGGCGGCGACCCAGTCCAGCAGAGCGCGGAATTTTTCCGAAAGCGGCGGCAGATCCAGCCGTTCGACCACGGATTTAAGCTTGTCGGGCGAACCGCGCCGCAAGGTCCAGACCACGCCGATCTGGGCGCGCGAGCCGAGAGAGATTTTGACGAAATCGCCCTCGTTGAGGGGCATGCCTTCGGGAACGGCGTAAGAATAGGGCCGGTCCACCGCGACCGGGACCAGCACTTCGGCGATTTCGCCGCCTTTCCCGGCGCGGAGCTCGCTCATCCTGTCGCTCCCGGCGTCGGGCGAGGCGCGAGGAAGCGCCTCAGGCCATGGCGCCGTGGCAGTGCTTGTATTTCTTGCCCGAACCGCAGGGGCAGGGCTCGTTGCGGCCGACCCGGCCCCAGCTCGCCGGATCGTTGGGGTCGCGCGGCGCGGCGGGCTCCGCGACGCCGAGGGCGCGCGGCGAAAATTCGCCGGCCTCGATCCGGGCGTTGATGTCGGCAAAAGCCAGCTCGTCCTCGCCGGTGGTCGGATCGAAATGCATGGCGTGCATCGGCGGCAATTGCGGCTCGGCGGGGCGTTCGGGAACCACCTCGATGCGCATGAGCTGGGCGGTGACCGCCTCGCGCAACTGGGTGATCAGGGCGTTGAAAAGCTCGAAGGCCTCGGACTGATATTCATTGAGCGGATCGCGCTGGGCCAGGCCGCGCCAGCCGATGACCTGGCGCAGATGGTCAAGCACCACCAGATGCTCGCGCCACAGGTGGTCGAGCGTCTGGAGCAGCACCTGCTTTTCGATATAGCGGGTCAGATCCGGCGAATTCATTTTTTCCCGCGCGGCATAGGCCTCGTCCGCAGCGGCGATCAGCTTTTCGCGCAACTCCTCGTCGCCGATGCCCTCCTCTTTCGCCCAGTCGGCGAGCGGCGGCGCGATATTGAGCTGGTTCTGGACCTCCTCGGCCAGACCCGCGATGTCCCAAGCCTCGGGATAGGCGTCATGCGGCACATGGCGCCCGATCTGGTCGTCCACCACGCCATGGCGCATTTCGGTGATGATGTCCTCGAGCGAGTCCTGCGCCATCATCTCGCGGCGCTGCTCGAACACCACCTTGCGCTGGTCGTTCATGACATTGTCGAATTTCAGCACGTTCTTGCGCATATCGAAATTGCGCGCCTCGACCTTCTGCTGCGCCTTTTCCAACGCCTTGTTGATCCAGGGATGGATGATGGCCTCGCCCTCTTTCAGGCCGAGCTTGGTGAGCATGGCGTCCATGCGGTCGGAGCCGAAGATGCGCATCAGATCGTCTTGAAGCGACAGGAAGAATTTCGACTGGCCGGGGTCGCCCTGGCGCCCCGATCGACCGCGCAGCTGGTTGTCGATGCGCCGGCTTTCATGGCGCTCGGTGCCAATAATATAAAGACCGCCGGCGTCGAGCGCCTTCTGCTTGAAGGCGGCGATTTCCTCGCGGATCGCCTTCTCGCGGGCCGCGCGCGCTTCGCCTTCGAGGCCGGCGCATTCCTGCTTGAGGCGCATGTCCAGATTGCCGCCGAGCTGGATGTCGGTGCCGCGGCCGGCCATATTGGTGGCGATGGTGATGGCGCCTGGTACGCCGGCCTCGGCGACGATATAGGCTTCCTGCTCGTGGAAGCGGGCGTTGAGCACGGCGAAATTCTTCGACGGCTTGCCGGAGCGGGCGGAGGCGTAGAGCTTGTCCAGCGCGCCGGGCGCGCCGAAGTCGATCATCTTGTAGCCTTTGCTCTTGAGAAAATCGGCAAGCTGCTCTGACTTCTCGATCGAGGTCGTGCCGACCAGCATGGGCTGGGCCTTGGCGTTGGCGCTCTCGATTTCGGTGACGATGGCGCTAAGCTTTTCCGCCGAACTGCGATAGACCTCGTCGTCGCCGTCGAGGCGCATCACCGGGAGGTTGGTCGGGATCTCGACCACGTCGAGCTTGTAGATTTCGGCGAATTCGTTGGCCTCGGTCGCCGCCGTGCCGGTCATGCCGGCGAGCTTCTTGTAGAGCCGGAAATAATTCTGGAAGGTGATCGAGGCCAGCGTCACGTTTTCCGGCTGGACCGGCACGCCTTCCTTGGCTTCCAGCGCCTGATGCTGGCCCTCCGAATAGCGCCGGCCCGGCATCATGCGGCCGGTGAATTCGTCGATGATCACCACTTCGTCGTTGCGGACGATGTAATCCTTGTCGCGATGGAACAATTTGTGAGCGCGCAGGCCCTGGTTGACGTGGTGGACCAGGGTCACATTGGCGGATTCGTAAAGCGAGCCCTCGGTCAGCAGGCCGGCCTCGCGCAGCCATTGCTCGATGTGCTCGTTGCCGTCCTCGGTGAGGTTGACGCTGCGCTGCTTCTCGTCCAGCTCGAAATCTTCGGGAGCAAGGCGGGGGATAAGCTTGTCGATGGCGTTGTAAAGGTCCGACCTGTCGTCCGAGGGGCCGGAAATGATCAGCGGCGTGCGCGCTTCGTCGATCAGGATCGAATCGACCTCGTCGACGATGGCGAAGTAATGGCCGCGCTGAACCATCTGGTTCAGCTCATATTTCATATTGTCGCGCAGATAGTCGAAGCCGAATTCGTTGTTGGTGCCATAGGTGATGTCGGCGGCATAGGCCTGGGCCCGCTCGGCGTCCTCGATGCCGTGGACGATGACGCCGACGGTCATGCCGAGGAAATTATAGATGCGGCCCATGTTCTCGGCGTCGCGGCGGGCGAGATAGTCGTTGACGGTCACGACATGGACGCCCTTGCCGGCGAGCGCGTTGAGATAGCAGGCGAGCGTGGCGACCAGCGTCTTGCCTTCGCCGGTTTTCATTTCGGCGATCGAGCCCTCGTGCAGCACCATGCCGCCGATGAGCTGAACGTCGAAATGACGCTGTCCGTAGGCGCGCTTGGCGGCCTCGCGCACCGTGGCGAAGGCGGGGACCAGCAGGTCGTCGAGACTCTTTCCAGCCGCGACTTCGGCGCGGAATTCCTCGGTGCGGGCGCGCAAAGCCTCGTCGGACAGGGCCGCGAGTTCCGGCTCCAGGGCATTGATGGCGTCGACCCGGGGCCGATAGGTCTTCAACCTGCGATCGTTGGCGGTGCCAAAAATCTTCTTCGCAAGGTTCCCCAGCATCGAAATCGACCTTTCAGCGCGGCGCCCGTGGCCCGCGATCCCTGGACGCCGGCGTTTCTTGAGTGACGGCCGGCGAAATGCGCGGCCCCTGTTCCGGGAGCCGCCGCGCGAGAAACAACACGCCGCGCCTTGTTCCCTGCGACCGCGACGATTTTTTGACGAAAGCGGCGCAAAAGCGCGAAAAGCCGGGACTCCCGGCGCGCGACAGATAGAAGCGCCGCGCCGGCTTGTCAACGCGGCCCATTCAGACGGGAAAGAGCCCGCTCTAGCGCGCCCGCTTCCAGGTTTCGCCGCCGCATAGCCCGCCGCCGGGCAGGCAGCCCTGGACGTGGAGATGATCGGCGTCCGCGCCCTGCGAGATTTCGCCGTCATAGACCTTGCCATTGTCGAGATTGAAAATCGGCCCCTTCCAGACGTTGCCGGAGCGGCGAAGGTTGAGCAGGATTTTCCGGCCGATCGCCGATTTCTCCCCCGGCCCTGGCTTGGGCGCGGCGGCGACGGCGCCGCAGACGCCGCCGCGGCATGGCGTGACGCGGATGATCGCCGTTCCGTCGGCGACCCGCCACAGGCCGAAGGGGAATTGCGCGGCGAAAGCGGTCGGCGCGCCCAAGGCTGCAACAACAAGAAAGGAGGAAAAAGCGAGGGCTTTTCTCATGCGGTTCGATCTCCACGGCGCGACTCGACCGAGCCGAGCAGACTGATTAACGCCTCTTCATCGGGTTGAGAAGCGATGAATATCGTGGCCTCCGGCGCGCCTTCCCGGCACCTGTCGGCTACATCGGACGAAAGGCAGAAATGCGACAGACGGGTGGCGGCGGCGCCGATCAGCGCCATGGCCGCGCCGGCGCTGCGCGGCGAATAATGCAGAACGGCGTCGATGCGCCCATCGCGCAAGGCCGCGACGACCCGCTCCGGCCAGAAGGCGACCGGCCGGGCGTCATAGGTCTCGACGATCTCCAGCCGCCAGCCGGCGCCGGCCAGCCGCAACTCCAGCGCCGACTTGCGCTCGCGGCCCGCCAGATAGAGCGCGGCGCCGGGCTTGTTTCCGGCGATCACCCGTTCGGCCAGGGCTTCGGCGCGCGGCGCGACCCATTTGACATCAAGTCCCGCGTCGCGCGCCGCCCGCGCGGTCTTTTCGCCGACGCAGGCGGCCGCGACGCCGTGCAGCGCCCGAGGCGCCGTCCATCCGGCGAAAGCCTGGGCGCTGGTGGCGAGGACCAGATCGAAAGCCCTGTCGGGAACCGGCTCGCCGGTTGGAAAAATTTCCAGAACCGGCGCAAGCAAAACCTCGTGGCCCAGGGCGGCGAGCCTTTTCGCCGTCCGCGCCGCCTGCTCGAAAGGCCGGGTGACCAGCACGCGCATGGCGGTCAGAAACGCAGCAGGTCGGCGGGCGCGGCGTCGAGAATTTTTCGCGCGGCGGCTGCGCCAAGGGCTGCGGCCTCGGCGGCCGGGCCTTCGGCGCGAGCGTCGAAAGCCTCCGAGCCGTCCGTGCGCAGGACGATTCCATAAAAGCTCACCCGGTCGCCTGCGACCACGGCGTGGCCGGCGATCGGCGTGCGGCAGGAGCCGTCGAGGACGTTGAGAAAAGCCCGTTCCGCCGCCAGGGCGAAGCCGGTTTCGGCGTCGCAGATCGGGGCGAGATCGGCGAGAATACGGGCGTCTTCGGCGCGCGCTGTGATGGCGATCGCGCCCTGGCCGCAGGCCGGCGGGAACAGGTCGAGCGGCAGGATCGAGGTCGCCCGGTCGGCAAGGCCCAGCCGTATCAGGCCCGCCAGAGCCAGCAGTGTGGCGGCGAATTCGCCACTTTCCACTTTCCGAAGTCTTGTCTGCACATTGCCGCGCAAAAGTTCGACTTGCAGGTCGGGGCGCAGCCGGCGAATCATCGCCTGGCGGCGCAGCGACGCCGAGCCGACCCGGGCGCCTTGCGGCAAATCCATCAAGGTCCTGGCCGCGCCGCCGATGAAGGCGTCGCGCACGTCCTCGCGCGGCAGATAGCCGGCGACGACGAGGCCGTCCGGCAGAACGGTCGGCAGATCCTTGGCCGAATGAACGGCGATGTCGATCGCGCCGTCGAGTTGGGCGAGGTCCAGCTCGCGGGTGAACAGGCCCTTGCCGCCGACTTCGCTCAAGGGTCGGTCCTGGATCATGTCGCCGCTGGTCTTGATGACCACGATCTCGAAATGCTCCTCCGGCGCGCCATGGACCAGAGCAAGGCGGCGGCGGGTTTCATGGGCCTGGGCCAGGGCCAGGGGACTGCCGCGTGTGCCGATTTTCATCCAGGGCGTCAAAATTTCGCTCCGTGTCGTTTTCAAAGTCGTTTTCAATCCGTCGGGCGGCGGACTATAGGGAAAAGCGCGCCGCGAAGAAAGCGGCGCCGGGAGCGATCCCAAGGAGCGACCTTATGTGGGCCAGTCTTCGCGTTCTGGGCATTGAGAGCACCTGCGACGAAAC
>JAJYCZ010000111.1 GCA_021777915.1 Pseudomonadota bacterium | reverse complement strand
CGAGATTGAAGTCGTGTCGGGCGTTTCGCCGAACGACCGACTCATCGACAATCCCGTGGACAGCCTCGCGGAGGGCGACCCTGTTCGCGTTGTCGGGCCAGCCTCGACGGCCTGTTCGCCCGCCCCAGATTCCCCGTGTGGCGGTTGAGGCTCGGCATAGACGCCGAGCCTGTCGAGCCCGGCCATCTTCATCAGCGGTTCGGCGGCGAGACCGGTCATCTTATCTCATCGGCCGTCGAAAGCCTTCGCCCCGCGCCGGGAAAAGATCGAGGCGAGGAATTGGCTCCCGTCCGTCAGGCCGGCTCGAAGTCCGCGCGCGAGAGTCCTCGCGACGTCACCGGTGGGATGAGGCGAGCCTCGCCCGCGGCTTCGACGTCCGGCAGTCGCCTTTAGGCGCGTCCGCGCCGAATCAGGTCAAGCTTGATCCGCAGACAATCCTCGAAAAAACTCCCGATGCGATGGCGCAGCATGCTCGGAATCTGACCAAGGCAGTCGAGATAGGCAATGTCTTCCCGCTTGGCGCCCACCCCATCGCCCATCTCAAGCAGTTGAATCGCTTTCGCGCGGTGAGCGGATGCGAGAGCAGCCAGCTTGTATGCCTTGCCCGGTTTCATGACGTTCTCGCCAGTTGGACGGTGCGCTTTTTTCAATGCAGTCTTGGCGTGATGCCCCTGACATTCTTGAAGGAGACAACTCCAACAATACGATCGTCCTGGTCGAGGATCGGCAAGGCCCGGAAACTATACCGCTCGAACATGTCGAGGGCGTCTTTCAGGGTCGCGTCCTCCTGCAGGCTGATGACATTCTCCGACATGATCTCGGCAAGAGTTTGGTCCCTTCCCGCCATGATCAGCTCGCGGATATCGACGACCCCGAGCAGCAGGTCATCGGGATCGACGACATAGACATACATGACGACGTCCTTGTCGCGCGCCAGATGGCGATAATCGTCGATCACGCTCCTGGCGATGGCGATCGGCGGCTGCTTGATGAACATGTTGCTCGCATAAAGCCCGATATGCTCGTCATGCTGGTCGATCAGTTGCTGAACCTTGGGCGCCGTTTCCGGATCGATGAGATGCAGCAGCTCGTCGGCCTTGTCCGCGGGAAGAGCCGCAAGCAGGTCGGCGGCCTGGGCATGGCTCATGCGGTCAATGAGGTCGGCCGCCGTTTCCTTGTCGAGCGCCTCGATCAGTTCGCGCTGCACCCGCGGCTCGACCTCCTCCAAAGTATCCGAAGCGTGCTCCGGCTCAAGCTGATGGAAAACAGCCAGCCGCTGGTGCTGGTCCAGTTCTTCGAGAATGTCGGCGAGATCGACAGGGTGAATGTCGCCGATGTTTTCCTTCAGCACATTGAGCTTCACATTGCCGGTGAAGGCGCCGATTTTTTCCGGCAAAGGCTGGACATAAATCCAGGAGACCGATTTTTCGCCGGGATTCTGCTCCGCCAGCCAGTTGGCGAGTTTTTTCAGCCCCAGCCGGCGCAGCAGGCGATTGTGGCTGAAATCGACCTCGCTGGCGTAGAGCTTGTCATTCTGGAGCACGAGCTTGACGTCATAGACGATCTCGACTTCATGGTCGTCCATGTCGAGGATTTTCTTGTCGAGGACATGGTCCTTCAAAAGGATGCTGCCCTCCGGCGGCGCGGCTTCGTAAGCCGCCACGTCGCTGTCGTCGACGATGATCTCGGTCGCGGAGATCAGCGCGATCTTGCTCCAGGGAATCAGCAGCGACGGATAGCCGAAGGGTCGCTCGACGATGAAATTGCTGACCTCGGGAATGGTCCCGGTCTCGACGATGACGACGTCGTTGAGGCGGCCTATCCGCTCCTTGCGGAAAAAGACCTTGCGCCCGAGGATTTCGCTGACGAAAAACTCCCGCTCCAGCACGGCGACCATGGTGAACCTCGTTAGAGCATAATCCCGAAAAGTTGCAGACTTTTTGGATATGATTATGCGTTAAAACAAAATGTTAGAGCGAAATCCCCATTTCAGCGTGAACGGATTTCGCTTTAGAGCCGGTTGCGATTCGGTCGAATCGCAACCGGCTCTAGTTTTCTTTGTTTTCGCAGCGTTTTTGCGAAAAACCGGCATCCACTTTTTCGCACGCTGCTCTAGCGGACGAGCAGGACGAATTTATAGATCAGCAAGGCGACGAGGACCAAAAGATAAACCCGGAGCGCCATGAGCGAGACCTTCACGGCGCCGGACATTTCGATGCGCGGCTTCGCGTAATGCTGGTTGATTTCGCGGATTTTTCCGGCAAACCGCTTCAGTTGCGACGGCATGGACGCCTCCGGATCATTGGAACAGGGTGGGGAAGAGCGTGCTGACGCCATAGAGCGTGGACAGCACGACGATGACCACGACAATGCTCCCGGCGATGAAGTTCTGCGACGGCGTATTGCAATACTCGCCCATCGTCGCCTTGTCGTTGAGCAGCAGGATCAGGAACACCAGCGCGGCGGGCAGCAGCGTCACCGCGACGACCTGAACGAACAGGGTGATCAGCACCAGCGGCGCGCCGGGGATGAGCACCACCAGGCCGGCGGTGATCAGGGTGAAGAAATAGCTGGCGTAGAACCAGGGCGCTTCCTTGATCTTGGTGTTGAGCGAATGCGCCCATCCGAAAATTTCACCGAACGCCCAGGAGCTCGCGAGCGAGATGCAAATGGCGCCGAGAAGGCCCGCGTCGAACAGACCGATGGCCATGAAGGCGCCGACCCAGTGGTTTGTCTTCATCAGGGCTCTGGCGGCTTGCGAGGCGTCGTCGATGTCGACGCCATGCAGGACCGTTCCGGTGACGACGACGATGAAGACCGCCACCACCACGGTCAGGATCGACCCCAGGAACGTATCGAACTTGCCCCAGGGGATGTCCTTTTCCAGCATGCCCTTGTCGACGACCGCGCTCTGCTGGAAGAACAGCATCCAGGGCGCGATCGTCGTGCCGATGTTGGCCATGAGATAGAAGAACAGCTGGCCGTTGAAGCCGCCCGGAAAATTGGGGATCAGGCCGTTGCGCAGGATGTCGTGAACGGAAGGGTTCACCATGAAGGCGCCCGGGATGTAAATCAGGTTCAGGGCGCAGAACAGCAGGGTGATCTTTTCCCAGGTCCAGTAGCGGCCATTGAGGACGATGACGCCCATCAGGACGCAGACCGCCACGACGGTCAGCCAGGGCGGGACGCCGAAAATATGCAAGGCGGCGGTCATGCCGACGAATTCGGTGACCAGCGTCAACCAGTCGACGATCATCAGATCGATGAGCGAGAACCAGCCCCAGAAGGCGCCGAAAGCGTCGAAAATCGCCTCGGCGTGACCGCGCTTGGTCACCGCGCCAAGCCGCACCGTCATTTCCTGCACGTAATAAGCGACGGGAATCAGGATCAGCAGGAACCAGATCAGGTTGAAGCCATATTTCGCGCCGGTCGCCGCATAGGTGGTAATGCCGCCAGCATCGTTGTCGGCCACCATCACCACAATGCCGGGGCCGGCCAGGATCAGATAGAGCTGGACCGACTTCCACATCTTGTGAGAGCTGTAATAGAGCCTGGAAAGTGGGTTCACGACAAAGCTCCCCGCGGCGATGAGGGGTCAGAACTGGTCGAGGCCTATAAGGCGATTCGGCAGGGCTTGAAGCCTCGGAGACGCTTAGGCGAAAATCGGCTTTGATCAAAGCCGATTTTCGCGTCCAGCAAGACAAAACTCAGGTTCGCCGCCCCTCGGCGTCCTGAATTCTTCATGATGACGAGAGGGAGCCCCGCGTTGCGATCCGTTCGATTGGATCAAGGCCTTTGCGTCCAGCATAACGCCATGGAGATCTTCCGGGGGATCACCGGCGGGATGCAGCGGTCATTTCCCTGCCGCCGCCGGCGGCGCGGGCGCGGCCGGCATTGGCGCCGGGGGCGCGGGCAGGGCCTGGCTGTCGATCTGGTTCGGGGCGGGATGGGGCGTGCGGTCGGCGCCGGCGTCGATCACGCTCTGCACGTCGGCGTCGTCGGCGCGCGGCTTCTCGATCCGCTTGCCGATCTGGCGGATCACTTTCGGCGCGTCGGCGTAAACGTCGTGGCCGATGAGCGTCGTGGACAGGTCGGAAATGTCGTAGACGCCGACCCCGAGCTTTTCGATCAGATCGCGGTCATGATCGGAGCCCGGATCGAGCGAGCCGAGGCGGCGGTCGCCCTGAAGGCTCGCGGAAATCTGCAGGGCGCGGTCGTCCTTGGAGACGAAGACCGAGAAATGGGAGGGGTCGAGCGGGGCGAGCTGCTCGCGGAACACCGAAAGGTCGATGTCCGGCGCCGCCAGCATGACATTGCCGAGCTTGCCGTGCAGGTCGGGCGAGCCGGACAGGGCCGCCTCGTCGAGCGCCTCCATCGTCAGCCAGGTCCCCATGGAATGGGCGATGATCTGCACGCGGCCGACGCCGGGCGTCGCGGCGATGGTCTGGAACAGGTTGCGCAGCGCCGCGCGCGAGGCCATGGCGACTTCCTTGTCCGCGCCATAGGCCAGGAGCTGCGCCCTCGACGGCCAGGTGAACAGAACCGGGACGCCGCCGAAACGGGTGTCCACGACGATCTGCGCCAGCCGGAACCGGGCTTCGTCGAGCGAGGTGTTGAAACCGTGGACATAGACCAGCACGTCGCGGTCGACGCCGACCCGGCCCGAAAGCTGCGCCGCCAGCTGCTCGCCGAATTCGGATGCGTCGAGTTCGCTCTGCTGGCGGACCGCGAAATGATGGTCGGGATTGGGGTTGCCGAAGGCAGGCGTCTCGATCCTGCCCGGCTTGTGGTCGGGCGGGACGGAAATGAAATCGAGGGCGAAGCGCGGCTTGGCGCCGGGGGTGAGCTGGGTGGCGTGATCGCCGCCCTTGCGGGTCGAGGCGACGAAGATTTCCGTCGTGATCGTCCGCTGCTCGGCCTTGCCGCCGAACAGGCCGGCAAGATTGAACCCGTCGCCGGCCAGCGCCGAGCCGCCGCCCGCCGGCGTCAGAACCAGAACCAGGCCGGCCGCCGCCGCCCGCGCCAGATTGAATGTCTTGTGCACTTTCCCGACCTCGCCGCCCATGTCGCTGCGCCGCAACAAACAGCCCCGACCCTTAACCGAAGGTAAATTCGGCGCGGCGTTCATGAGCCGGTTGATCGCTTAAAAAGGCGGCGAGAATGGGACTGGTCGCGCAATTTGCGGGAAAGGCGGCCCGCGCGCGCCTGTCGTCCAAAGGACAAATGGCGCCGCGGCGCGCAAAATGGCAAAAGGACGCCAGGATTTCAGGAGACCCGCCATGGCCGCGCCGGACCAAGCCGCGCCCTTCGTCGACGCTTTCCCTTCGACCGCCGAGGAGGTCTGGCGCGCCAAGGTCGAAGCGGCGCTCAAAGGCGCGCCGCTGCAAAAACTGGTCAGCAAGACGCCGGACGGAGTCGAGATTCAGCCGCTTTATCCGCGCGTCGCGGGAAAGCCGCGCGCCTTCCGCGCCGCCGGCGACTGGAAAATCGTCGCCCGCGCCGATCATCCAGAGGGCAAGACGGCCAACGAACTCGCGCTGGCCGATCTCGAAAACGGCGCCGACGGCCTGCAGATCGTCTTCGCCGGCTCGATCGGCGCCAACGGATTCGGGCTTCCCGACGGCGCCGCCCTGGCCCCGGCGCTGAAGGACATTCATCTCGACGCCGGCCTGAAGATTTTGCTGGACCTTCCCGACAGCGGGGATGGCCCGGTCGCGGCTCTGCTCGATCTTGTCGCCGCGCGCGGCTATGACGCGCAAAAGCTCGATATTTCCTTCGGCCTCGATCCGATCGGCGCGGCGGCCGCGCGGGGCGCCGCGCTCGACTGGGGCCGGGAAGGAACGCGGCTGGCGGAACAGGCCAAGGTTTTGGCGGCGAAAGGTTTTTCAAAGAACCTGATCTGCGCCGACGGCCGGCTCATTCACGCCGCCGGTGGCTCGCCGGCCCAGGAGCTGGCTTTCGCGCTCAGCAGCGGCCTGGCCGCGCTGCGGGCGCTGGAAAACGCCGGCGTCGATCTGGACGCGGCGCGCGAAATGATCGATTTCCGCCTCGCCGCCGACGCGGACGAATTTTTGACCATCGCCAAATTCCGCGCCCTGCGCCGCCTGTGGGCCGGAGTCGAACACGCCTGCGGCCTGGAGGTCCGGCCCGTCCGCATCCATGGCGAGACCGCCTGGCGGATGATGACCCGGCGCGACCCCTGGGTGAATCTGCTGCGCGCCACGGTCGCGGTCTTTTCCGCGGGCCTGGGCGGCGCCGATTCGATCTCGGTCCTGCCCTTCACCCAGGCGCTCGGGCTGCCCGACGCCTTCGCCCGGCGCCTCGCCCGCAACACCCAGTTGGTGCTGCTGGAGGAATCCAATCTTGGCAAGGTCGCCGATCCGGCCGCCGGCGCCGGCGGTTTCGAGGCGCTGACCGACGCGCTGGTCGAAAAAGCCTATGTCCTGTTCCAGGACATCGAAAAGGCCGGCGGACTGCCCCAGGCGCTGGCGAACGGCGCGTTCCAGGCCGAGGTGGCCCAGACGGCAAACGAGCGGGCGAAAAATGTCGCGCGGCGCAAGGAGCCGCTGACCGGCGTCAGCGAATTCCCCGACATTCACGAAAAGCAGGTCGCCGTGCTGACGCCGGCTCCGCTGCCGCCCGCGGCGAACGACAAGGCGCTGGCGCCTCATCGCGCCGCCGAGCCTTTCGAGGCCTTGCGCGACCGGGCCGAATCGGCGGCGCCGCGCCCGAGAATCTTCCTCGCCAATCTCGGCCCGGTCGCGGCCTTCACGGCGCGGGCCGCCTTCGCCAAGAATTTCTTCGAAGCCGGCGGGATCGAGGCCCTTGGCGCCGACGGCTTCGCCGACCCGGCCGCGCTGGCCGAAGCTTTCAAGGCCAGCGGCGCGAAACTCGCGGTTCTATGTTCCTCCGACGCCGTTTATGCCGAGCGGGGCGTGGAAGCGGCCAAAGCCCTCGCCGCGGCGGGCGCCCATCTCTATGTCGCCGGCCGTCCCGGCGAGATGGAAGCGCAATGGCGCGCGGCGGGGGCGCGCGACTTCATCTTTGCCGGCGCCGATCTGCTCGCCCAGTTGCGCGAGGCCCTGCGGGCGGCGTGACATTTTTGCGCTACTTGTGAAAATTCTTCGTCGAAAGAGCGCTTTGGCGCTTTGCAACCGACGCAAATCATGCGAGCGGGGCGCATTCCCCTTTGCCCGCCTGTCCAGGGAGGACGATCCGTGCGCGCGAAATTTCTTGCCGCTGGTTTGCTGCTGTTGTCTTCGCTGTCCGCCGCCGCCCAAACGAGCCATGACGGCCGCTGGAGCGTCAATGTCGTGACCAAGGTTGGCAAATGCGAGCCCTCGGCGCGGACCGTGGTGACGGTCAAGGACAATCGCGTCGCGGCCATCGACGCGGATGGCGTCGAGGCCTGGGGCTATATCGACGGCGACAACACTTTCGTCGGCCATTTCTCGCAGGGCCAGAGGGTCTTGCGCGCCAATGGGACGGTGAAGGGCGAAACCGCCTCCGGTCCCTGGTCGTCCAACACCGATTATTGCGGCGGCGACTGGACCGCGCGCAAGATCGATTGACCCTTGCGCGCCGGCGTCGGGACGCTAAGTCAGATCCATGAACGATCCCCGCCGCCCCATTGAACCGACGGACGAAAGCGCGGACGAACCGCGCTTCGATCTTTCTTTCGACGCACCGCCCGGCGCTTTGACGCGGGTTTCGCCGCTCGTCCGGCGCATGGTCGCGCCCAATCCGGGGCCTTTCACCTTCACTGGAACCTGCACCTATGTCGCCGGCGCCGGAGAGGTCGCGGTGATCGATCCCGGCCCCGACCTGCCCGCCCATGTCGAGGCGCTGCTCGCCGGGCTGAAGGGCGAGAAAGTCGCCGCCATCTTCGTCACCCACACCCATCGCGACCATTCGCCCGCCGCGGGGCGCCTGCGCGCGGCGACAGGCGCGCCCATCGTCGGCTGCGCCCCCTATTTTCCCGCCCGAGAAATGGCTTTGGGCGAAATCAACAAGCTCGACGCCGCCAACGATCTCGACTACCGGCCCGACCATGTCCTTGACGACGGCGAAATCTGGCGCGGCGCGGGTTTTTCCCTGCGCGCCGTGGCGACGCCCGGCCACACCATGAACCACCTTTGTTTCGACCTGGTCGAGGAAAAGGCGCTGTTCACCGCCGACCAC
Organism: Pseudomonadota bacterium; assembly: GCA_021777915.1. Lineage (GTDB taxonomy): Bacteria > Pseudomonadota > Alphaproteobacteria > Rhizobiales > Beijerinckiaceae > Rhodoblastus. Next base: position 3,624 of record JAJYCZ010000111.1, on the reverse strand, counting down.
GTCATGGGATGGTCGACTTCGATCGTCGCGCCCCCCGACGGCGCCATGCGGCCCTATATGGAATCGCTCGAAAAGCTGCGCCGCTTCGACCACGACATTTTCTGGCCGGGACATGGCGGGCCGATCGCCCAGCCGCAACGTTTTTTGCGCGGGTTGCTGCATCATCGCCATGCGCGCGAAAAATCGATTCTCGCGGCGCTGGGCGCCCGACCGCTGTCCGTGCCGGAACTCGTGGAAAAAGTTTATGAAAAGCTCGATCCGCGCCTCAAGGGCGCCGCGGCGCTCACGACCTTCGCCCATCTGGAGGATTTTTCCGCCCGCGGGCTGGTCACGACCGACGGGCCGCCTCGGCTCGATGGAATTTTCGGCCTCGCCTGATCAATTCGAATCATCGTCTTCGGTGAGCGCGTCATTGAGCTTGCCGATCAATTTGGCGCCGGCGCCGAGATCGTTGGGCAGATAGCGGGTTTCGGCGCGCATATCGACGACGGTCGCGTCCTCGCCCGCGCGCAGGCGGATGGCGATCGCCACCGGCAGATGGAGCGCCGGCGAGAAGGTCAGCGCCTCGATATGGCCGTCCGGCCGATCCGGCCCGCCGGGCCGGCTTTCGTCGAGGATTTTCCAGTTCAGGCCGAGCAGGGCCTCATGGACGGCGCCAAACGCCTCCTCCATCCCGAGGTCGAGTTCGATCGAATCGAGGTCGGGATAGGCGGCGATCAGCGCCGGCTTGCGCGCCTCATCGAACGGCGCCGGCGCCCAGCCGTCGCGCGCCGCGACCACAGCCGGCGTGTTCACGAAGGCCGGCGGGTCGTCGGCGTCGGTGGAAATATCGGACAGCCGGGCAGGGAACCCGGCCGAAGCGACGAGCCAGGCCGGATAGGGCAGGAGCAGGCTCACCAGCGCCAGGGTCGCGATGATGCGGCCGACGCCGCGCCGGCCCTTGATCCAGATCGAGGCCGCCGCGCCGAGGGCAAGAACAAGCGCCGCGCCGGCGACCGCGACGGCCGCGAGAAAAAAGAACAGCCCGACGCCCGGATCGGGCACGGAATTGGGACGCAGGGTCAGGACGGCGAAAAACCGCGCCAGCGCCCCATGGGCATGGGCGGCGACCAGCGCCAAAGCGGCGAGGCTGAGCGAGATCTTGGCGAATCTGGTCGACAGCATCGCCAGCCGCGACATAGGCTCGTCGATCTCAAGGCGCCGCAAGGCGCAGTCCATCCCGGTCATGTCCCGCCCAAGGCCCAAGAAAATTGCGCGATGAGATTTGGTATCGCGGCCTGTCCCGCGACGCAAGCAGCGGCGATTTGGCCTTTCGCCCGCTTTGAGGTTAGAACCAAAATCCCTTCTCCGGTCGCACCGCCATGTCGTACAACACCTTTGGGCATCTCTTCCGCGTCACCACGTTCGGCGAAAGCCACGGGCCCGCCCTGGGCTGCGTGGTGGACGGCTGTCCCTCGCGCCTTCCGCTCGAAGCGGCGGAGATCCAGCAATGGCTGGACCTGCGCCGCCCGGGCCAGTCGCGCTTCACCACCCAGCGCCAGGAGCCCGACGCGGTCAAAATTCTTTCCGGCGTGATGACGGGCGAGGACGGCGTGCAGCGCACCACCGGAACGCCGATCGCGCTGATGATCGAAAACACCGACCAGCGTTCCAAGGACTATGGGGAGATCAAGGACTCCTACCGTCCCGGCCACGCCGATTATGTCTATGACGTGAAATATGGTTTTCGCGATTATCGCGGCGGCGGCCGGTCCTCCGCGCGCGAGACGGCGGCGCGGGTGGCGGCGGGGGCGGTGGCGCGAAAAATCATTCCGGAGGTGAAAATCCGCGCCGCTTTGATCCAGGTCGGCCCGAAAAAGATCGACCGGTCGCGCTGGGACTGGGACGAGGTCTCGCAAAACCCGCTGTTCTGCCCCGACCGTCACGCCGCTCTCGAATGGGCCGATTATCTCGACGACATCCGCAAACGCGGCTCCTCGATCGGCGCGGTGCTGGAGGTCGTGGCCGAGGGCGTGCCGCCCGGCTGGGGCGCGCCGGTCTATGGCAAGCTCGATACCGACATCGCCGCGGCGCTGATGTCGATCAACGCGGTCAAGGGCGTGGAGATCGGCGACGGTTTCGCGTCCGCCGAACTCACCGGCGAGGAGAACGCCGACGAGATGCGCGCCGGCAACGATGGACCGACATTTCTGGCCAATCACTCGGGGGGCGTTCTGGGCGGCATTTCCACCGGCCAGCCGATTGTGGCGCGATTCGTGGTCAAGCCGACCTCATCGATCCTTACCCCCCGCCGCTCGGTGGACCGTTTTGGCGCGGAAGTGGATCTGAGGACAAAAGGCCGCCACGACCCCTGCGTCGGCGTGCGCGCCGCCCCCATCGCCGAAGCCATGGTCGCCTGCGTGCTGGCCGATCATTTTTTGAGACATCGCGGCCAGCAGGGTGAGGGTTTTTCCTGGCCCTTTACGCGCTAAAAACGATGGTTGAAACCTGACGCTTGGGTACCGTTCCCGAATGGCCCAAAACGGCGGATTGCGGGCGTAGCGCAAAGGACGGGTTCGGAGAAAACACCGGTCGATGGCTGAGCATAACCGGAGGACCGGACCCGGCCGCCGCCTTTGCACTTTGACCAACGATAACAATATAAGCCATGCGGGCAGCGGCACGCTCGTGCAACCTCAGGACAAAACCATGGCCATGCGCCAAAAGACTTTGATTTTCACTCTGGCCGCCCTTGTCGCCTTTGGCTATTTTGCCGACAGTTTCGCCAGACCGGGATCCCGCGGCTCCATGGGCAGTCGCGGCGCGCGCACTTACAGCGCTCCGCCCCCAACCGTAACGGCGCCTCGCCCAGCCGTTCCGATCGAACGTTCGATGACGTCCCCGTCACCGGGGATAGCGCAGAATCATGCCGGATCGCCGGGCATGAACTCCGGCGGCTTCATGTCCGGCGGTTTCGGGCGCGGCCTGCTTGGCGGCCTTGTCGGCGCCGGGCTGCTCGGCATGCTGTTCGGAAGCGGTTTCGGCGGCGGGCTCGGCGGAATATCGTCCATTCTGGGCCTTGTGCTTCAGATCGGGCTACTATTCCTCCTGTTTAAATTCGTCATGGGCTTCCTGCGCAGGCGCCAGCCGTCTTATCAAGGCGCCGCATACGATAGCGGCGCTGCGCAAGGCCCGCGCCCCGGTTTTGGCGGTTTCGGAGGCCCTGGGAGAACTGTGAAGCTCGAAATCGGTCCTGCGGATTTCAATGTTTTCGAACAGCGCCTTGGTCTCATCCAAAAAGCCTATGGCGCCGAGGACATGGCCGCTTTGCGCGCTCTGGCGACGCCTGAAATGGCCTCATATTTCGCCGCGGAGATCGACGAGACCGCAAAAAAAGGGCAGGTCAACAAAATCTCCGACGTGACCCTTCTGCAGGGTGATCTTGCGGAAGCCTGGAGCGAGCCCGAAAGCGATTATGCGAGCGTCGCGATCCGCTTCTCGCTGATCGACACGATGGTTGATCGCGCGACCGGCAAGGTTGTCTCGGGTGATCCCGTGACGCCGGAGGTTTCGACCGAAATCTGGACATTCACGCGTCGACCGGGCGGGGCGGCCACGGAGTGGAAACTGTCGGCAATTCAGCAA
>JAJYCZ010000110.1 GCA_021777915.1 Pseudomonadota bacterium | reverse complement strand
GCTGTATTCCTCCTGGCGCCGTGTCGCCATCGTGGTTTCCAGCGTCCCCTTCTCCCTGATCGGCAGCGTTTTGATGGTTTACGCCCTCGGTTATCAGATGAGCGTGGCCGTGGTCATCGGCATGCTGGCTCTGGTGGGCGTATCGGCCCAGACCGCCGTCGTCATGCTGACCTATATCGATCTGTCGGTGGAGGCGGCCGAGCGCGATCGCAGGCTCAACAGCGTCGAACAATTGCGCGCGGCGATCTACGACGGCGCCGTCAAGAGGCTCCGTCCCAAATTGATGACCGTGTTCACGGTCATCATCAGTCTTGTCCCCGTCATGCTGGCCAATGGAATCGGCGCCGAGATCGCCAAACGCGTTGCGGCGCCGATGATCGGCGGAATGATTTCCTCCGCAATTCTGGTGCTGTTCGTCGTTCCTCTCCTGTATTTCTGGACTGACAGCCGAAGAAAAACTTTGGGAGGCGCGTCGTGAACGATTTGAACGTCGTGGCGATCGGTTTCAGGCACGGCGCGGTGGTTCCGGCCCTGCTTTGGCTGATGATCGCCTGCTCGGTCCTGTCCTGGGCCGTCATCCTGCGAACATGGCTCGACTTGCGCCACGAACGACGCGGCTATCGGACGATGCGGCGCAAGCTCGATGGCATTGAGCCCGGAGACGCCTCGCTTCGCGCCGTCTCCGGCAGCCCCGGCGACGACGGCGCCTCGCGGATCGTCAACACCGTGCTTCGGCACAGCGGCCATGGCGCGTCCATGAAATCGTTCGAAAGCGCCCGAGTCGTGGTCAAGGCCGCGGTGACCAACGAAATCGAGCGTTTGCGGCGGAGCTTGCCGTTGCTTGCGACCATCAGCAGCGTCAGTCCCTATCTTGGCCTGTTCGGCACCGTATGGGGCGTCATGGAAGCCTTTGGCGCCTTCGGCGGCCTGGATGAGCAGGCGGCTTTCGCGCAGGTGGCGCCCGGCATCGCGCAGGCGCTGGTCGCAACCGGGATCGGCCTTGCGGTGGCCATTCCCGCGGCCATCGCCCACAACCTCTTTCTCGCGCGCGCCGGGCTCATCGCGGATAATCTCGATCTCATCGGCGAGGAACTGCTGGCGCGCCTCATCGATGGCGGCGTGATCAGGCGGGCCTAGCGACATGCTGTTCAACCGGAATTCCTCGTCGCTCTCCGCGACGCACTCCTTGTCCAGATACAAGATGATCTCCGACATCAACGTCGTCCCTTACGTCGATGTGCTGCTGGTCGTCCTGGCCATATTCGTCATCACGGCGCCGTTGATGGCGCATGGCGTTCTGGTGAAGCTTCCGAAGGGCGGCGTGGACGTTCTGCCGAGCAACGACCTGCCGCTGACAGTGACCATCGACCGCCAGGGCGACGTGCGGATCAACGAAGGACGGGGAGAGGACGCCCGGGTTGACGACCCGGCGCTGTCTCGCCTCGCCGCAGGAGTGCTGGGACGGCGTCCGCGCACGCCGGTCATCTTGCGGGCGGACGAGAAGACGGAATATGGCCGCATCATCCAGATCATGGCGTTGCTGAAATCCGCGGGCGCCCCCAGCATAGGGCTCATGACCGCCGATGCGCGACGCTGATTCAAACGCCGTTTCCAGGCCCGTTCAACGGATCAGATGGGCTGTTCCCGCCGCGATTTCATTTCTTGCACATTTTTCGCTGGTCGCCGCCGTCATCCTGTGGAGCCATGACTGGATGGCGGCAGGCGACATCATCAAAGCGGAAGCTCTCGACATCGCGGACAGCAACCACCCGATCGAAAAACGGGAGCGCGCCGGAAAAGAGCGCGCCAGCCACGAGGTTTCGAACGAGGAGCTGGTTCATCGTCTCAACCTTCCCATGGGCCTGCCCCGCGACCTGAGATGCTCCGTCGCGGTGACGGTCGGCCCCAGCGGGGAGGTTCTGGACGCCGTCGTCACGCGCGGCGCCGGAAACGAGAAATTCGATCGATCCATCGTCGAAGCCGTCTATCGATCGTCGCCGTTTCCGAAACCCTCCGCCGATCAACTTCGATCCGGAGTCTATCGCTTCGAGTTACACATCGGCGAGCCCTGAAGGCCGCGAAAAGGCCTGACCCATTTTTGTGGGGCTCCGGCCTGTTCCTGATCTTCCCGCGGGGCGCTGTGGCCACCGACGATCGAGGCTTTTTCGCCTCGTCCCTCAGGTTTTGACTCTGACGTTTGGAACACAGACGCCAGCGAAACCGACTCTCGCAGGAACGGGGAACTCTTATCCTCAGGCCCATTTGGTCAGCAGTTTCGCGCCTGGCGCGCCGAGCTTCGATCCTCCGTCCTTCACCCCTTGCAACCCCTCCGGCCCCCCCGCGATGAACTCGGCCGCAATACAAACGAAATCGTCAGGCGCAAGCCGAAAGAGGCCTTCACGCTGACAAATCGCGTGAAAAGCGGGAAACGGCGGCCATATGCTGAAGCTGAACTTCCGAAAACCGTCATCGCGAGGAGCCACGGGCGACGAAGCCATCCACCTTTCAACCTGTTGAAAGATTGTACGGATTGCTTCGCTTCGCTCGCAATGACGAGGCGGGCCGAGCTTCCTGGACGTCCTCGGCGGCCCTCCCGCCCCATTGATTCTTCGGCCGCGCCCCTGCATTTTAGGCGGCATCAGACCTTCGCGCCTGTCCGCGCGGAAAAAAACGAGGATTCCCAACTGACCCGTAAACCGAAAACAGGCGCCGAACCGACGCCGGCGCAGGATGTCGAGTCCGCGCGCGCCAACCCGCACATGCAGGCCGTTCTTAACGCGCTCGACGATCTCAAGGCCGAGGACATCGCCGTGATCGATCTCGCCGGCAAGACCTCGATCGCCGACTGGATGGTGATCGCCACCGGGCGTTCGACCACCCAGGTCGGCGCGCTCGCCGACAAGGCGGTCAAGGCGCTGAAGGAGAGCGGCGCGGGGACGCCCGCGGTCGAGGGCCTGCCCGCCTGCGACTGGGTGCTGATCGACGCCGGCGACCTCATCGTCCATCTGTTCCGCCCCGAAGTACGCGCCTTCTACAATCTCGAAAAAATGTGGGGCGTGGACCGCCCGGCCGAAAAGCGGGCCGAGGCTTGAGCGTTACCCGCTCATGAAGCTGCTGCTCGTCAGCGTCGGGCGGCTCAAAAGCGGCCCGGAGCGTGAACTGGTCGCGCGTTACGCCGAGCGCTGCGTCGCGGGCGGCCGGAAAATCGGTTTTTCGGGCTTCGAGTCGCGCGAGATCGAGGAATCGCGCGCCCGCCGGCCGGAAGACCGCAAGGCCGAGGAGGCGGCGGCGCTCGCCGCGCTGATCCCGCCGGGGGCGCGAAAAATCTGCCTTGACGAGCGCGGGCGCAACCTGACCAGCGGGGATTTCGCAAAAAAGCTGGGGGAGTGGCGCGACGCGGGGGCGCCGGCCTGCGCCCTGGTCATCGGCGGGCCGGACGGGCTCGATCCCGCTTTCCGCGACAAGGCCGACCTGACCCTGGCTTTCGGGGCCATGACCTGGCCTCACCAAATTGTGCGCGCCCTGGCGGCCGAACAGCTGTTTCGCGCATTGACCATCCTCGCCGGCCATCCCTATCATCGTGCGTGACCTACGGTTCGAATGGCGCACGCAAGAGGCCTGACGGCAAATGGCAGTCCTTTTTGGCGCGTGGAAAGATCGGTTCCGGAGCGCGCCCCTCGCATGATCGCTGACGAAAGTTTCGAACTCGCTCCCTGCGGGCTGGTTGTCCTTGCGCCGGATGGCGGCATCTTGCGGGCCAACCGCGCCTTTCGCCGCTGGACCGGCCTCGACGGGTCCGATCTTGCCGGAGGCCGGCGTTTCGCCGATCTGGTCGAAGGCGACGGCGCCTCTCTTTTCGCCGAGCTTTCCGCGGCGCTGGCGCGGACGCCGGAAATCGACGAGGTTTTCGTCGTTTTGCGCGGGGGATCGGGCGCCTTTTTCCCGGCCTATGTCAATTTCGCGCTGCGCCGCGACGAACAGGGCGCCCCGGCCGCGATCCATCTCGCGGCGACGCGCGGGGAAAGCCGCGCGTCGCACGAGGCCGAGCTTGAGCGCGGCAAAAGAGCGGCGGAGCAACTGGCCGCCATCGTCTCCACCTCGTCAGACGCGATTGTCAGCGTCGATCCGCGGGGCAGGGTGCTGAACGCCAATCGGGCCTTCAGCGAGATCTTTCAGTATGAGCCGACGGAAATCGCCGGCGCCAGGCTCGGCGATCTGGTTGTGCCCGAGGAGTTCCGCGCCGAATACGAACAGAAGCTCGCGAGCGCCGCCGATGGTCCAGGCAGGGCGCAGATCGTGCGGCGCCGGCGCAAGGACGGGACGCAGCTCGACTTTTCCATCTCGATCGCGCCGATCCGCGACGACCAGGGCGAGCTTGCGGCGATCTCGATGATCTATCGCGACATGGCGCCGCTGACGCGCGCCGCCGCCCATATCGAATTCCTGCTGCGCGAGGTCAATCACCGCTCGAAAAACCTGCTCGCCGTGGTCCACGCCATCGCGCGGCAGACGGCGCGGCTTTCCGCCTCGCCCGACGCCTTCATCGACAGTTTCATGGCGCGGCTTTCGGCGATCGGCTGCAGCCACGACCTGCTGGTCTCGCGCGACTGGCGCGGCGTCCGCATATACGATCTCGCCCGGAACCAGTTCAGCCAGCTCGACCTTGAGGCCCGTGAGCGCATCGATGTCTCGGGCGATTTTCTGGAGGTCAATCCGCGCGCCGCGGAATCCTACGGCCTGGCGCTGCACGAGCTTTCGACCAACGCCGTTCGCCATGGCGCGCTGTCGGCCCCCGACGGCAAGGTCGATCTCTCCTTCCGGCTCGACCGCGACGGCAAGTTCTACACACTCACCTGGCGCGAAAGCGGCGGCCCCGCCGTCGCGGAGCCCGAGCGTTCGGGCTTCGGCGGAACCGTGCTGACCCGCATGGCTCCGCTCGCCATCCACGGCGAAAGCCGGCTCGACTTCACCCCCGCAGGCCTGCGCTACCGTCTCTCGGCGCCGGTCGCCGAAATCGCGATGGGCTGACATTTTTTCCCCATCGCCGTCGCGCTTCTTTAAGCTGATCTTCGGCGATTCGGCGGAACGGGGGCGATGGCGGGCAGTGGGAAGCAGTTGCGGAAGAGCAGGGCGCGGCTTTTTCGTCCCGTTCTAGCTTTTGCGTGCTTGTGCTCGCTGGCGCCGTCGCGCGCGGAAACGCCGGCCCCGCCGCCGTCCGGCCCAAAAGCCGCCGATCTCGAGGCGAAGCGCCATGATTTTCAAGGCGTGCAGGACATCCTCGCCCGGTCCGAGGAACAAAAGAAAAGAATCGAGACCGAGATCGCCTCCTACCGCGACGATCGCGCCAGGCTGGTCTCGGCGCTGATCGACGCCAGGAACAAGATCGACGAAGCGGAGGCCAGGATCGCGGAGACGCAGAGCCGGCTCGACACGCTCACCGGCAGCGAGGCGGCGATCCGGCGTTCGCTGGAGAGCCGGCGCGGCGTTCTGATCGAAGTGCTCGCCGCCTTGCAGCGCATGGGCCGCAAGCCGCCGCCGGCGCTGCTCGCCGAACCGGAGGATGTCCTGCGCGCGATTCGCGCCTCGATGCTGCTCGGCGCCGTCCTGCCCGAACTGCGTTCGGAAACCGAGGCGCTCGCCGGCGATCTCCAGGACCTGGTGTCGCTGCGCGAATCGATCGCGGGGGAAAAGGCCGATCTCGCTGGCGGATTGCAGGCGCGGCGCGACGAGCGCGCCAGGCTCGAAGCCTTGATCGCGGCGCGCCAGAAATCGATCGGCGCGGCGGGCGAGGCGCTGGCCGCCGAACAGGCGAAAGAACGGGCGCTCGCCAGCCGGGCCGCCAATCTCAAGGACCTGATCGCGCGGATGGAGACCGAACTCGACTCCGCGCGCAAGGCGGCGGAAGCGGCGCGCAAGGCGGACGAGGAGCGCGCGAAGCTCAGCCAGGAGCAGATCGACGAAGCGAAAAAGCGCTTCGCCGAGGCGCCGCGGCGCGACCCGGCCCGGCTCGCCCCGGCGATCGCCTTCGCTGACGCCAAGGGCATGCTGTCGCTGCCCGCGCAGGGAACGGTCATCAAATATTATGGCGCGCCGAGCGATTTCGGCGGCGTCGAGAAGGGACTTTCGCTCGCCACCCGCGCGAACGCCATTGTTTCGGCGCCGAGCGATGGCTATATCGCCTTCAGCGGTCCCTGGCGCAGTTTCGGTCAACTCTTGATCATCAACGCCGGGGGCGGTTACTATGTCGTCTTGGCGGGAATGGCGCGAGTCGACGTGGCTGTGGGACAGTTTGTCCTTGCAGGCGAGCCCGTCGGAAACATGGGTGATGGCGCGACGAAAACCGCCGCCGCGGTCGCGATCGGCGCGACGCAGGCGGTTCTTTATGTCGAGTTTCGGAAAGATGGAGCGGCGATCGACCCCGGGCCATGGTGGTCGAAGCCGGAGATGCAAAGGGTTCGCGGATAATGCGCAAGACATCGCTGGTTCTGCTGGGCGTCGCCATTGGCGCGTCGGCTGTTGTCGTCGGCTCGCACACCGGAATTTCGCACGGCGGCTCCGCCGTGGCGGAATCGGCGGCGGTCTATCGCAGCCTCAATCTGTTCGGCGACGTCTTCGACAAGGTCCGCGAGGATTATGTCGAGAAGCCGGATGACAAGAAAATGGTCGAGTCGGCCATTTCCGGCATGCTGACCTCGCTCGATCCTCATTCGAGCTATATGGACGCCAAGAGTTTTCAGGACATGCAGGTCCAGACGCGCGGCGCCTTCGGCGGCCTCGGCATCGAGGTCATGGAGGAAAACGGCCTGGTCAAGGTCGTGGCGCCGATCGACGACACCCCGGCGGCGCATGCCGGCATCCTCTCGGGCGACCTCATCACCGCCATCGACGGCGAAAACGTTCAGGGCATGACCCTGAACCAGGCGGTGGACAAGATGCGGGGCGAGGTCAACACCAACGTCAAGCTGACCATCGAGCGCGGTCCCAAGAAACAGAAGCTCGACGTCACCCTGACCCGCGCCATCATCCACATCAAGTCGGTCCGCTCGCATGTGGAAAAGCCCGACATCGGCTATATCCGCATCACCCAGTTCACCGAGCAGACCTACGATGGCCTCAAGGAGGCGATCGAGAAGCTCCAGCATGACATTCCCGCCGACAAGTTCAAAGGTTACGTCCTCGATCTGCGCAATAATCCCGGCGGCCTGCTCGACCAGTCGGTCGCGGTGGTCAACGCCTTCATCGATCACGGCGAGATCGTTTCGACCCGCGGCCGCAACGCCGACGAGACCCAGCGCTACAATGCGCGGCCCAATATGGATCTTTCGCAGGGCAAGCCGCTGGTGGTGCTGATCAACGGCGGTTCGGCCTCGGCCTCGGAAATCGTTTCCGGCGCCTTGCAGGATCACAAGCGCGCGATTCTTCTCGGCTCGCGCTCCTTCGGCAAGGGCTCGGTGCAGACCATCATTCCGCTCGGCCAGGAAAATGGCGCGTTGCGGCTGACCACGGCGCGCTATTACACGCCGTCGGGGCGTTCGATCCAGGCCAAGGGCATCGAGCCCGACGTCACCATTCTCGAGGACACGCCGCCCGACCTCAAGGGCAAGGACGACACCAAGGGCGAGGCGTCGCTGCAAGGCCATCTGAAGAACGGCCCCGAGGAGGAACACGGGTCGCAGGCCTATGTCCCGGCGGACGAGTCCAAGGACAGGGCCTTGCACGCCGCCTATGACCTGCTGCGCGGCGTGAAGACCCTGGCCATGCTCAAGCAGGAGGCCGCCGCCGCCGAGGCCGCGCAAAAGACGGCGGACGCCGCCAAGAAGGACGCCGGCAAGACCGAGGCCAAGGCCGACGATGCGGCCGGCAAGAGCTCGGACGCCGCGCCGGCGGCCAAGACGCCGGCGCCTGTCGTCGCGCCCGCGCCTCCGGCCGGTCCGAACAGCGAGCCGGTTCTCAAGCCGGCGCCCGCCGACGACAAGTCGAAATGATCCCGGTCCGAATGACTGGCCCTCTCGACGGGCCCAGCCTGCTTCACTAACCTGAGCAGGCTGGACCCGCCTGATTCGGCTCCATCGCGACACGGACATGCTCGACGATCTCGATCGCCCGCTGGGACAGGACCTTGGACCGCCGCCCGATCCGGGGCTGGGCGGCTGGCGGCTTGGCGCCCTCGCGCTGGGGCTGGTCGGCGCTGTCATCGGCGGCCTTTCCCTCTTTTCGGTTCGGGATCGAGGCGGCGGCGAGCCCGAGGCTGTCGCCGTCATTCAGCCGGCGCCGCCCGCGCCGCCGCCTTCGCCCGCGCCGGCCGTTGGCAAGGACGCCGCCGACCCCGCCGCGCGGGAGGTGGTCGAAAACGGGGTCAGAGTCGTGCGCGGCGACGTCGGCGCGGCGCAGGGATTCGTCATTCATGTGCCCGGCGCCGGAGGCGCGACGGCGCTGACGCCAGCGCCAGACGAGCGTCTGGTCGAAAAAAGCCGGTTCGGAGTCCTGCCGCGCCGCGGCCGGGACGGCGCCGCCGCGGCGCAGGTTTACGCCCGGCCGCTGGCGCTCCAGCCCGCCTTCAAACCGGGAACGCCGCGCGTCGCCATTCTGGTCGCCGGAATGGGTCTGGACAGCGCCGGGACCGACGATGCGATCCGGCGCCTGCCGCCCGAGGTCAGTCTGGCTTTCGCGCCCTATGGCGCCGAGGTGGGGCGCCAGGCGGCGGAAGCGCGCGCCGCAGGCCATGAAATCCTGTTGCAGACGCCGATGGAGCCGTTCAATCCCGCGGATTCGCCCGGTCCTCACGTTCTGCGCGTCGGCGACGCCGCCGCGGCGCTCGGCGATCTGCATTGGCAGATGAGCCGCTTCGAAGGCTATATCGGCCTGGTGAATTTTCTTGGCGGGCGCTTCACCGCCGACGAGGCGGCGACGCAGGCGCTGATGAAGGAACTGGCCTCCCGTGGCCTCGATTTTGTCGACGACGGCTCCTCGCCGCAAAGCCTCGCCCGCGAGGCCGCGCTCGCCCAGGGCGTCGGTTTCGCCAGGGCCGATCTGCGCCTCGACGCCGCGCACGACGCGGTGGCGATCGGCGCCGCTTTGCAGCGGCTGGAGACCCTGGCGCGCCAGAACGGCGTCGCAATCGGCTACGCCGCCGGATTGCCCGAGGCGAGCGAGCGGATCGCGCGTTTCGCCGCCGATCTCAAGCGCGACGGCGTCGTCCTCATTCCGGTTTCGGCGGCGCTTCGCGCCGAGGGTCTGGCCCGCGACGAAAAGAGGTGACCTGGTGATCGAAGCTTTGGCCTATCGTCCCTGCGTCGGGATCATGCTTCTCAATGCGCAAGGTCTGGTTTTTGTCGGACGGCGCAAATCCAAACGCTCGCTGGATTTGATCCAGGCCGACTATGAATGGCAGATGCCGCAAGGCGGCATCGACGACGGCGAGACCGCCTACCGGGCGGCGCTGAGGGAATTGCGCGAGGAGACTGGCGTGCGCAACGTGAGCTTCCTGGCCGAATCGCCGGACTGGCTCAGCTACGACCTGCCGGGAGACATCACCAAGAAGACCTGGCGGGGACGGTTTCGCGGCCAGACGCAGAAATGGTTCGCGCTGCGCTTTACCGGCGAGGAGTCCGAGATCGACATCGATGCGCCGGATGGCCACAAGCCGGAGTTCGACGCCTGGCGCTGGGAGCGGATGGAGCGCCTGCCGGAACTGATCGTTCCGTTCAAGCGGCGGGTCTATGAGGAAGTCTGCACGCGCTTCGCGCATTTTTCCGCGCCGGTTTAAGCCGCGTCCGCAACGCACAGAGACGCGCGCGCTGGTATTTCATTGTTTTGACGGATATTTCTGTTCGAAAAGTCCAGCAACTTTTCGCGAATATGGTCTAGCCCTGAACGCGGCCAAGCCCAGCGCGCGCGACCGGCTCGCTGGGATCGAGCGACAAGGCGCGCTGGTAGTTCAGCAGAGCCTTGGCGCGGTCGCCCTGTTTCTCATAGGCGAGGCCGAGGCCGGCCCAGGCGTCGGCGTTGCGGTTGTTGACGTTCAGCGCGGCGTTGAAGTCCTCGACCGCCTTGTCCGGCTTGCCAAGGGCCAAAAGGCTTTCGCCGCGCGCCTCGTAAGGCGCGGCGTGGAACGGGTCGCGGTCGATCGCATTGTCGAAATCGGTGACGGCGCGAGCGTTGTCGCCCTTTTTCTGGTATATCAGCCCCCTCGCGTGAAAGGCCTGGGCGCTTTCGGGGTTGAGCCGGATCGCCTGATCGAGGTCGCCCAGGGCGGCGTCGAGCTGGCCGCTGGCGCGCTCGAGATTGGCGCGGCCGAGGTAAGCCGGCGCATGATTTGGGTTGGACTGAATGGCGCGGGTGAAATCCTGCATCGCCGCGTCGTTCGATCCGATCTGGCGTTCGGCGAGGGCGCGATTGGTATAGGCCGAGGCGTGGTTCGGGTCGAGCTTGACGGCCTGGGAGAAATCCGAAATCGCCTGGCTGTAGCGGCCAATCTTGGCAAAAGCGACGCCGCGCGTGTTATAGGCCTCGGCGTCATTGGGATGGGCCGCGACGACCGCGTCCAGCGATGCGATATTGGCCTCGGCCGCCTTGGGATCGTTATTGGATATTTCGGCATAGCCGGGCCCTTGGCCGCCGCCCGGCACTGAATCGCAGCCGGCGAGCGGCGCGGCGAGGGCCGAGATCGCGAAAGCGATGAGATATTTGCGTTGACCCGCCCTGAAGTTCCTGGCCATGGCGATCACAATCGGCTCCGGTCTGCTTCCTGCGCTTCCCGCGCCTGTTCCGAGCTCCGGCGCGGGAATGGGCGAGGCGCAAGCTAACCTCGCATGGTGTATTTTCTCTTGCCCGGCGTGTTGACGCGCAAGGGCCGCCGCGCGCGCATGATGCGTTAACGGCGGGCTATCTCCGACATGAAACGCGTGAACCGGCCCGCGACGAAAAACGCCTTCGCCCGACGCCGAAACCGATCATCGCGCGACGTTCGACTTTGCCAGCGCGAGTGTCGAGCCGCGCCAGTCAGCGGGCGGCGGCCTTGCCCTTCACGGGCAGCAGGCCTTCGCGCTGCATCTTCTTGCGGGCGAGCTTGCGCGCGCGGCGCACGGCTTCGGCCTGTTCGCGGGCGCGCTTCTCGGAGGGCTTTTCATAATGACCGCGCAATTTCATTTCGCGGAAGATGCCCTCACGCTGCATCTTCTTCTTGAGCGCCTTGAGAGCCTGATCGACATTATTGTCGCGAACGAGAACTTGCACGCCGGATTCCTGTGTTTGAAAGGCCTCGGCCGTCGCGCAATCCGAGCGCGACGGTCGTCGGCCATATGGCAAAAAAATAACAGCGCTTACGGAGCGCCGGACCGTTGCATTTCGGATAACAGAATCCCTGGCGCCTGTCCAGACGGTTCCCGCCGCGGCGACTGTGCCGTCCAGCCGCGCAAGGGCGGCAGGACGCGGAAATTACGCCAGGAGTGGCGGAAATCGAAATTTCAGCTTGCCGACATTATAATAGGGCCGCGCCACGATATTAACCATGATTATTTTGCCTGTTTCCGTTGCGTCTCGACGCGCGACGGGCGGATGGTCTCGGCTCTGGCCAGCGAGTCGCCTCGGCTTGCTTGGATTTGCCAATGTCTTTTCCGCGCTATAGGCGCACGAAGGCGCGACGTGTGATTTTTTGCCGCCTTGCAGCAAGAAACATGGTAAGGTAACATTGAGGCACTTTCGGTATTCGATCTGGAGCTTTCATGACCTTGACGCTTTCCTCCGCCCCAGGCGTCGCCGAACGCGTCGATTCGTCCGCGCTCGAATGCCTGGCGATCGTTGGAGCCATGAACGGGCTGCAACTGACCGTCCCGCAACTGATCCAGGACAACGCGCTGGAGAGCGCCGATGTCGATTACGCGAAGCTCGTGCATTGCGCCCGTCACGCCGGCCTGAAGGCCAAGGCGGTGCGTCTCGACGGCGACGGACTCGCTCATC
>JAJYCZ010000109.1 GCA_021777915.1 Pseudomonadota bacterium | reverse complement strand
TGGCGCCGCCTCGTGCGCGATTACGAGCAGCGGATCGATGTCTCCAAGGCGATGATCCACGTCGCCCTCGGAAGCCTGCTCCTGCGCCGCATCGCTCACTGAGAGCCATTCTCAAACAGACTCTAAGAAATCCAGCGTTTATGGCGTCGCTTATACGTTTTTCCTTGGTGCGCTCAGTACTACCGGAAAGACCCTTCATCTGTTCCTTTACAGCCCCAATGCTTAACGGTGATCTATTCCAGTATCCCAGCGTCACGGGAACTAGAATGTACCAAAATTCCTGTGTGAAGAACTTTCCGAAATGCAGGTCCCAGTCCTCGGCATAATCCACGAGGCAATCGGCCCATGTACTCAGATCCTGATCGGAATATTTTTTGGTCACGAAAAGCGCCTCTTCCGGAAGCCATGAGGAAATACACATGATAGCGGCTACCAGTGGACTCGCCTCAACGTTTTTGTGCGGGTCGTTGCAATCAGAGCGATAATTCAACCGCCTTCCGTCCGTCCCGCTAAAAAGGCGCCTGCGTGATATACGAAAAAGTAGGGGGGTATTTCAAACGTAATTCCGAGCGGCGATTTGGCAGACTAGCCGAAACTTTGCGGCGCCTTGGTCCGTTGGCAGCCCGTTTCGGGCAGCACAGCTAGGACCCTTGGCTTTCACGAGCGAAAACAATTTGCTCTCAACCCGATGGCGTTGGGCATGAATTGAATCTGCGTAGCATAGGGAAATGCATCGTTATGTATGAGTTTCGTCCTTCCCCATCGATTGCCGAAAGCGGGTAGACCTCTCCCGCCGAATTCATCGCCTGCCTCAACGGGCAGGCTCCTCGCCGTCTCCTTGGAATTATTGGCGACAAGTGGCGGACCCGAATGCGACCAGCGCCCGACGACCTTTCAAGCCAGGCAAGCAAAGCGAACAGACTGCTGCGCGCCATCGACGCCGTTTTCGACTTGCTCGACCCCGACGTTGAGCCGCGGTCCTACAGCGACGCGCTCAATCTCATGGGCGCAATTGATCTGGCGATTGAATTCATACGCGCTCGGCCCGAGTTTATGGACTTGGACATGGTGGAGCTCCACAAACTCCATTCTCGGGCGCTCGAACGACTAAATTGGTGACCGACGAAGAGCGGGGACTTACACTGAGGGCAGACTCCAAAAAATAATCAGATATTCAAATCTTCTCGCAGCGGCGGGGCGTTGCAATCCTCTTATCCGTTTGCGCGTAGATGGCCTCCGACATTTCAGTCAGGATTTTGTGGTCGCCGGACTTCTTCTGTAGCAGCACAAATTCGATAGGCCCCAGTTCCGGCAACCGTGGGTCCGGATCGCAGGCGCGCAGGCCCGGTGGGATCAGTGTGCTCGAATGGGCCATCATACCGAGCCCGATGCTGGTCGCCGTGGCAAGGCCGTTGAGGTCGCCGCTGGTGCAAGCGATGCGCCAGGGCAGGCCGGTGCGCTCGAGCGCGGTGAGCGCCATGAATCGGGTGATGCTCGGCGGCGGATAAAGCACGAGTTGAGCCTCGTCGTTTCGGAACACCGGCTCGCCGGTCGCCGATGTCCAGACGACGGCGTCGCGGAAGACAAGCTGGCCGCGATCGCCGTCGGGCCAGCGCTTGCACAAAACCATATCGAGCTTGCCCTCATCGAACATGTCGGTCAGCTTCCGGCTCAGCGCGATGGTGAAATCGAGATCGACATCGGGATGGCACTGCGTGAAATCGCGGATGATCTCGCTCAGCCAGCCGATCGCGAGATCCTCGCAGGCCCCGAAATGAAAACGCCGCCGCTTCATGGCGTGCGAGAAGTGGCGTTTCGCGCGGGCGCTGGTCTCCAGGATGACCCGCGCAAATTCCAGCATGGCCTGGCCATGTTCGGTCAGGCTGTTGGAATGGGTGTCGCGCAGGAACAGCTTGTGCCCGGCGAATTGTTCCAGCCGTTTCACATGTTCGCTGACGCTCGATTGGGAAAGGCCAAGCTGACGTCCGGCCTCCGAAAAGCTTTTGACCTCCGTGATCGCCACGAAAGTGCGCAAGTGGAATGGATCGAGCATTGGGCCGCCCTCATCGGAAATTCCGATCACTGATATTTAATCATCGGTGGTTCCGATTTGCAAAAGCTTCGACATGATCGCTCCCCAACATCCGCCGCTCAAAAAAATGGCGGCTTTACGGGAGGACGACATGGATACCAGCAGGCGTAATTTCTTCGGCACGGCCGCGCTCGGCGCGTCAGGACTCGTGGCTTTCACCAGCATTGCGGAAGCCACCGACAAATTCATGGCCGCGGCGGGCGACGGCGGATATGGCCGCGACGCCAAGGCGCTGCCGCCGGGCGATGTGGTTGCCTATCATGACCCCAAGGACGTCGGGGCCATGCCCGACTTCAAATTCTCGCTCGACGGAAGCAAGCCCAAGGTCACGTCGGGCGGCTGGGCCAAGGAAGCGACGGCGCACCAATTCCCGATCAGCAAGGGAATCGCCGGCGTCCACATGTATCTCAATCCCGGCGCCTCACGCGAACTGCACTGGCACGCCATCGCCGCCGAATGGGCCTTTGTCATTTCCGGCCGCTGCCAGACGGTGGTGATTGAACCGAGCGGCGCCGTCGAGATCAACAATTTCGAGCCGGGCGACCTCTGGTATTTCGCCAAGGGCCACGGCCATTCGATCCAGACCATCGGTGACGAGCCCTGCCATTTCATCCTGTCCTTCGACAATGGCGCTTTTTCGGAACATGGCACCTTCTCGATCACGGATTGGGTGGACGTCACCCCAAAGGACATGCTGGCGCTCGACTTCGGCCTGCCCAAGGATGTTTTCGACGCCTTCCCCAAGGGCGAGACCTATATCCAGTCCGGCCCGATCCTGACGCCGTCCGACGCTCTGGAGGCGCCTTGGCCGAAGGAATCCACCCATAAGTTCCGGCTGCTGCGCGATGCCAAGGCCGCGCGCGATTTTGAAGGCGGAACCTTCCGCCTTGCGACCTGCGACGAATTCCCGGCGCAGAAAACCATGTCCGGCGGACTGATGGTCCTGAAGCCCGGCGCGATGCGCAAGCTGCACTGGAACGTCAACGCCAATGAATGGCACTATTATCTGCGCGGCAAGGGGCAAGTGGCCCTGTTCGGCTCGGGCGGCCGCGGCAAGGTTGCGGAATTCGGCCCCGGCGACGTCGCCTATATCCCGATGGGTTTCGGCCACGCCATCAAGAATGTCGGCGAGGAGGACCTCGAAATCGTCCAGACCTGGGACAATGGCAAGTTCGAGGAAATCGACCTCGACCGCTGGGTCCAGACCAGCCCGAACTATCTGCTGTCGAACAATTTCGCCGGCGTTCCCAATGCGACAATCGCAAAAATGAAACGCGCCTGAACTCTCCGCAAGCGGCTCGGCGCGGCCTCTCCCGGGCCGCGCGCCCTTTTGCCCCGGCGCGTTCGAGGATTCGCCCATGGCCCCGACCAGACGCAATTTCCTGGACATCGCCGCCCTTGCGGCGACTTGCGGCCCGGCTCGCGGCGACGCCATTCTTCCGGCCGTCGCCCGCGCGGCGACGCAAGACGCGGCAAACGGATATGTCGCCAAATCCGGCGACGGCGGCTTTGCGCGCGAGGCGACCCGTCTGCCGCCGGGGGCTGCGGTCGCCTATCACGATCCGGCGGATGTCGCGGCCATGCCGGATTTCCGCTTCGCGCTGGACGCCGGGAAGCCGCGCGTCGCCACCGGCGGCTGGGTCAAGGAAGTCTCGGCGCGCCAGTTTCCCATCGGCAAGGGAATCGCCGTGGTCCACGGCTTGCTCGATCCCGGCGCCGCACGCGAACTGCATTGGCACGCAACCGCAGCCGAATGGGCGATCGTGCTGGACGGCCGCTGCCAGACGGTGGTGATCGACCCGAGCGGCGCCAGCGAGATCAATAATTTCGAGCGGGGCGACATCTGGTATTTCGCCAAGGGCCACGGCCACGCCATCCAGACCATCGGCGACAAGCCCTGCAATATCCTGCTCGCCTTCGACGACGGCAGCTTTTCGCCGGATACCGGCGCCTTTTCGATCACGGACTGGATCGACCTGGCGCCGAAGGACCTCCTGGCGCAGGAATTCGCCTTGCCGAACGAAGCTTTCGACGCCTTCCCCAGAGGCGAGACCTTCATCCAGGCCGGCCCCGTCCTCGCGCCAGAAAATGCGCTTGAGGCGCCTTGGCCAAGGGAATCCACCCATCGCTTTCGCCTCGGTGGCGACGCCAGGGCCGCGCGTGATTTCGACGGCGGCGCCTTCCGCCTCGCCAGCTCCGAGGAATTCCCGGCGTCGAAGACCATGTCCGGCGCCACCATGGTTCTCGCACGCGGCGCGCTGCACAAACTGCACTGGCATCCGAACGCAAACGAGATGATCTATTTTTTGCGCGGCAAGGGGCAGGTTGCCCTGTTCGGATCGGGCGGGCGCGGCAAGGTCGCGCAGTGCGGCCCCGGCGACGTCGCCTATGTCCCGAGGGGCTTCGGCCACGCCATCCGCAATATCGGCGACGAAGAGCTTGAAATGGTGCAGGTCTGGGACAGCGGCCGGTTCGAGGAAATCAAGTTCGACCAACTCGTCCGCCTGAGCCCCTCGTATCTGCTCGCCAACAATTTCAAAGGCGTTCCGCCGGATGTGATCACGCGCCTCAAGCGCGGCTGAACCGAAAGCGCGACCAAACAATCAACGCGCAGGCGCGGGGGGAAACGATGACGGGGGCGGCGAACCAATTATCCATGTCCGCGCGAACGGTCGAATCGGCGCAACGGGTCCTGTCCGGACGCCAGCGAGGCCTGCGCGGCCATCTCGCCTTTGTCGGGCCCGCCGTCGTGGCTTCGGTCGCCTATGTCGATCCCGGCAATATCGCCACCAATATCCAGGCCGGCGCGCGCTATGGCTACGGGCTGCTGTGGGTCGTCCTGTTCGCCAATGGCGTAGCCATGTTGTTCCAGGCCATGTCGGCCAAGCTCGGCATCGTCACCGGGCGCAATCTCGCCGAACTCTGCCGCGACCATTTCCCGAGAAAGCTCGTCCTTGCCATGTGGGTTGCGAGTGAGTTCGCGGCCATGGCGACCGATGTCGCCGAATTCATCGGCGCCGCGCTCGGCTTTTCGCTCCTGTTCCATACTCCGCTGCTCGTCGGCATGATCGCGGCTGGCGTCGTCGTTTTCGGAATCCTCCTGTTCGGGAGGCAGGGCTTTCGGCAGTTGGAAATCGTGATCGGCGCGCTGATCGCCGCCGTTGCCGTGAGCTATCTGCTGGAGCTGCTCATCGCGCCCGTCGACTGGCCCGGCGCCGCGCTCGGCGCCGTGACGCCGAAACTGGAGGACGACGCCGCCCTGCTGCTCGCCGTCGGCGTCATCGGCGCGACGGTGATGCCGCATGCGGTCTTTCTCCATTCCGGACTGACCCAACAGCGCATTCCGGCGCGCTCGGATGAGGACAGGCGCAAACTGTTGCGAATCTCCAATCGCGAAGTGATGGCCGCGCTGGGAGCCGCCGGGCTGATCAATGTCGCCATGGTGATGATGGCGGCGGCGGCTTTCCACCAAGGCGCCGCCGGCATCGCCGAGATCGAGACCGCCTATCGCACGCTGACGCCGCTGCTCGGCAAGGCCGCCGGCGCGTTGTTCCTCGTCTCGCTGCTGGCCTCCGGCCTGTCGAGCGCGGCGGTCGGAACCATGGCGGGGCAGATGATCATGCAGGGCTTCGTCGGCTTCCACATTCCGATCTGGCTGCGGCGCCTCATCACGATGATCCCGTCCTTCGTCGTTATCGCCCTCGGCGCGAAGGCCATCGACGCCCTGGTCTGGAGCCAGGTCGCGCTGAGCACACTGCTGCCGGTTCCGATGATCGCGCTGCTGGTTCTGGCCCGCCGCCGCGATCTGCTTGGCCCTTTCGTCAATGGCAGGGCCACGCAGGCCTTCGCGGCGGTCTCCGCGCTCATCATCCTCGGCCTGAATGTTGTGCTGATCATGCGGGCCTTCAACTGAGCGTGAGTTTTTCGATGAACGAGACAGGGATCAGGAGGAAGGCATGAGCATTACCATCGGCGCCAAGGCGCCAGGAGCGCCAGCAGGCTGGCTGGATCGCGAGGCCACCGTCGCCAAGCCGGGCTTCAACCGCTGGCTGGTTCCCCCGGCCGCGCTCGCGATCCATCTGTGCATCGGCATGGCCTACGGCTTCTCGGTGTTCTGGCTGCCGCTGAGCCAGGCCATCGGCATTTCCAAGCCGGTCGCCTGCCCGGCCGACGCGGGCTTGCTCGACACCCTGTTCACAACCGCCTGCGACTGGAAAGTCGCCGACCTCGGCTGGATGTTCACGCTGTTCTTCGTTCTGCTCGGCTCGTCCGCCGCGATCTGGGGCGGCTGGCTCGAGCGCGCCGGCCCGCGCAAGGCCGGCGTGGCCGCCGCCTTCTGCTGGGCCGGCGGCCTCATGCTTGGCGCGCTGGGCGTCTATCTCCACCAGCTCTGGCTGCTCTGGCTCGGGCCGGGCGTGATCGGCGGCGTCGGGTTGGGCCTGGGCTATATCTCGCCGGTCTCGACGCTGATCAAATGGTTCCCGGACCGTCGCGGCATGGCGACCGGCATGGCGATCATGGGTTTCGGCGGCGGCGCCATGATCGGCTCGCCTCTGGCGACCATGCTGATGAATTTTTTCAAGACGCCAGCTTCGGTCGGCGTCTGGCAGACCTTCCTCGTGCTCGGCTGCGTCTATTTCGTCTATATGCTCGGCGGCGCATTCGGCTATCGTGTGCCCCCGCACGGCTGGCGTCCGCAGGGCTGGGCGCCGGCGCCCTCGAGCAAGGGCATGATCACCCATGGCCATGTCCATCTGAACGACGCACTGAAGACGCCGCAGTTCTGGCTGATCTGGGCGGTGCTGTGCCTGAATGTCTCGGCGGGCATCGGCGTGATCGGCATGGCCTCGCCCATGCTGCAGGAAATCTTCGGCGGCTCGCTGATCGGCAGGCCAGAACTTGGCTTCGCGCAGCTCGACGCCGGCCAGAAAGCCACCATTGCCGGCATTGCGGCGGGCTTTGCCGGCCTGCTCTCGCTCTTCAATATAACGGGGCGCATCGGCTGGGCGAGCGTGTCCGACAAGCTTGGGCGCAAGACCACATTCTTCGTGTTCTTCCTGTTCGGCGTCACGCTTTATGCCAGCACGCCGACTTTCGCCCATATGGGAAACAAGATGCTGTTCGTCGGCGCCTTCTGCGTCATCCTGTCGATGTATGGCGGCGGGTTCGCCACCGTGCCGGCCTATCTGGCCGATATTTTCGGCGCCCAATATGTCGGCGCGATCCATGGCCGGCTTCTCACCGCCTGGTCGTTCGCCGGAATCGTCGGCCCGGTGGTGGTGAACTATGTCCGCGAGTTCAACAAGGCTGCCGGCGTTCCCGCCGACCGGCTCTATGACGTGACCATGTATGTGCTGGCGAGCTTCCTGCTGCTTGGCCTGATCTGCAACGCCTTGGTGCGGCCGGTCGATTCGAAATGGCTGATCCCGGAGAAGGAGGCCGAGAAGTTCGAGGCCGCGCATTCGATCCCCTCCGGCCCGATCGGCGATTATGGGGTCGGCGAAGGCCGGTTCGACCTCAAGGCCGCGCTGGCCTGGGCCGCCGTGGGCATCCCGCTCGCCTGGGGCGTGGTCCAGACTTTCCAGAAGGTGATGAAGATCTTTTACTGAACCTTGGCGATGAGGCGCGCGGATCCATCAGCGCACCTCATTTTTCGTCGAACCCGACGCCTGAAACGACATCGTCCTTCAGGCGCGCCAGCGGCGGGCCCGTATCGCCTCCGCGCGCAGTCATCAGGAACCGGAATGTCGGCTGCTTGCAACAAAGCAGGGAGCATCACTGACAAGGAAACGTAAAGTGTTACACTTTATCCTAATGCGCTTGGCTCTTGCCACCAGCCTGATTCTCGGCTTCCCATTCGCCCTGAAGGCCGAAGAGGCCGGCGCTCCGCCTTCTCCGGATGCCGTCGTCTCGACCCTCGAGAAAATTTCCGGCGTCCATAAGGGCATTCGCCGCAACCACAGCAAGGGCGTCTGTGCCGAGGGATTCTTCGAAGCGACGCCAGCGGCGCGTGACCTGAGCGTTTCCAGACTATTCTCTGGCGAGAAAATCCCCCTGGTCGCACGCTTTTCGGTCGCGGGCCCCAATCCTGCAGTCCCCGACGCGGCCAAAAATCCGCGCGGATTCGCCCTACAATATCGCCTGCCAGGCGGCGACTTGCACCAGATGGCGATGTTGAATACGCCAGTTTTCGGCGCCGCGACCGTCCAGACTTTTTACGATCGGCTGCTTGCCGATGTCCCGGATCCAGCGACCGGGAAGCGAGATCCCGAAAAACTCAAAGCCTTCTTGGCGAGCCATCCCGACGCAAGGGAAATGGCGCAATGGCTCGCGACGCACAATCCGCCGCCTAGCTACGCCAATACGACCTATTTCAGCCTCCATGCCTTCAAGTTCATCGACGGCGCGAAGCAGGGCCGTTGGGTGCGATGGCGCTTCGAGCCGCGCGACGGCGTTCTTTTCCTCGGGGACGACGAAATGGCTTCGCTCCCCAAGGATTTTCTGGCGCAACGGCTGACCGACCGCACGCGCGCGGGCCCGGTCCAATGGGACATGATCGTCACGCTGGCTGAGCCCGGCGACCCCATCGACAATCCGACAATCGCCTGGCCGCGAACCCGGCGCGAAGTCAATGCAGGAACGCTGACCCTGACTAAGGCGGGCGACGACGTGGTGGCCGTCTGCGACGACATCAATTTCGATCCGAATGTGGTCAGCGCCGGCGTGGAGCCCTCGCCCGATCCCATCCTCGAATTCCGAAGCCCGGCTTATGCGGTTTCCTTCGGCAGAAGACTTGACGAAAAAGGCAAATAAGGCCGGATTCAATTGATCAGCGAAAAGCCGGCGTGAAACGTCCGGCCCAGTTCCATGATTGTGCCGGCGGGCACAAAACGGGGGGCAGATCACGACGATGGGGGCGCCGGACGAAAAAAACGGCGCTGCCTTGAATTGGGAGCGCCGTTTTTTTTATTTGGACTGGTTGCAGGGGCAGGATGCCACCTTAACCGAACGATCATTTCCTACCCGGTCAGATAGAAGTTCGGGACGCGACCGTTGCGGCTTTGCGCAAACAAACTGCTAAGATCATTTCGCCCGTTCATGGCGAATGACTGCGTTCGACCCCGAGCAGACGTTGCGCTTACAACTTGGAAAGTCTCGTAGCGGATGGCAACCAGCCATTCACCTGTTGAAATTGCCAGGTTTCTATTTTGGTCAGATGGAGCGATTGCACGCCGTCAATCAGTCGGCAGACTTGATCTTGGGGTCCGCCGCCCCAATTTCTTCGTCGCGCCGCATGAAGAACGCATTTGCAAAATTTGGCGCTTTGTCGAAGTTCTCACTAATAAACAATAGCTTATGCTTGCGGCAATGAAGGGGGCCGTGGCCCGCGGCGACGAAACTCTGGAACGGCCCACAAAGGCCGCCACCCCAGGGATTGGCTTACCTCTCCTTCATGGCGCGGGAGGCCGTTTCAACCAGCGGCGAGAAGACATATTCCAGGATGCGGCGTTTGCCGGTGGCGATTTCGACGGTCACCGCCATGCCGGGCTTGAGCGGCACGATCTGGCCGTCGACATCCATCGTCACGCGCTCGGGCTTCAATGTCGCGGGGAAAACCAGATTCTGCGTTTGCTGCGCCCCCGCGAAGGGCTTATCGCGCGGCGAACGGGCGGAATCCGCCTCGCGCTGCTGCGCCTCGGGTTGGGGAATCGCGTCGCTCGACACCCGCTCGACGAGCGCTGGCAGCGTCCCATAACGCGTGAAGGGGAAGCTTTCGACCTTGACCACCGCCTTGTGGCCCGACTTGGCGAAGCCAATGTCCTGGTTGGCGAGATAGGCCTCAATCTCCAGCGCCGCATCTTCCGGCACGATGCGCATGACCTCCTCGCCGCCCGAGACAACCTGCCCGATCGTCGTCACCGATAGGCCGTAGACGACGCCCGCGATCGGGCTCAGCAGATTGGTGCGCGCCAGCTTCAGGTCGGCCTTGGCGAGCCGCTCCCGCCAGTCGTCGGCCTGCCTTTGCGCCTCGGCGAGCTTTTGCGCGTTTTCCGCGATGAAATCCGAAACGGCCTTGTCCCTCTCGCGCGCCAGAACGTCGAGATTGGCTTTTGCCGCGTCGCGCTGGCCCTTCTGAAGGGCCAGCTGGGTCAGATGATATTGGAGGGATTCATCGGCGTCGATCACCGCCGATTTGGCGCCAGCCCCCGATTTGACGAGGGTCGAGCGCATATCCACGCGTGATTGCAAGGTGGCGACCAGCTTTTCCTGCGCCGCCATCGTATCGGCGAAACGGTCGCGCTCGACCTCCTTTTGCCGGATCTGGGCGTCGTAATCGGCAAGCGCGTCGCCGAGCCGCCGCAGGTCGCTCGTCAGCACCTGCTCCTCGCGCCCTCGAATCTCGGACGGCATGGCGTCGTCCCAGGCGATGTTCGGCGGGGGTGAAAGGCGCAAGGCCTGCGCGGCCTCAACCGCCGCTCGCCGACGCAGAACCTCGGCGCGGAACCCGTCATAGGCCAATCGCGCATCCGCCTCCTCGGCCCTTGCGTCGCCCTGCTCCAGTTCCACCAGCACCTGGCCAGCCGTCACATGCTCGCCATTCTCCACATTGATCGCGGCGACCTTCCCCGTCTCCAGAGGTTCGATGACCTTGACATGACCGGTCGGCTGGACCTTGCCCTGGGCGACGGCGATGATGTCGATATGGCCGAACCAGCTCCAGGCCAGGGCCACGACGACGAAGCCGCAGATCAGCAGGATGAGGGCGAGGCGCACCGGCGAGGGCGGCGTCTCCAGGATTTCGAGATCGGCGGGAAGAAATTCGCGGTCGGCGACGAAGGGCAGCTCCCTTTTAGGCGGCTCGGCCGGAACTGCCGGCGCCCGCGGCGAATCCTGGACCTCGCTCACGCCTTGCCTCCCTCGTTCTGCATCGCCCAGAGCCGGGCATAGAGCCCGTTCGGGCTTTTCAGCAGTTCGGAATGGGTTCCGGCCTCGACCAGGCGACCCTCGACCATGCCGATGATCACGTCGCAATCCCGCACGGCGGCGAGGCGATGGGCGATAATGAAAACGGTGCGGCCCTGCACGATCTGACGCATGTTCTGCTGGATGATCCGCTCGCTCTCGTAATCCAGCGCCGAGGTCGCTTCGTCGAAGATCAGGATCGGCGGATTGGTGGCGAGCGCGCGGGCGATGGCGACGCGCTGACGCTGGCCGCCGGAAAGATTGGCGCCGCGCTCCTCGATCATCGTGTCAAAGCCCTGCGGCAGCTTGTTGATGAATTCGTCCGCGCCGGCGAGCCGCGCCACCGCCATGACATGAGCGCGCGGCATCGCAGGATTGGCCAAGGCGATATTGTCGTGGATCGAACGGTTGAAGAGCAGATTGTCCTGAAGCACGACGCCGATGTGGCTCCGCAGCCAGGCCGGATCGACCTGCGACAGGTCCATGTCGTCGAGCAGGACCTGCCCTTCCTCGGGGATATAGAAGCGCTGGATCAGCTTGGCGAGGGTCGATTTTCCGGAGCCCGACGGGCCGACGATGCCGACGGTCTTGCCCGGCGTGACGCGCAGCGTGATGTCTTTCAGCACCAGCGGGGCATTGGGCCGGTAACGGAAGGAGACATGACGGAATTCGATCTGGCCGCGCGGCGGCGGCAGCTGCGCGCGCACGGCGGGCGTCGGCTCGACCGGCGAATTGAGGATGTCGCCCAGCCTCTCGACCGAAACCTGGACCTGCTGAAAATCCTGCCACAATTGCGACAGCCGCAGGACTGGCTGGGCGACCTGCCCGGCGATCATGTTGAAGGCGACCAGTTCGCCGACCGTCATTTCGCCGTCGATGACCGCCTTGGCCCCGAACAGCAGGAGCGCGGCGGTTGAGAGCTTGTTGACATATTGGATGGCGTTCTGGCCCTTGGCGCCGAGCATGGCGGTCCGGAAAGCCGAGCGCACA
>JAJYCZ010000275.1 GCA_021777915.1 Pseudomonadota bacterium | reverse complement strand
ACTCGGCCTTCGCCGCGCAGAGATGGCGAAAAGTCTTCCACTTTTGCGCCGCGCGTCCCGGCGCGGCCTCCCCCGCGTGCCTGACCTCGCGCCGGCGCCGCACGTCGATAAGCGTCAACGGGCTCCCGCCGAAGGGGCTCATCGCCTCCAGGCAAAATTTTGGCTCCGGGCAAAGCTTCGGCTCCAGACAAGATTCCTGCATTCGCAACCTCTCCTTAGCGGAGAGCGCGGCCGACAAAGACCGTGGCGCAAACGCGCGACGTCTCTCTTGAATTGTCGGGCGAACCGATTTAAGATTCCAGACATTGGCAATCAGGCGTTTCTGACGATGGCGGTCGTCGGTCGGCCCACCCCTTCGAGAGACCCGGCTTTGCCGGGTTTTTCTTTGTCGGACGCGCTTCTCCTGGCTGAGTCGATAAGATACGATATAATGAATGTCGGTGAGCCGCCAGCGATTCGTTTGCACCGCGTGCACCGGCAATCGATTCCACACAGGACCTCGGAGCGCGCGATGGAGCGGAACACGGCGGAGCCAGGGACAGCGCGTAATGGCGCGCTGCTCGAACGCTTCCAGGTCGGGCTCGAACGGTTGCGCGGCGAAACTGGCTTGAGCCGTTGCGCGTTCGCCGACCGCATCGGCATCGCGCGCTCGACCTATTTTCAAGTGATGGGCCCCGAGGGCAATCCGAGCCTCGGCACCGTGGAGACCATCGCCCGGTCCATGGGCGTCGATCCGCTCGCCCTGCTGGCGAACGAACGCCCAGCCAAGGACGCGGCTTTGGCCGCCGCCGCATCGGATCGCCGCGCCTCAGCGATTCGGGTCGAAGACTGACGGAATCGAGACCGGCAAGATCACGGACAGATGATCAAAGACCGGCTTGATCAAAGACCGATATGATCAAAAACCGATATAGCCACGAGCGGGAATATCCAATATACTGGACTTTAGAAGGACTGATCGGGCTTGCGCGATCAAGCCCGCCGCCCGCGTCATCCCAGGGTCCCATGCCGCCCGTCCGCAAACCCCAATCCGTCGATCATTCCATCCTCAACGAGATGCTCGCCATCCGCTTGCAGCAGCTCGAGATCGAAAACGGCGGCATGGAGGCGTTTCTGCCCAAAACCGGTCTGGCGCGCGGCACCTATTACACGATTCTTCGCGGCATCGGGAATCCGACGCTGAGAACGATGGAGCGAATCGCCTCCAGCCTCAACATGACGGTGTTCGAGCTGCTCGGTTTCGATGTCGCCGACGCCCGCCGCGCGCTGAAGAAGAACGGCGTCAACTATGACGAGCTGAGTTCAGCAATCGCCAAGAAGAACCGCGCCGACCGAAGCCTGGCGCGGCAGACGCGCTCGCGCAAATTGCCGGCCTGAAGTTCATCGGCGGTCGTCGCGGAGGATTTCTCCGCGTCGCGAGCGGCTGCCGCTGACCTTCGCCAGCGCACGTTCGAAACTGACCGGCGCGAATGCCCGTGTGGCGGCCTCTATCGTCGCCTCGTTCGGAGCCTGAGCGCTACGGCGACCGGCCGCCGCCAAGTCGAAGGCGCGGGTGGGAACCGTGCGCCCGATTAAAACGCCGGCGTCGGCGCCGAAGCCCGTACACGAGGCGCCCGCTGAAGAGAGGCCTCAGCGCCCTCTCGCCCTTTCCGAGAGACCCTCCATCGGCGCCCGCAGCTTTCCCGAATGGCGAGGTTCAGATTCAATAAGGGACTCTGGATTTGAACTCTGATGGTGGCGCCCAAAATGGCGCGCTATGGCGCTCATCCAGCGCCCCTTGTCTCGACATATCAGGCAATTGCCGCGCTGGCCGCCAGGCCGCGTCGGCGCCTGGGCCGGCGCCGGTTTCGCGGCGGGGGGCCCTGCCCGTCGTGCGGCCGGGCGGGAAATTGTGCGCCTGGGCGCCTGGGCGACCGCGCGCTCGCCGGCGCCGACCAAGGAAGGAAAGTGCGGCCCTCGCCGCTTCAGCTCGTGACTTGGCCTGAACATGACTTGGCCCAAGCCTTCCATCCTCTGTGTCGGCGCGCCTTCCGCGCGGTGCGCCGGCGAGGCGCCCGATCGGACCGCGCGACGATTTTCTCGGCGCCTCTCGGCGCGAGGGACGACGGCGCGAGACGATCGGCGGAATGGCGCGCCTTTGTCCGCGAGTAAGGCAGACGGCCATAGAGCGCGCCGTCGAGCGAGGGCGGCTCCGAGGGCGACTCCATTCGTCGCACCCCACGGAACCTTGCCGCCCGGCGGCGCCGCTTGCCTTCGGCCCCGAGCCGCCGCATTGGCGGCTCGGGGCCGGGGCGGCTCGCGCCGCCCCAGACTGTCACTTGGCGCGAGCTTTGCCCTTGGCCTTCGGCGCCTCGCCTTCGGCCGGCGCCGCCGCCGGTGCGCGGTCCGCCTTCGGGGCGAGGATCGAGAACTCGTCGGCGAGGAGGTCGACGCCGTAGACCGTCGCGCCATTGCGGGTGAAGCTCGTCTGCTTGATCCGGCCCCGCGCGATGACCAGGTCGCCCTCCTTGGCGTA
>JAJYCZ010000274.1 GCA_021777915.1 Pseudomonadota bacterium | reverse complement strand
CCGACCGGCTTCGCGGGCTCGATCAGCGGCTTCGCGAAGGGCGACACGGTCGACTTCGCGGGCGCGTGGTCCCTGCTGAGCGTGACGCAGAACAGCGCCCGTACGATGTCGACGCTGACGCTCCAAAGCGGCGCGGCCACCGACGTGATCCAGCTGGTCGGCGCCTACTCCACGACCGAGTTCACCCTCGCCGCAGGTCCGGGAACCACCACGATCCTTGGCCATGTGTGAGAGAGGGCAAGAAGCACGGATGGCCGCCATGGCTATGGACTTCGCCGCCGGTCGCCGCTGAGCAGCGCCAGCCACGCAATCGCCGCGACGTTGGCCTTCGGCGGCTTTCACGTCATTTTCCGGCATCCCGCCATCTGGCTGATCGTCGCCATATGCCTGGCGTCGGAATTCGAGAACGGACACCTTCACGAGTCGGCCGTCCCCTCGGCGCCTGGATGACAGGGGCATGGGAATTTCCCACGATGGCGCGGCCTTTCAGTCGGCGCGCCGACGCTATTTCGTTCGGTTATGCTCGTCAAAGACCGATTGCAAGGCCGGCGAACCGCTGAGCGCGTCATCGGAATGCTGCGCGCCCCACGAATAGGCGAAATCGAAAACCGGCGCCGGCGTCAGTTCGGCCCAGACCCGAAACATCCGCGTCAGCTCTTCGGGGCTTGGCATACGGTAGCGGCCGCCGCTGTCCGTGCGCCAGGTTCCGCCGCCGAAGGTTTGATAGATCGGGACGATCGCCTGGTCAGGAATCCCCGCCTGGCGCGCCGCCGCGACGAAACGCCCGATCATCGTGTCATCGCAATCCGGCCATTCGCTCCGGCACGGATAGGGCGCCACGCCGAACAGGTCGACATGCGTGCGTTCCGGGCGCAGGGAGTCGTCAAACGCAGGCGATCTTGCGTCGCCGATGTTCATGAGCCCGATGAAAACAAGGGCGTCGGCGCGGCGGGCGTGAATCCAGTCCGCTTCCGCGCGCAAGGCGTCAGGCGAACAGGCATCGCGCCAGCGGCCCGAAGGATCGGGATCGTCCATCAGGTAGAAGCCGAAAAGTTTGCGGCTGCGGAGGGCCGAGCCAGCGCGTTCGACAAATTTTGCTTCGGCTCCATTGCACAGGCCGATCCACATCAACCCCTTGACTCCCGTGGGCAGCGTTTCCAGTTGCGCGGCGCTGGCGACATCGGCGATATCGAAGCCTGCGGCGCCGGGCGCGAACCGCCCGGCTTCATCGAAATTGCCATTGGCCGCGAAATGATGGCGGATCGCCGCAGGGTCGCCCTCCGCCGCGCCGATGGACTGCGCCAGCACCAGCGCCGCCGCGAGCGTCAATTGCCTCAAGTACTTGCGCACAGCGCTCCGCATGGCTTTTCCAACGTGTCGGTGATGGGTCCATTCGCCAACTTGGCGATTTCGGACATGACAAGATCGACGCTGGCCTCGCGGGAGGCGTCGTCACGTGAATTCAGCGAAAGCATGGGCCGCCCTGAAGCGCGCAAGAGGGCGCCGAGCCGCGCGGTCGCCGCAAGCTGTTCGCGAACGCCGCCGCTCCAATCCTCCAGGAGGTTGCCGGCTGGCCCGAACTGGGCGCGCCGCCGAACAAGACGCGCCTCGATTTCGTCGCTCTCCGTTTCAAGTCTTACGATGAGAGCGGATTTTGGGGCGAGTTCGACCAGCGCGGCCAGGTCCGCGTCGGCCAGATGTGGATTGCCGACGGCGATCGAAACAATCGCCTGAAGGTAAGCCTGATCGAAGATCCAGATGGCATTGGATTTGGCCGCTTGCGACCAGCCCGCGCCAAGTCGGACGAGATATTGCCACATGCGAAATCGCCGAAGGATGCGGCCGCCGGCATGGGCCGAAGAGAGTTTGTCCGCCGCGATCCAGGTCTCGGAACTTCCTGTTGGGCGGAATGCTGTCAGCGCGAGCTCTTTCACGGGCCGCAAGAGGCGGCGCGACGTCGCGACAAACGGCGCTGTCCCTCCTGCCGCCGTGGCTGAGCGGCCGTCCTCGCCGGGCCGTAAACTCAATCGCGAATTGACGGACGCTCCATGTTGGCCCAGCCGAGCGGCCAAGGCGAGGGAGAAGGTCGTTTTGCCGGAGCCGGGCGGTCCAAAGAGTTCAACGATCATGTCTTTTACTTTGATCTGCTGCATTGATCCATGCGGCCCAGCGCCGTCTCCGGGTGACAGAAGCACGGGCCAACGGGCCTTCAAGTTCCATTCCGCTCACGTCAGCGTCAATCGGCCTGGCCGATATGCCGCGTCGTCCTTGTGAACGCCTTTGTTTGGCGCGCCTATCCGGATGGCCATCATCCTACCCCTTAAGACGTAGCCACCGGAGAAGCGGGCGCGAATTCAGAAACGTGGTCGTCCTTTTCCAGTCTGTGGCGGAAGGCGAACAAAATGCGCGCCAGTCCTGTCGCGGCTCCCGCGGAGCCGGATAGAGTCATGAGCCAGATTGTGGAAAGCGGCTCGAAACGCAGCGCCGCGCCGCAAAAAATCGCCGCGAAGACAAGGGCG
>JAJYCZ010000108.1 GCA_021777915.1 Pseudomonadota bacterium | reverse complement strand
ATGAATTGATCGATAGCTTTTACGGTATTGGACGCACCGATCAATTCAAAATAGCCTCAAATCGCCTGAGAGCCAAAACCGAACTGAGGGGCGCCGGGACGCCAGGGCGCAAAACGGGAGCAAGAATCATGACGACCAGACGCGATCTCATCAAGTCGATCCCGAGCCTGGGGGCCGCCTTCGCTTTGGCCGGCGACGGAATTTTCGAGGCGGGCATGGCGCGGGCCGAGGCCGCGCCCCTGCCGGCGCCAGGGCATTTCCACCCCAAAGGCAAGGCGCCGTCCAAATTCACGCTCGACGTGCTGAAACACGCCCGGGACACGCTGCCCTTCGACGACGTCCGCGATTTCGAGGAACAGAAAAAGGGCCTCATCGCCCCCATGCCCGAACTCAAGATCATGGCCGCCGACGGCCATGTCGCCTGGGACATGGAGCGGTTCAAGTTCCTTGACGAGCGCGACTCCTACGACAGCGTCCATCCCTCGCTGCTGCGCCAGTCCAAGCTGAACAACAATTACGGCCTCTACGAAGTCATTCCCGGCATTTATCAGGTGCGCGGCGCCGATCTGTCCGACCTCACCTTCGTGCGCGGCAAGACGGGCTGGATCGTGTTCGACCCCCTGGTCAGCGCCGAAACCGTGCGCGCGGCGCTGGACCTGTTCCAGAAACATGTCGGCCAGGGCCTGCCGGTGACGGCGGTGATCTATTCCCACACCCACGGCGACCATTGGGGTGGCGTGCGCGGTCTGATCAGCGACGAGGACGTGCGCGCGGGCAAGGTGGAGGTCATCGCGCCGGGCGGGTTCATGCAGTTCGCCGTTTCGGAGAACGTTTTCGCCGGCAACGCCATGAACCGGCGGCTGTTCTATCAATATGGCGTGCTGCTCCCGGCGAGCCCCTATGGCTATGTCGGCCAGGGCCTCGGCCAGGGCGTCTCTTCAGGGACGAGCGGCCTCATCGCGCCGACCCGCCTGGTGGAAAGGCCGATCGAGGAATTCGAGGTCGACGGCGTGCGGATGGTCTTCCAGAACACGCCGAACACCGAGGCGCCGCGCGAGATGAACACCTATATCCCGGACATGAAGGCGCTGTGGACGGCGGAAAACGTCACCGCCACGCTCCACAACATCTATACCCTGCGCGGCGCGCCGGTGCGCGATCCGCTCAACTGGTCGAAATATATCAATGAGGCGCTTTATCGCTATGGTCAGGAGGCCGAGGTGATGTTCGCCTCGCACCATTGGCCGCGCTGGGGCAACGCCCGGATTCAGGAGGTGCTGCGCGCCCAGCGCGACCTTTACGCCAACATGAACAACCAGGTTCTGCACTTCGCCAATCAGGGCGTGACCATCAACCAGATCCACAATGTCTATGAGGTCCCGAAAAGCCTGCAGACCAAATGGTATTGCCGCGGCTATCACGGCTCGCCGCAGCACAACAGCCGAGGCGTCGTGCAGCGCTATCTCGGCTTCTGGGACTGCAATCCGGCGACCCTGATCCCGCTTTCGCCCGCCGATTCCGCGCCGCTTTACGTCGAAATGATGGGCGGCGCGGCAAAAATCGTGGCGCGCGGCCGCGAACTCCACGACCAGGGCCAATATCTCCTCGCCTCGGACATCATGAACAAACTGGTTCAGGCCCAGCCCGACAATCAGGAGGCCAAGGACCTGCTGGCCGATATTTTCGAGCAGATCGGCTATCAGCAGGAAAATCCGGGCCTGCGCAACAGCTTCCTCGCCGGCGCCTATGAGCTGCGTTCGGGCATCCCGCAGGGCCAGTCGGCCGACAGCGCCAGCCCGGACGTCATCCGCGCCATGTCGACCGAATTGTTCCTCGACTTCCTGGCGATCCGCATGGACAGCCGCAAGGCGGGGGACCTGCGCTTCACCGTCAATCTCGTGACGCCGGACAATGGCGAGAAATTCGTCATCGAGCTGGAAAACGCCACCTTGACCAATATCAAGGGTTTTCAGGCGCCGAAGCCGGACCTCACCTTGACCATCAGCCGCTCCGACCTCGAAAAAACCATGACCGGCGCCAAGCCGCTGGAGGCGCAGATCAAGGATGGGACGGCCAGGGCGGAGGGCGATGTCGGCCTGCTGAAGAAGCTTGCCGTCGCGATGGTGAATTTCGACCCGCGTTTCGAAATCCTGCCCGGAACCAAGGCGCGGACCAGCCTTCCGCCGGAGGATCCGTTCGAGGCGGACGACATCCGCCACGTCATCGCGGAATAGGCCGCGACGAAAAAGCCGCGAGGGCGAGGAAAACGGAAAGCCAGCCGGCGCTCAGCCGCCGGCGGGCGGCAGATCGACGTCGAGATAATGGCCGGCGCGGTCGCGCTTGGTGGCGAGGTAATGGATGTTCTGCGGGGTCGGCCGGCCCTGGATGCGCTGGTCGGTGACATCGAGCCCGGCGGCGCGCAAGGCCTCGATCTTGGCCGGATTGTTGGTCATCAGCCGCACCCGGGTCACGCCGAGCAGGTCGAGCATGCGCGCCGCATAGCCGAAGCGGCGCTGATCGAGGCCGAAGCCGAGAATTTCGTCGGCGTCATAGGTGTCGTGACCGCAGGCCTGGAGCTTGTAGGCCCGCACCTTGTTGGCGAGGCCGTTGCCGCGCCCTTCCTGGTCGAGATAGAGAATCACGCCGCCGCCCCTCTCGGCCATGATTTTCGCGGTGTGGCGCAACTGGTCGCCGCAATCGCATTTCAGCGAGCCGAACAGGTCGCCGGTGAGACAGGCCGAATGCAGCCGGACATGGACCGGGCCGGAGAGATCGGGCTTGCCGACGATCACCGCCGCCTGGTCGCGCAGGCCCTCGCCGCCGCGGAACACCACGATTTCGGAATTGGGCGCGCCTTCGAGCGGGAGCGGCGCCCGCTCGACCAGGTGGAGCGACAGGACTTTTTTCGCGCGATAGGATCGGACATCCGCGCCCAAAACCTCCTGCAATTGCGGCAAGGGCGCCGGCAAGGGCGCGACGATCGCGCCGGGCAGGAGATTGGCGAGGCGCAGCAGATCGAGCGCCGCCTCCTCCGCCGCGCCCGGCGAAGCGACCGGCGCGTCGATCCGCGCCTCCTCGTCGGCCAGCAGCGCCCCGACCCGCTCGACATCGAGACGCGGCGTCGCGATGGCGCCGGGCCGCTCGCGCTCGACGCCGAGCCGGCGCAGGCGCTGCACGGACAGGATCAGATTGGCGCGGCCCTTGGCCAGATGTTCGATCAGCGCGGCGGATTCGGCGTCGAGATTTTCGGCGGGAAAGACGAGGAGCCGCGCCGCGCCCTCAACCAAGGCGACCGGGCGGCCGGCGCGCAGTTCCGCGATGGCGCGCTCGACGGCAAGCGCCCCGGAGACCGAAGGAGAAGCGAAAAGAGACGTTATATCCGTCATTTACCCGGAAATTCCCAAGCCGCGCCACTGCGTTTTCGCCCTTTACATAAACATTTCAGGGCGCAAGGGCCAGCCTTAAGCGCGAAACGGGGCCGCGCCCAGGGCGGGTTGGGCGCTCCGCCCGCAGCCATGAAGATTTAGCTTTAACAAAAAAATAATTATATTTCAATTTATTATAAACACTATCCTATGTGTTTTATTAGTTTTAGGTTGTTTGATCGCCAGTTTCTAGACGGCAGGATCGACGCCTTTCCGGCGCTTGCCACGGCCGCGCGGCGGGCTTAAAGCCGGACAGAAAGCACGGAAACGCCTCATGTCCCTTCGTCGTCTCGCCTTCGCCGCCCTCGTTCTTTTCGCGCCGGCGCTCACGTCTCCGGTATGGGCGCAGGGCGCCAGGGATTTCGGCGCCGAGCTTGCCGTCAAGGTGGTGAACAAATCCACCCCCGAGATCTGCGCCGAGCGCGACAATGTCGAACTGGACTTCATCTCGCCGCAGGTCCGGCACATGGAGGTCCAGGCCGTCCATCCCGCTTTCATCGGCATGATCGGCAAGGACCGCTGGGCCCCGGATTTTTCCGCCTGCAACATGCCGCATGCCGAAGGCGCATTGCCGCGCAAAACCTTTTTCGAATCCCCGACCCTGTGGCTCACCGGCCTGATCGACCCGAATTTCTGGCGCCCGACCAATATACCGATCAAGATCGGCGACCATGTCGAAAGCGGCTTCGCCTATATCCAGATGTGGATGCTTTTTCGCGAGCGCGCCGAAGAAATTCTCGTTCTCTATCCGGCCGACGGCAACTGGCGCATCCGTCCCCTGCCCTTCGGCGACATGCGCTGGACCGCCTATGGCTCGTCCTTCCAGATCGGGCCGCTGGAAATCCAGAACTCCCCCGCCGGCCCGCGCCCGATCGTCGCGATCAAGGACATCGCTTTCGATCCGGACCGAAAGGCCTTCACGCTGAATTTCGCGCGCGGCGGTTCGGCGGTTGTCGCCATAAAGCAGGTCGATCAGAACCATGTCGCGCTGACCGTCGATTATTCCGGCGCCATGCCGGACAACCTGCCCTTCGCGGCGTTGCGCTCGATGTACACGACCGAGACCAATGCCGACGTCGCCCGGATCGCCTGGCGCGAGAAGGACGGCAAGGGCTGGAGCGAATCCCCGGTCATGAGTTTTCCCGGCGGCGCCGTCACCGAACTCTGGGCCGGACGCCATGCGCCCTCGCGCCATAATCTTTCGGCGCCGGACATGATCTTCTCGCATTTCCTGCCATGAATTTGACTGCCGCCCTCAAGCCCGCGCGGCTGATCTGGATCGACGCCGCGCGCGGCCTCGCGCTCTGGGCGATGTTCGCCTTCCATTTCACCTGGGATCTCGGCTATTTCCGCTGGATCGATCCTGCCCTGCTTTATTCGCGAGGCTTCCACTGGCTCGGGCACGCCATCGCGTCCGGTTTCCTGTTTCTTGTCGGAATCGGCCTCGTGCTTTCACGACGCGAGCGCGGAAAACTGCTGGGCGGCCGCGCCTTCTGGCGGCGCTGGGCGATCATCGTCGCCGCGGCGGCCGCGATCAGCGCCGTCTCTTTCCAGCTTTTTCCGCAAACCCCGATCTTTTTCGGCATTCTCCACCTGATCGCCGCGGCGAGTCTGATCGCCGCGCCACTGGTCGACGCGCCGGTCTTGCTCATTCTGGCGCTGGGCGCGCTGACGATCGCGGCGCCCGAATTTCTGGCCGGGCCTTTCTTCAACGCCAAAATCTTCTGGTGGACGGGACTTGGAACCTTCGAGCCGCCGAGCAACGACTACCAGCCGCTTTTTCCCTGGCTCGGCGTTGTTCTGCTCGGCGTGGCGGCGGCGAGACTCCCCGCCTTCACGAGAGGGGCAAGCGACTCAGGTTCACCGCCCGCCAAAATCCTCGCCTTTTTCGGGCGACATTCGCTTTTCTTCTATCTCGCACATCAGCCCGTCTTTTACGGCGCATTCGCGCTGCTCGCGCTTTTCGTCGTTTCGCCGGGGCAGGAGCGCCTGTTCCTCGGCCAATGCGTTGAGCAATGCGTGCGCGAGGCGGATCAGCCCGACCTTTGCCAGAAGACCTGCGCCTGCGTGGTGTCGCGCGCCAAGGCGGCGGGCTTCTGGTCCCGCCTTGCCGGCGACGCCTTGACGTCGGATGAACAGACTCAGGCCCATGACGCCATCGTCGCCTGTTTCGGCGACGCGCGCCCGCCTTGATCAATCCTTGGGGCTAAGCATGTCCTCGGGGCGCACCCAGGCGTCGAAGTCTTCGGGGCTGACATAGCCCAGCCGGATCGCCTCCTCGCGCAGGCTCGTCCCGTTCGCCTGCGCCGCCTTGGCGATTTCCGCCGCCTTGTCATAGCCGATCCTCGGCGTCAGCGCGGTCGCCAGCATCAGCGAGCGGCGCATCGTCTCGTCAAGCTTGCGGGCGTCGGCTTCGAGTCCGTCCACGCAATGGACCGCGAAACTATGCGCGGCGTCGGCGAGCAGGCGCGCGCTTTCGAGAAAGGCGAAAGCGATCACCGGCTTGAAGACATTCAGCTCGAACTGGCCTTGCGAGCCAGCGAAAGCTATCGTTCCCTGATTGCCGAACACCCGCGCGCTGACCATGGTCAGCGCCTCGGCCTGGGTCGGATTGACCTTGCCCGGCATGATCGACGAGCCGGGCTCGTTGGCGGGCAGGATCAGTTCACCGAGACCCGCGCGCGGGCCGCTGCCCGCAAGCCTGATGTCGCTGGCGATCTTGAACAGGCCGGCGGCGGTGGCCTCCAGCGCGCCATGGGCGAAGACCAGGGCGTCATGGCTCGCCAGCGCCTCGAAGAAATTGCGCGCCGGCTTGAACGGCAGGCCGGTCTCGCGCGCCATTTCCCGCGCGAATCCTTGGGCAAAGCCTCGGCGCGCGTTGACGCCGGTGCCGACCGCCGTGCCGCCCTGGGCCAGACGGAACAGGCACGGCAGCGCCGCCTCGATCCGTTCGGCCCCGAACCGGACCTGCGCGGCATAGCCGGAGAACTCCTGGCCCAAAGTGATCGGCGTCGCATCCTGAAGATGGGTGCGTCCGACCTTGATCAGCCTGGCGAAGGCCTGCGCCTTGGCGGCCAGACTCGTTTCGAGCCGGCGCAGGGCCGGCAGAAGGCTCTGCGTCAACGCCAGCGCCGCCGCGACATGCATGGCGGTGGGAAAGGAATCGTTGGACGACTGGCCGAGATTGACGTGGTCATTGGGGTGAATCGGCGCCTTCGACCCGCGCGGCGCGGAAAAACCTTCGTTGGCGCGATTGGCGATCACCTCGTTGACATTCATGTGGCTCTGGGTGCCGGAACCCGTCTGCCATACTTTTAGCGGAAAATGATCGTCGAGCCGGCCGGAGACGATCTCGTCCGCCGCCGCGGCGATCGCCTCCGCGAGCTTTGGATCCAGGGCGCCGAGTTCTGCATTGACCCTTGCCGCGACCTTCTTGCCCAGGGCCAGAGCATGGATGATTTCATGCGGCATGATTTGCGCGCCGATCGCGAAATTGCGCAGCGAGCGCTCGGTCTGCGCCCCCCAGAGCCGGTCTTCCGCGACCTCGATCGGTCCAAGGGAATCTTTTTCGGTGCGAAACTTTGACATGGGCGCCTCCTGTGCCGCGCCTTATTTGGCGATGCAAAAAGGCGAAGGCGCGGCGGAGCCGGGCCTCACCATTTCGTGATCGCGAAATGCGCGACCGAACGCCGGCCTGGCGCGTTTGGACCCTATATTGGCTTTGAGCGCGTCCGGATCGCGCCGATGAGGTCCATGACATGGAAACGATCAAGAAGGCTCGGGGCTTCGCCTCGATGGATCCCGAGAAGCAGCGCGCCATAGCGCGAAAGGGCGGCGAGAGCGTGCCGCGCGAGAAGAGAAGCTTTTCGCAGAACGCGGAACTGGCGGCGGAGGCCGGGCGCAAGGGCGGGCGGAGCGTAAGTCCCGCCAATCGCAGCTTCGCCCGAGACAAGGATCTCGCCAAGACCGCTGGCCGCAAGGGCGGACGGGCGGCCCACGGCGGCGCGGAGATCGAGCGCCGTTGAACGGCTGGGCCCAAAAAAGAGGCCCCGCGCGGGGGCCTCTCCTGCATTTCGCGCGGCGAGAAGATCAGTGGGCGACGTCGGCCCAGATCCTCTTCTTGGTGAAATAGAGCAAAACCGCGAAGACCATCAGGAAGACCAGCACACGGCGCCCGATCTCCTTGCGATATTCCATATTCGGCTCGGCCGCCCAGAAGAGGAAGGCCGCGACGTCCTTGGAATATTGCTGAACGGTGGCCGGCGAGCCGTCCTTGTACTGGACCTGACCGTCGGTCAGAGGCTTGGGCATGGCGATCTTGTGACCCGGGAAATAGAGGTTCCAGTTCGGGTCGTCGTCATGGGTGTAGCCATTGAGGACGGCGTAGATCAGATCCGGGCCGACTTCCTGATAGGTCCCGATGACCGGGATCGGCAGCGGGTCGAACACGAATTTCGGGAAGCCACGCTCATATTTGATCGACTTGCCGAGCAGCGACATGTCCGGCGGCGCGGCGCCGAGCGCGGCCGCCGCGGCTTCCGGATTCGGGAACGGCGCCGGGAAATAATCCGCCGGACGGCCGGGCCGGTCGAACATTTCGCCCTGCATGTTCGGCCCGTCGTGGACGGTATAGGTCGCGGCGAGCGCCTTGACCTCGTCCTCGGTGAATCCGGGGCCACCCGGCTGCGCGAGCGTGCGCATCGGGATGCGCAGCTCGTGGCAACTGGCGCAGACTTCCTTGTAGACCTGGAAACCGCGCTTCAGCTGGGCCTTGTCGAACGTGCCGAACACGCCGGCGAAGGTCCAGTTCTGGCGGGCCGGCTGCGGCTCCTCCGCGCCTTCCGCGGCGCGCAGGCTGGGGGTGGAGACGGCGACGAGCCCGATCACGGCCGCCGCGGCGAGTCCGAACTTTTTCATGAAAGCCATTGTTGGAGTTCCTCGAAATCTGCCGTTCAGTGCTTGGCGAGAACCGCGTCGGCGATGGTTGCGGGAACCGGCTTGGTCTTTTCGACGAGGCCAAGCACCGGCAGAATGACCAGGAAGAAGGCGAAATACATCACCCCCAGGATGCGCGCGGCCAGGACATAACCGCCTTCCGGAGGCATGGCGCCGAGATAGCCCAGGCCGATGGAGGTCGCCGCGAAGATCCAGAAGAAGATCTTGAAGAGCGGGCGATATTTGCCCGAGCGGACCTTGGACGTGTCAAGCCAGGGCAGGAAGGCCAGCAAGGCGATCGCCGCGAACATGGCGATGACGCCCGCGAGCTTGTTCGGGATCGAGCGCAGGATCGCGTAGAACGGCAGGAAGTACCATTCCGGAACGATATGCGCCGGGGTCTTCATCGGGTTGGCGGGGATATAGTTGTCGGCGTCGCCGAGATAGTTCGGCACGAAGAAGATCAGCCAGGCAAAGATCAGCAGGAACACCGCGATGCCGAACGCATCCTTCATCGTCGCGTGGGGCGTGAAGGGCACGCTGTCCTTCTTGATGTCCTTGATTTCGACGCCGTCGGGATTGCCTTGGCCGACGACATGAAGCGCCCAGACATGCAGCCCGACCACCGCCGCGATCACGAAGGGCAGCAGATAGTGCAGCGCGTAGAAGCGGTTGAGCGTCGGATTGCCGACCGAATAGCCGCCCCACAGCCAGACCGTGATCTGGTCGCCGACGAAGGGGATCGCCGAGAACAGATTGGTGATGACGGTCGCGCCCCAGAAGGACATCTGGCCCCAGGGCAGCACATAGCCCATGAATCCGGTGGCCATCATCAGCAGGAAGATGATCACGCCGAGGATCCACAGGACCTCGCGCGGCGCCTTGTAGGAGCCATAGTAGATGCCGCGGAACATGTGGATATAGACGGCGAAGAAGAACATGGACGCGCCGTTGGAATGGGCGTAGCGCAGCATCCAGCCCCAGTTCACGTCGCGCATGATCTTTTCGACCGCATCGAAGGCCATCGTCGATTCGGCCGTGTAATGCATCGCCAGAACCACGCCGGTGACGATCTGCGCGACCAGCATGAAGGAGAGGATCGCGCCGAAGGTCCACCAGTAATTGAGGTTCTTCGGGGTCGGATAGGCGACGAAGGATTCGTGCGAGAAGCTCAAAATCGGCAGGCGCGCCTCAAGCCATTTCACGAAGCCGTTCTTCGGCTCAAAAGTTGAGTGTCCGTGCATCGGGGATCTCTTTGCAAATTCGTTGGGACGGGCGGAAGGGTTCGGCGGGGCCGGGATCAGCCGATTTTGACCTTGGTGTCGGTCAGGAAGCTATATTCCGGAACCACGAGATTGAGCGGCGCCGGACCTTTGCGGATGCGTCCGGAGGTGTCGTAAACCGAGCCGTGGCACGGGCAGAACCAGCCATTGTATTCGCCCTGGTGGCCGAGCGGAATGCAGCCGAGATGGGTGCAGACGCCGATGACGATCAGCCATTCCGGCTTTTTCACGCGCGCCGAATCGGGCTGCGGGTCTTTCAGGGTCGCGAGATCGACGTTCTGCGCCTCTTCGATCTCCTTGGGGCTGCGGTGGCTGATGAACACCGGCTTGCCGCGCCATTTGATGGTGACGATCTGGCCGACCGGGATCGAGCCGATGTCCACCTCGGTGGAGGCCATCGCCAGGGTCGAGGCGTCGGGGCTCATCTGGTTGATCAGCGGCCACACCACGGCGGCCGCGCCCACGGCGGCCATCGCGCCCGTGGCGATGAAAAGAAAGTCTCTGCGTGTCGGTTCGACCGTCGATGCGCTGGCCAAGTTCTTTCCCCGTGCGTTGGCGGCTTGGCCTCCCTTGAGCGGACTTGCGCTCCGCGAAGAAGGTCAAAACCCTTGAGTTTCGCGCGCCGGCGAACGGATCGTCGGGCGCGCGGCGATGAATTTCCCACCGGGACCGCCCCTCACGCCGGGCGTGAGGAGCGCGCGGCGCAATGTGGCGGAATACGGACCCGGATATGCAGGCGCGTTTTTGGCGCCTTTCCGTCCTGTTGTCCATAGACCAGATCATGGTTAAAGTCCGGGAATGCGCGGCCAATTCGCCGGTTCGGCCGCGCGGGATCGAACCGCGCCGTCCCGCCCCGAACCGTTCGCCGCGGCCGGGATCCTCGTTTTGCGGCTTCACGGCCGCTTTCGTCCCCAAGGCCGGTTTCGCCGCGCCGCCGCCGCGCCAACGAGTGACATGCCCTCGCCCGACGACCCGCTCTGTCTCGCCCTCTTTCAGCCGGAAATCCCGCAAAACGCCGGAACCATGCTGCGCCTGTGCGCCTGCCTCGGCGTGGACGCCGCCTTGATCGAACCGGCCGCCTTTCCGACCTCCGACCGCCATTTCCGCCGCGCCGGGCTCGACTATCTCGACCATGTCCGGCTGGCGCGCCACGCCTCATGGCGCGCATTCGACCTATGGCGTGCGACAAGTCGCCGCAGGCTGGTCCTGCTCTCGACCCGCGGCGCGACCTCCTATCTCGATTTCGCCTTTCGCCCCGGCGACGTCATCATGGTCGGGCGCGAATCCGCGGGCGTCCCGGAGGAGGTCCACGGGGCGGCGGATGCGGCCCTGCGCATCCCGATGCGGCCAAAAATGCGTTCACTCAATGTCGCGGTGGCGGCGGCCCTGGTTTTGGGGGAAGCTTTGCGCCAGACCGGCGGATTCGCCGAACGGGGGGTTGAAGGAGAGTTTTCGTGACGGAACCCTTGCACGACACGATTCTGGACGTGCGCAAGCGCGCGGCGGTGGAATGGTTCGATTCGCTCCAGGAGCGGATCGTCGCGGCTTTCGAGGCTCTGGAGCGGCGCGAGGACGCCGCTTTCGCCGAGCCCGGCGCGGAGCCGGGCCGCTTCGCCCTGACGCCGTGGGAGAGAACCAACCACGACGGCGCGCCCGGCGGCGGCGGCCGGATGGGCCTGCTCAAGGGCCGGCTGTTCGAAAAGGCCGGCGTCCATTGTTCCGCCGTCCACGGGACTTTCGCGCCTGAATTCGCCCGGCAGATTCCCGGCGCCGAGACCGACGCGCGCTTCTGGGCGGGAGGGATTTCCCTCATCGCCCATCCCTGGAGCCCGAATATCCCGGCTGTCCACATGAACACGCGGATGGTGGTCACCTCGCGCGCCTGGTTCGGCGGCGGGGCCGACCTCACGCCGGTGCTCGACGCCCGGCGCAGCCAGGACGATCCCGATTCGATCGCCTTCCACGCCGCGATGGAAAAGGCCTGCGCGGGCCACGCCGTCGCCGATTATCCGCGCCTCAAGGCCTGGTGCGACGATTATTTCTTCCTCAAGCACCGCAACGAGCCGCGCGGGATCGGCGGCATTTTCTATGATCATCTCGAAGCCGGCGGCGACGCCTTCGAGCCGGCCTTCGCTTTTACCCGCGCGGTCGGCGAGGCCTTTCTCGGCGTCTATCCGCGGCTGGTCGAGGCCAATATGGCTAAGCGTTGGACCGACGCCCAGCGCGAGGAGCAATTGGTGCGGCGCAGCCGCTATGTCGAATTCAACCTGCTCTATGACCGAGGGACGATCTTCGGCCTGAAAACCGGCGGCAATATCGACTCGATTTTGTCATCCATGCCGCCCATTGTGAAATGGCCGTGAGGGCGGCCGGAGTCGGCGCGCCCCTCCCCTGCCCGAAGCAAAGAGGAATGCCATGGACTTCAAACCCGGCGAGGTCGTGCAATTGAAATCCGGCGGACGCGGCAT
Organism: Pseudomonadota bacterium; assembly: GCA_021777915.1. GTDB lineage: Bacteria > Pseudomonadota > Alphaproteobacteria > Rhizobiales > Beijerinckiaceae > Rhodoblastus. Next base: position 31 of record JAJYCZ010000108.1, on the reverse strand, counting down.
GACCGTCGTCCGCCAGGCCAAGGATCAGGTT
>JAJYCZ010000107.1 GCA_021777915.1 Pseudomonadota bacterium | reverse complement strand
GCTTTTTCGCGGAGGCCATGAGCGATGAGATGGGAAGATTTTCGTCAGTCCGACAATATCGAGGACCGTCGCGGCGACGGGCCGATGATGGCGGGCGGCGGCTCGTCGGGCCAGCTCGGCCTTGGCGCGATGATCGTCCTCGGCCTGCTCGGCTACGCCTTCGGCATCGACCCGCGCGTGCTGATCGGCGGCGCCGAAATGGTCAGCCAGATGAGCCACCGCTCACAGCAGCAGGTTTCGGCCCCGAGCCGCCCGATGGGCGCGCCGAAGGATCAGGTCGGCCGCTTCGTCGCCGCCATCCTCGCCGAGAACGAGGATGTCTGGAAGGACGTGCTGCCGGCCCAGACCGGCGTGCAGTTCCGGCCGGCGCCCGTCGTTCTGTTCAACGGCGCGACCCGCTCGGCCTGCGGCGCGGCGCGCGCGGCGATGGGCCCGTTCTATTGCCCGCTCGACAGGAAAATCTATCTCGACACGTCGTTCTTTCGCGACATGAAGAACAAATTTGGCGGCGGCGGCGATTTTGCTTACGCCTATGTGATCTCGCATGAGATGGGCCACCATATCCAGGACCTGCTCGGCATCCTGCCCAAGGCCCAGGCCGCGCAAAGGGCCGCCGGCGGCGCCAGGGCCAATGCGATTTCGGTGCGCATCGAATTGCAGGCGGACTGTTTTGCCGGCGTCTGGGCGGCCAACGCCAACGAGAAATGGCAGGTGATCGAGCAGGGCGATGTCGAAAAGGCGATCGCCACCGCCCAGGCCATCGGCGACGACCGTTTGCAGAAATCGGCGCAGGGCTACGCCGTGCCGGATTCCTTCACCCACGGCTCGTCGGCTCAGCGCGTGCAATGGCTGGAGCGCGGGCTGAAGTCTGGCAAGGTCGCGGACTGCAATACTTTTTCGCAGGCGAATTGAGCGGGCGACGAGAAAACGCATGATCCTCATCGCCGAAAAACCTCCGCGCCACGCCATTGCCATGTCATGGAGCAAACGCCACGAAAGACGGCACGGGCGAGACGGGCCACCTGCGAAGCCAATCGGAGGCCGCGTTCCGCGCCAGTAAATGCACTGTCATCGGAACCTGTCGCCGGAACCCAAGTATGATATAAGCTCAACATGACAAATACCCCACCGATTCTCAACCTCAATATCCTGCAGGAGACAGCCCCAACCGAGGACGTTGCGATTTTTGCCGACAACTGTGTCTTTGTGCGATCGATCTATCTTCATGGCAGAACCCTTTTCGAGCAAAGCGCACTTGAGGACAGGGCTAGGATGTCACGGGCGGCGGGCGTGTTCTTCAGCGACCTGAGCCGAATGTTTATCGAATATACGATCTTGCAGGTGTGTAAGATTACTGATCCCGCGCAAGACTGTCGCGGCAATGACAATCACACGATCACATTTCTCCTGACAAAATACGATTTTGGCGTTTACCCCGCACTCAAAGCTCAGCTCGACGTGCTCGAAGCACGGTTACAGGATTTCCGTAAGAAGCTGCTGCCGGCGCGAAACAAACTAATTTCGCATGCGGACCGAGATGCTATTCTTGCGGGTGTTCCTCTCGGCGGCGCAACGGAATACGAATGGAGTGGGTTTTGGCGCGATTTGCAAGAGCTGGTCTGCATCATTCACGAGAAAGTCTTGAGTAAGCGATTTTATCTAAACGATGCGGCGATGCTATCGGACGCCGATGGCCTGCTGAAGGTCTTGAAGCACGCGGCCTGTTTTGAAGAATTGGCCAAAGATCCCGCGCTAGCCCAACGTTGCGCTGACTTGGCGCTTCGGGGCTCCGGTGAGTGGAACCCGGAACCAGAATTGCCCGGAACCCAAAACCCTTGACAACTCGACGTGCTCAAAAGCGGTGTGTAAGCTTCGCCCTTCTGGGTGGCGGCGGTGGTGACGATGCGCATATATTTTTCGCTAGTTTTTTGTTTTTTTGTGTTTGGCGAGGCATTTGCTGCTGATCAAGATGCCCCCTTCAGGCTTTGCGTAAAGAAGGAAGCGAAGCTCGCGTTTGCCCGAACCATTGCGAAACAAGGCGAGGCATTATCGCTTTACGGATACCATACTGAAATCGTTAATCAGGTTCTTGCTACCTGTGGCGCGGGCAGAAGGCAATCCGCGTCAGCGGATGATGTTCGCTTGGTTGGTCGCATTGTGGAGCAAATTGCCGCCGATAAGCGAACGGAGCATGCCGCTAAGGAGGATTCTGCGAGACGCCGGCAGGCTGAACTCGACGCGCCACGCATCGCAGCGGAAAAGGAGAGGGAACATAGCGCGGGAATATCCTACGCCACGTGTCTGCGAGGACACGCCCAGATGTTAGCGCTAGCGTCAACTGAATCTGCGAATGTCGTTGTCGATGCCGTTTTCGCTTCATGTTTAGAGGATAGAGGTCGGTTGGAAGACGCAGAGAAACAACTGACTCACTATTCAGACGTAACCGAATTTATGAATGCTTTTGATGGAGCAGTCAGGTGGAATGTTATACTCGAAATTATAGGGGCGCGCGCTCGGGCAGGGAGCGTGCCGCAGAAACAATCCCCTGCATCTGCCACCTCTAAACGAACACCGTTATAGAATAAGTTATTGTTGAAGGGTTACACTGACAGCCCGCTTTATTCGTCTTGCTCGGTCTGTATGCCTGGCGCCCAGCCTGGCGCCGCCAGTTCGAAGCCTGAAAATTGGAAGGCCGGCGCCACGACGCAGGAAACCAGCGTCCAGGCGCCGAGACTTTTTGCCGCCTGCCATGCGCCGGCGGGAACGACGCCCTGAAGCGTTTCGCCGGCGGCAAGGTTCGGCCCGAGGCGGATGGTTCGGATTTTCTCAACGTCATTGCGAGGAGCCGAAGGCGACGAAGCAATCCACGCCGCTGTTCGCTCGCCAGGTGGATTGCTTCGCTCCGCTCGCAATGACGAGGGAAATAGGTCGCCGCCGATTTCCAAAAGCAGCGGCGCGCCCGCCTGCCAGATCCACAATTCGGCGGCGTCCACGCGATGCCAGTGCGACCGCTCGCCGGCCTCCAGCAGGAAGAAAATGCTGGTGGCGGCGCCGCGTCCGCCGCCTTGCGGCGCGTCGCGCCAGATTTCGCGAAACGCGCCGCCTTCGGGATGGGGAGCGAGGCGCAACGCCTCGCGCACTCTCCGCGCGTCGAGCGCCGGATCGCGCAGATCGGTCACTCCGCCGCCGACGCGGTCACATCCGCCGGTTTATGCGCGCCCTTGCGGATGGTCTCGTCGCGCTTTTTGCGCGCCAGCGCGGCTTCGCCGCCGGTGGTAGCGTGGTAGAGCGCCATGTCCTCGAAATCCTCGGCGCGCTGCGGCGCGACGGCGATGTCGGTATAGGCCTCGCGATCCGGCGCCTCGATCGCTTCCTTCATGAACCGGTCGAATTTGCGGATGGTCAGCCAATAGCCGAGCGCGTTGCGCAGCGTCTTGAACGCATAACGCGGGTAGAAAACAAAAGGATTCTCCAGCTTCATGCCGGGGCGGCGGTCTTTTCTGAATTTCAGCCGCAGGGCGCCGCCTTCCAGCGGATGGACGCCCTCGTATTTGATCATGAGGTGGAACATCAGCAGCTTGGACTTCAGCGATTTCATCGAGCGCAGGCCGTGGACGGCCGAGCGCCGCATCACCGTCTTCACATGGTCGTCGGTGTAATAGGCCGCCCAGGCGGAACGATAGGCGTCCTCCCATTCGGCGTCCGACATTTTCGAATGATGGGTGACGCGATGGTTGAGATCGTATTTGTTGAGGTCGGGGTCCATCCACACGCCCTTGGCGAGCTGGCGCTGGTGGTCCTCGGAGCCGGGCAGGGGGGTGAGGAAGAAGAATTCGAGAATGTCGAGCGGCAGTTCGCGCTTGATGATCTCGACATCGCGCAGAATGCTTTCCCTGGTGTCGGCGGGAAAGCCCAGAATGTAGCCGGCGGCGGTATGGGCGCCGTGATCGCGCCATTTCTGCAGCATGACGCGATATTCGGTGATCTTGTTCTGGCGTTTTTTCGCTTCGATCAGATTGTCGGGGTTGATGTTCTCCAGCCCGATGAAGACCCGGTTGGCCCCGGCGCGCGTCGCCTTCTCGATGAAATTCGGGATCTTGTGGCAGAGCGTATCGACCTGGATGGTGAAGCCGAAGAACATGCCTTGCTCTTCGCGCAGCTTGATGATGCGGTCGAAAAGCTGCTCCCACTGCGCGTTGCGGGCGAAATTGTCATCGGTGATGAAGAAGCGGGTCACGCCCTGCGCCTGGTTTTCGCGCAGGATGCGTTCGAGATCGTCGGCGTTGCGGAAGCGGCTTTTTCTGCCCTGCACATTGATGATCGTGCAAAAAGAACATTGATAGGGACAGCCGCGCCCGAAATCGAGGCTCGACAATTTGCCCATGGTCCGGCTCACGCGGGCGCGCGGCAGGATCGGCAAGGGCTCGCCTTCGAGGCCCGGCAGGTCGTCGAGATAGTTGTAGAGCGGCTGGAGCTTGTGTTCGAAAGCGTCCCGCAGGAAGCCGTCGAAGCGGTGGTTTTCGGATTCGCCGGCGAAAAGGGAAATTCCCAGCGCCTGCGCCTCGCGGATTTCCGGCGGCAGTTCGGGAAGCATGGCGAGGCAGCCCGACACATGGAAGCCGCCGATGCCCACCTGGAGACCCTCGGCGCGGAACATGCGCGCGAGATCGAGGGCGCGGGGAAACTGGTTCGACTGCACGCCGACCAGGCAGACGACGCCGTCGCCGCCGGCCTCGCGCACCATCGCGGCGATGTCCTTCGGACGGATGCGCGTGTTCGTCTCGTCAAAGGTGTGGAGGCGCAGCTCGACGTCGGAGCCGAGGATTTGCCGCCGCGCGGCGTCTTGCGCGAGTCCATACATGCAGGCGAGCGTATTGGACGGGATGGCGGAGCGAAGCCATTGGATCGGATAGCCCTGGTCGTCGTAATGGGTAGGCTTGATCAGCACGACGTTGAAGACGCGGCCAGAATTTTCGCGGGTCGACGCGGACGCCATGCAGGCTCCTTTGCTTGAACGCAACGATAAACATCGATTTCATTGGTTTGCCGAGCGCAATCTTAGACGATCGGGCGGGGCGAAGATAGCCGCGCCGCCGCGATTTTCGGTCTGGCGGCTTTTCGCGACGGTTACACGACCTTCTGCGCGCGAATAGTGAGCGTTCGGCGAATCCTGAGACGCCGGACGAGGTCCGCGAGATCGCGCGGGGCGGCGTCGCGGACGGCCGCGCGCGGCGCGAAGGCGCCGACCGCCGGCGCCAAGGACGGCGCGAGCCGTGTCATCATTGTGTCGGGCGCGCGGCGCAGCGCCGCGCCGCGAAAATCGCCGGCGCGCAGCAGGTCGCTGGCTTCCTCGACGAAGCCTGTCAGTGGCGCATAGCCGCCTTCGAGGACGAAAACCACTTCGCTGCGAGCCTGGGCGAGGGCGCGCGCCAGGCCTTCCTTGACGTTTGCCGCCTCGACATGAGCGCAGCCGGCATGGTCGGCGATGTCCGCCAGCTTGTCCCCGGCGGGCCCGACGATCAGCGCGTCGCGGACGATCCCCTCCACGGAGGCGCGCACCAGGCTCGCGAGGCTGCGCGCCACGGCTTCCGGCGCGCGCTCGGAGGGCGCGGCGAGGGAAGGGGAAAGGATGATGGCTGTGACCATGGCGGAGGCTTTAATCCATTTCCGCGCCTTGGCAAGCAGCTTGACAAAAGGTTAATGTTCGCTAATTGTTCGTGTACCCGATTTGTTCTGAGGCGCGCCGATGGCTTCCCTGGCCTCGCATTCCGCTCCGTGTGCAGCCTCGGGCGCCGTCGCGCCCGAGCGCCGGCGCGGCCGGGCCGCCAACATCAATCCCTCAGGCCGTTTCGAGACCCATCAGCGGCTCGATCTCGACGACGGCTGGAGAATTCTGGACGACCTTCCTCCGTTCCGAACCGAAATCATCCATGAAAAGCCGCGGACGCTGATCGCCCGCAACGAGTCGCCCGACATCGCCTTCGAGCGCTCGATCAATCCCTATCGCGGCTGCGAGCATGGCTGCGTCTATTGCTTCGCGCGCCCGAGCCACGCTTATCTCGGTCTCTCGCCGGGGCTCGACTTCGAGAGCCGGCTGTTCGTCAAGGACGGCGCGGCGGAGGCCCTGCGCCGCGAATTTTCGGCGCCCGGCTACCAGCCGAAAATTCTGGCGATCGGGACCAATACCGATCCCTACCAGCCGATCGAGCGCGAGCATCGGGTGATGCGCGGGATTCTCGAAGTTCTGTCCGAGACCAGCCACCCCGTGGCCATCGTCACCAAATCGGCCCTGGTTCTGCGCGACCTCGACCTGCTGGCGCCAATGGCCGAAAAAGGCCTGGTCAAGGTCGCGCTTTCGGTGACGACGCTCGACCGCGATCTGGCGAGGGCGATGGAGCCGCGCGCGGCGACGCCTTCGCGGCGGCTGGAGGCGATCGAGAAACTTTCGCAGGCCGGCGTGCCGACGGCGGTGATGGTCGCGCCCGTCATCCCCGGCGTCACCGACCATGAGATCGAGGCCATTCTCGCTCGCGCTCACGCCCATGGCGCCCGCGAGGCCGGCTATATCCTGCTGCGCCTGCCGCTGGAGACGCGGGATTTGTTCGCCAACTGGCTGCTCGAACATTTTCCCGACAAATATCGCAAGGTCCTGGCGCTGCTGCGCTCGACCCGCGAGGGTAAGCTCTACGATTCCGCCTGGGGCAAGCGCATGACCGGGACCGGCCCCTATGCCTGGATGATCGGCCGGCGTTTTCAGCTGGCGAGCGAAAGGCTCGGTTTCGGCAAGGCGAAAATCCGGCTGCGAACCGATCTGTTCACGCCGCCGGAACGCGGCGAGCGCCAGTTGAGCCTGTTCTAGCGGTGAAAATCAGACGCTCGGCTGCTGGCGATGGATGGCGCTGATCACCGGAAATCGGCGCGGCAAGCCGCTCGTCAGCCATCGGGTGATCATGCAATTGATCGCCGCCAGGACGGCAAAGCCTCAAGGATGACAAAAGCTCAAGGACGACAAAAGCGGGCCTGACCGTACGCTGCGAACTTGACCGCGACCTCTCTCCCGCGGGCGTCAATGCGTCCGACGAAGAACTCAACGCCGTCGAACTCCGCCGCCATGGATTCCAGGGCGAATGAAATGACACGATCAGGCCAGGCGAACCCGCTCCGGAGCGATGGTGATCCAACAGCGGCTTAATGGCGGCGGGACGGTGTCGCGCGCCTGTGCTCCAATGCACTGCCGCTTTTTCTGGCTTTGGATTATTCTTTTCCGGAAATGGGAGCGACTTCCCGGCGATATGCGCGGGGAGTCCGGAGCATCACCCGGCCGCTGGCGCGGGACGGGCTTCTGGATCGAGGGCGGGCCATGGCCAAAAGGCATGAGGAAATCGACGACCGGTTGCGCGCTTTCATTGCCCAACAACCGATCTTCTTCATCGCCACCGCCGGTCCGAAAGGTCGGGTCAATCTCAGCCCGAAGGGCCTCGACGGGACCTTGGCCGTGCTCGGGCCGCGGCGCGTCGCCTTTCTCAATCTCACCGGCAGCGGCAACGAAACCGCCGCCCATCTGCGTCTCGACGACCGCATCACCCTGATGTTCTGCGCCTTTTCCGGCCCGCCGACCATATTGCGGCTCTATGGCGCCGGCCGGTCGATCGGCGCGGGGCGGCCGGGTTTCGGCGAATTGGCGAAGCATTTTTCCGATCTGCCCGGCCGGAGGCAGATCGTCGACGTTGCGGTGAACGAGATCATCACCTCCTGCGGCTATGGCGTGCCTTTGATGGATTTCGCCGGCCAGCGCGACACCTTGGCCAAATGGGCGGAGAAGAAGGGCGACGACGGAATCCGCGCCTATTGGCGCGAGAAGAACGCGCTGAGCTTCGACGGCCTGCCAACCGGCGTGGTGGAGGAAGATTGAGCCGAAGAAGGGCTCAGCGTGAAAAGATCACGCCGAACACCCGCATCACCGGATTTTCGTCGCTTTCGCGGACGCGCCCGCCGTGGCGGCGGCGCGCCGGGCGCGTCCGCGCGTCGCCCCAGCCCGAAGCGATCGGCGGTTCGCCGACAATGGTGATGCTGGCGCCTTCGTCCTGAACCATATGATAGAGCGTGGCCGCGTTGGCGGGCGAAAGGCGCACGCAGCCATGCGAGGCCGGATGACCCAGCCACCTCGTCTCATATGTCCCGTGAATGGCGAAGCCGCCGTCGAAGAAGATCGAATGCGGCATCGGCGAATTGTCGTATTTTTTCGAATAATGCATGCGCTGCATGCCCTCGACGCCGAAATGGCCGGTCGGCGTGAAATAGCCGGCGCGCGCCGTGGAAATCGGCCAGGAATAGGAGCCCTCCGCGGACTCCACATTCATGGTTTGCGCGGACAGGTCGATGGTGATTTCGACCCTGGCTTCGCAGGCGACGGGCGTCGCGGCGAACGCCAGGCCGAGGAAAATCGCCGCGCATGCGCCGCGCATCGTGCTTCCGGATCGAAAAATGAAATTCTGGTCCATTTTTTCACCAGGTTGAAGGAATCGCCGCCGCCGGCGAACATCATCGTGGGCGAGGGGCTTTTGCGCCGCGTGTCGCGCCCTGGGCGACAATATAGGGCGAGAAGTAAATCCTTCGTAGGTCGCAAAGCAAATCCTTGCGCCGAAGCCGGCTTTCGATTATACAGCGACCAGTCAACATCTTCGTCATGGCCCGCGAGGGCTTGAGCGGGAGTGGGGCCCTGGCGGGACCCGCTCTTTTTTGTTTTACCCGGGACCGAACGGACGGACATTGAACGCAACGGCGCAGGCAGAAACCGAAATGGGCGAGACCTTCGACGCGCCGCTCCAAAATGCGGACGCTCCGCTGAATGAGCCGCGTTTCGTCGCGGAAACCGGCGTGGCCGCGCGGATCGCCGCGATTTCCGAGCGCGTGCTGAGTTCGATGGGCTTTCGTCTCGTGCGGGTGAAGATCATGACCGGGCAGGGCGCGATCGTTCAGATCATGGCCGAACGGCCGGACGGGTCGCTGACCATCGACGAATGCGAGGAAATCCACGACGCCTTGTCGCCGGTCATCGATGTCGAGGACCCGATCCGTCAAGCCTATCGGCTGGAAATTTCCTCGCCGGGGCTCGACCGCCCGCTGGTTCGCGCCTCCGATTTTTCCCGCGCGCTCGGCAAGGAAGCGAGAATCGAGCTTGCCTTCCCCCACGCCAGCGGGCGCAAGCGTTTTCGCGGGATCATCCGCGCCGTCGAGGGCGAGGGCCGCGCGTGCGTCGTGACCCTTGAGCGCGCCGACGCCGGTCCCGACGAGGAGAAGACGCCGAAACTCGCGCTGCGCGACCTCGACGAGGCCAAGCTGATGCTGACCGAGTCGCTGATTCGCGAATCTCTTCGCGCGGCCAAAGCGCTTGCGCGGGGCGAGGGCGGCGAGGACGGCGAATCGCGGGAAACGGCGCCCGCGCGGCAGGGTCCGGCAAAGGCGCCGAAAGCCAAACCCGTATTGCCGGCCGGCGTGCGGGCCCAGTTCAAGAAAGGCGGCGGCGCGTCACGCCGTCCCGGCAACAAGTAATCATTCAGGAGAATACCCATGGCCGTCAGCGCCAACCGGTTGGAGCTTTTGCAGATCGCCGACGCCGTCGCCCGCGACAAGTCGATCGACCGCTCGATCGTGCTCGCCTCGATGGAAGACGCGATGGCGAAAGCCGCGCGTTCGCGTTACGGGCAGGAGACGGAAATCCGCGTCGAGATCGATCCGCGCACCGGCGAGACCCGTTATTCGCGGCTGATGCTGGTGGTCGATCAGGTCGAGAACGAGGCCACCCAGATTTCGCTCGCCGACGCCCGCAAGCTCCATCCCGCCGCCGAGGTCGGCGACTGGATCGCCGACAAGCTGCCGCCGCTCGATTTCGGCCGCATCGCCGCGCAGTCGGCCAAGCAGGTCATCGTGCAGAAGGTGCGCGAGGCCGAGCGCGACCGCCAGTACGAGGAATACAAGGACCGCATCGGCGACATCATCAACGGCGTGGTCAAGCGCGTCGAATATGGCAATGTGATCGTCGATCTCGGCCGCGCCGAGGCGATCATTCGCCGCGACGAAATGATCCCGCGCGAATTGTTCCGCCCCGGCGACCGCGTGCGCGCCTATGTCTACGACGTGCGCCGCGAGCAGCGCGGGCCGCAGATTTTCCTGTCGCGCACCCATCCGCAGTTCATGGCCAAATTGTTCCAGCAGGAAGTGCCGGAAATCTACGACGGCGTGATCGAGGTGAAGTCGGTCGCGCGCGATCCGGGTTCGCGCGCGAAAATCGCGGTGACCTCGCGCGATTCCTCGATCGATCCGGTCGGCGCCTGCGTCGGCATGCGCGGCTCGCGTGTTCAGGCGGTGGTCAACGAGCTTCAGGGCGAGAAGATCGACATCATTCCCTGGTCGATCGACGCCGCGACCTTCATCGTCAACGCGCTTCAGCCGGCGGAAGTGGTCAAGGTGGTGCTGGATGAAGATTCCTCGCGCATCGAAGTGGTGGTGCCGGACGACCAGCTGTCGCTGGCCATCGGCCGTCGCGGCCAGAACGTGCGCCTCGCCTCGCAGCTCACCGGCTGGGATATCGACATTCTGACCGAGGCCGAGGAATCCGAGCGCCGTCAGAAGGAATTCGTCGAACGCACCCAGGCCTTCATGCAGGCGCTCGACGTCGATGAGGTGGTCGGCCAGTTGCTGGCCTCCGAAGGCTTCCGCTCGGTGGAGGAACTGGCCTATGTCGACGCTTCCGAAGTCGAGGCGATCGAAGGCTTCGACGCCGACACGGCGGCGGAAATCCAGAACCGCGCCCGCGATTATCTGGCGCGGATCGAGGCCGAACAGGACGAGCGCCGCAAGGAGCTCGGCGTCGCCGACGAATTGCGCGAGATCGAGGGGGTCACCACCGCGATGATGGTGAAGCTCGGCGAGAACGAGGTGAAGACCATCGACGATCTCGCCGGCTGCGCCACCGACGATCTTGTCGGCTGGACCGAAAAGAAGAACGGCGAAACCGTGCGCACGCCGGGCTTTTTCGAGGGTCTCGACGTCAGTCGCGGCGAGGCCGAGGCCATCGTCATGCGCGCCCGCGTGAAAATGGGCTGGGTCGATGAAGCCGATCTCGCCGCCCGCGCCGAAGGCGAAGACGGCGAGGCGGAAGAAGGCGGCGAGACCGCTTGATGCGCGGTCGGAACGAAAGGCAGGTTGGATTTGGCGTTGGAGACGGGACAGGATCGGCGCGAACCGGCCGCCCCCCATGCGGGGGCGGGGCCGGAGCGCAGCTGCATTGTCACCCGGACGACCGCCGCGCCTGAAAAGCTGATCCGTTTCGTTCTCGGGCCCGATCACGCGGTGGTCCCGGACCTCAAGCGCAAATTGCCGGGACGCGGCGTCTGGGTCGGGCTTTCGAAGATCCTGGTGGCGCAGGCGGTGAAAAAACAGCTTTTTTCGCGCGGCCTGCGCGAAAAGGCCGTCGCCTCCCCCGATCTGCCCGATCTGATCGAAACGCTTCTGGCGCGCGACGCCGCCCAGGGACTTGCGCTGGCCAACAAGGCGGGGCTGGTCGTGACCGGATTCGCCAAGGTCGCAGCGGCGATCGCTTCGGGGAAAGTCGCCGCCCTGGTTCACGCCCGCGACGGCTCGGGCGAAGGCAAGCGCAAATTGCGCCAGGTTCTGCGCCGCCGCTTCGGAACGGAAGCGCCGCCGGAATTCGAGATTCTCACCATCGACGAGATGGATTCCGCGCTGGGGCGCGGCAACGTGGTTCACGTCGCGATTGGCGCCGGTCCCGCCGCGAAGGTTTTTCTCGCCTCCGCACGCCGACTTGCGCTATATCGCGGCGACGACGATAAGAGTGGCCCCGAAATGGGCGCGGATTTGACAGCGAACGAGGCCTTCGGGCAGGACAGCGAAGCCTCCGGCGCGACAGGTCGAGACGAGGCGGCGCAAGACGGGCCGCCGGGCGAAAGTTCTTGGGACGCATGAACGATTTGGGACGCATGAACGATATGAACGATTCCAGCAACAGCGGCGACAAGACCTTGACCGTGACCCCGAGCAAGACCTTGTCGCTGAAGCGCCCGGTGGAGCAGGGCATGGTGCGCCAGAGTTTCTCCCATGGCCGCACCAAGGCGGTGGTGGTCGAGAAGGTGAAACGCCGCGCGCACGAGCCGGC
>JAJYCZ010000273.1 GCA_021777915.1 Pseudomonadota bacterium | reverse complement strand
GCAAAGCCAAAGGCTATCGGACCAAGCGAAACCTCAAAACCATCGTCTACCTCATCGCTGGCGATGTGCTGGCTAATTCCCCACTATGAACATGTAGTCACCCACGTGGAATAGCGACGAGCCTTTTTATTTCGCTGACAACGTTCTCAAGAGGCTCTTTCCGGACACGTCCGCGAAAATTGACAAGCAAATTAAAGCTTCGACGCGACGACGAATAGAAATTGTGATCTTTATATTAGCGTGTCTGTGGGCGACGTTTCAAATTTGGCGAGATGAACATCATATTCGACTCGCCGCCGAAGGGCAGGGAAAAGAAAACAGGCACCTTTCTGATAGTGAAAAACGTGCAATCAAGACTGCCTTTGAGGGTCATGAAAAAGAAATACCTATACTACTAATAACCTCTATCGGTAACTCAGAGGCGGTTCATTATGCGCACGAATTTCAGGAGATTTTTTTGGGGCTTAAATACAACGTGATATTGCAACCCGGGTACTATTCTTTTCATGAAGCCGACACTGGGCTAATGGTAGGAGTTTCTGATATCGATAACCCCGCGAAGGAGGCATCCATATTCATTTCATTGATGTTAAAGTCTGGACTACGGTTTAAGCAAATTCAATTTGGGGGCGGGGGTTTGCCACCACCCGGGAGCTTTGATTTATTTATTGGAGAAAGATAGCGAATTTTGACGCGCTGCCTCTTCCCTACCCGTTCACTCACGCCGTGCGATTGCCCAAGCGCCGTGCGCGTACTCTCAAAACTCCCCGACTTTCGGACGAAACCCGCTGTTCCAAATGTGTTGATTTTCGAGCCGCCCGCGGATGCCCGCTTCGGGTCGATTCCAGCCACTCCGGCGGTCTCGATCTGGCTCGCCCCCTAGCCTATAGCTAGTTGCTGTCTGCGTTAACCGGATAGGCACGCTTTATTCTTCGCGTTGCGAGGATCTGCCGCTAGAATAATGCAACCGCGCTGTTTGAACGACGATCCGCTCCACCCCACGCCAAGTGGATCCCCCCGGGGGGGAAGTTCGCTTTTTGAAGCTTAAGCCTTTGAAAAGCGGCCAGGCAAAAGTGAACACGGTCAAATACCGAACGGCGCCGACGCCCTGTCAAACCGGCGCGCCAAGCCGCGCCGTGGATCACGATCCGCGGCGTGGCTTGGAAGCCAGAGGCTCTATTCCAGCGCCTGATAGACCAGCGCGCGCAGGTCGAGTTCCGGCAGATCGAAGCTAAGGATCGACTGCGTCATGAACACGGCGACGATGTGCTCCTTGGGATCGACCCAGAAATGCGTCTTGGCCGCGCCTGACCAGCCATATTCGCCCACCGACCCCGGCGCGCCGGAGGCGGCGACATCGAGCAGCACGCGCGAACCGAGCCCGAAGCCGTAGCCCGCCAGCGGCATCCCGCCGATCTCGATGGGCAGCAGCGCGGGCGGCAGGTGGTTCATGTGCATGAGTTCCAGGGTCTTGCGGCCGATGACGCGCACGCCGTCGAGCGCGCCGCCATTGGCCAGCATCTCGGCGAACCGGAAATAATCGCCGGTCGTGCCGAACAGGCCGTGGCCGCCGCGCTCGAACGAGCCCGGCGCATCGACGGGATAGGTTTGCGACACATCGATGGGCGCGTTATAGCCCTCGCGCCATTGCTCGAAAGCGGTGCGCGTGGAGACGCCGGGCGTGGTGATGTCGGGGCGCCCGTACATCGCCGCGAGCCGGCCGCGCTTGGCCTCCGGCACGACGAAATCGGTGTCGTGCATCTTCAAAGGCGCCAGCAGCCGCTCGCGCAGGAACTGGCCAAGCGTTTGGCCCGAGACGACCTCGATGAGCCGCGCGGCGACGTCGATGCCGACGCTGTAATGGAAGCGTTCGCCCGGCTGGAAGGCGAGCGGGAAAGTGGCGAGATCGTCGATGGCCTCGGCGAGCGGCGCGCGCGCGTCGAACAGCTTGCCGCGCGCGTAATCGCGGCTGATGGGGGAATCCTCCAGGAAGCCATAGGTCAGGCCGCTGGTGTGGGTCATCAGGTCGCGCACCATCATCGGCCGGCGCGGCGCGACGAGTTCGCCATTGGCGTCGAGCACCTTCACGCCGGCGAAGGCGGGGATGTATTTGGCGACGGGATCGTAGAGGCGGATGCGCGCCTCCTCGACCAAAATCATCAGCGCCGTGCAGACGATCGGCTTGGTCATCGAATAGAGGCGGAAGATCGCATCCTCGCCCATCGCCGCCTTGGTGTCGCGGTCGCTATGGCCGAAGGTTTTGGCATAGGCGACCTCGCCGCCCCGCGCCACCAGGACGCTGACGCCGGCATAGATTCCGCGATCCACATAGCTCTGCATCGCTGGGCCGATGCGCGTCAGCCGGCCATTGTCGAACCCTTGGGGATGTCCCATCCGTCTTTCCTTCCCTGTCAAATTGGCGAGACGCGAAAGCGCAGCAATCCCGGCGCGCCCGGCCCGAGCGGGGCGACGCGCACGCCCGGCGGCGCGGCGGCCTCGGCGGCGGCCGGCGGCGCGTCGAGGGTCGCGATGACCTCC
>JAJYCZ010000272.1 GCA_021777915.1 Pseudomonadota bacterium | reverse complement strand
AGCATCGCCTTCCAGGCGGGCGCGAAATAGGCCTCATCGGTCTCCACCTGCCAATCCCAGAGCCCTTCCTTCGCGCCCTCCAGGGCGAAACGCAGGCGCTCCTCGCTGGCGCGCAAGGCGTCCTCCACGGCCTTGCGCTGCCCGATATCCTCGATGACCACCATCAAGTAATCGGAATCGCCTCTTTCACCGGGCGCGACGCTGGCGAAAGCCGCCACCTCGAAAGCGGTTCCGTTTTTCCGCAGGCATTGTCTCTCGGTATGATATTCCTTCATCGCGCCTGATCGCAGGGCGGCCATATACTCCGCGGTTTCCGCCCGATAAGCCGGGGCGCAAAGAAGCATACTGTTTGTCCCAAGAAGGTCGTCCCGGCGATAGCCAAACATCTCGCAGGCGCGTCGGTTGGCGCGCAAAATGGCGCCATCGAGCCCGACATGCATCATGGCGACGGCGGCTTGTTCGAATGTAACCTGGAACCGGCTATTCAGGCGCTGCTCAGCTCGCGCCCGCGCAAGCTGCTGGCCCTGCCAGTAAAAGCCTGCGAAGACCCACACTGCGGCGATGGCGAGCGCGGCGACCAGTCCGATCGTCCGCAAATTCCAAGCCTTCTCGGCGAAGACGTCCGCCTCGTCAATCCGCGCGGTGAGTTCCCAATCCGTGCCGGGCACTTTGGCTCCGGCCGCGAATATCCGGACGCCCAAGGGGTCGACGCCGCGCGCCGCGTCGGTTTCGCCGCGCATGAACCGCACAATCGGAACCTGGGAACCCCGATAGGACAAACGCAAGCGCATGGCGGCCCCCTCATTATGGGAAAGGTCGCTGAGAAAAAGAACGTCGTCGCCTTCGCGGCGCGCGAGGACGCCCGATCCGCTCGCATGGTCGCGGGGCCAGAACCGCACGAAGGGATAGAGATAGTCGCGCGCAGCCAATTCGGCGTAGACCGCCAACGGGCGGTCTTGCGCGCTGCCGCGAAGAGGAACGGTGAAGCCGAAGCGCGGGCCGGCGACGCCGGGTTCGCGGTGAAGATCGACCAAAGCGGGCTTATTGGTTCTGAAGCTCGTCCTTGCCGCTGTGACGATCGCCGACGCCGATTCTTGCCTTGAAAGCAGGGAGCGCCCCGAGAAATCGATCAGATCGACCGCGACGAAATTGAATCCGGCGGCCTGATGCTGCAAACGGTTTTCGAGACTGTCGCGATTCAGCCCACGCAATTCGATTTGATCGAGAGCGGGGTTTGACCGGACATCGGCGGCCAGCAGTGCGGCGGCAGCTTCCTTCGCCTCCAGCCAGCGCCCGAGATCGTCCGCTTTCAGTCTGACGATGGAGCGCGCCTCGTCTAGCGTGCGCCGTTCGAGCGACGCCGTGACCTCGTGTGAGGCAATGGTAGCAATGCCAATAATTCCCAACGACAGCAGCACCGCGACCGGAAAGCTCCCCGAACGGCCGAAGGCCACGCCGTCGTATCTTAGCGTTTGGACGCGCCCTTCCAGGCGACGCAAGGTAACGAACAGCAGTACCGCGGTGACGGCGACAAAGGCGAAACCCTTGTAGCTCGAAAGAACGATAAAGGCGTCGCGGCCGAGCGCGAGCGCCAGCAATTTGTCGGAGAAGAAAATCCACGCCGTTCCAAAAGCGGCATAGCTGAGACTCGCTTTCAGGGCGTTATGTTTACGCATGAGTGGGGCCATCGAAAAATCATTTTGCCGCTTCGAATAGACACTTGCGGCGCCTCATGCGGATGTACGGAAATCAACTCGGGGGCATGAACGATCGTTCTGCTGGCCTTTGCCGCGCCAAGTTCCGTGTGCCGGAGCCGCTTCTTGAAACGCCCGGAGAAGCGCATCGACGCCTCGCGGACCTTTCAGTCCACCTAAGCTTCTGATATAACGCAACTTATAGTTGTATATTTTAAAAAGCGATTAATGAAGGCGCCCTCCCTGCGTCACGCCCAACGCACGAAACCAAGCAAAGAGAAGCCCGGCAGATTCCCCTCGTCGTTCGCGGGAAACTGTTCAGACAACCGGGACCAGCTCTCAGAAAGGATGATCGGTCGCCAATGAACTATGGCGGAAATTGAGGTGCGCCCCGAAGGCGCGTGTCATTAGTGGAGAAAGGTTCCACCCAGAGAGTTGTCGATTGATCTGGTAGCTGACGAGCGGTTTGGTTGGGCAACTGGTCGGATCGGAGCCTCGGGATTGCAACAAAGGGCGGGATGGGCGACCGCTTAATGTCAATTAAAAGTCCTTCGAAGTGGCGGCCCAAGGTCTTCAATGGGTCGACACGAGCCGGTCGCCGACGCAATCGGGTAAGTCCACAAAGAGCCGGAAGTTGCCGATTGTGCGAGGGCGGATCGCCGGGTGAAGCCGCGATGAGCCGGGATCAAAGAACGCGCGGCAAGGTGAGGCGGTTTTGCCTGTTGCGGGGGCGCCCGCCGGTCTTTCAGGTGTCATATAAAGACTTGCATATATGTTTATTGCCTTCTGCCATCCTCGCTGCTATAGAACCGGCAGTTTGCAACAGGATGGGAAGTCATGAACGCCAGCC
>JAJYCZ010000106.1 GCA_021777915.1 Pseudomonadota bacterium | reverse complement strand
TCGACCTGTGGGCGGCGGAACGCAGGCGACGCCTGCTGCAAACGCGCTTGGCGCTTCAGGATGAACTCGTCGGGCTGCTGGAGGCGCGCCTCGTCGCCGGTCAGGCTTCGGCCCTCGACGTCGAGCGCGAACGCGCCAGCCGCAATCAGGCGAGCCTCGCCGCGCAGCAAATCGAACCGCAGGACATCGACGCCCGCGCGCGGCTCGCCGCCGCCATCGGCATTGCGCCGCATGCGCTCGACGGCGTCACGCTCTCGTTCGACGCCTTCGAAAAGCCGGAAACGCCTCTCGCCGACAGCCGCGCCCTGCGGCGCCTGGCGCTGGTCGGCCGCAGCGATGTCAAAAGCCTGCTGGCCGATTACGCCGCGGCGGAATCGGCGCTCCAGCTCCAGATCGCCAACCAATATCCCAATATCACCGTCAGTCCCGGCTATGGCTATGACGCGGGGAGCAACATGTACAGGCTGCTTCCCGCGAGCGATCTGCCGATCTTCAACCAGAATCAGGGGCCGATCGCCGAGGCCGAGGCGAGGCGGCGCGAAGTCGCGGCGCGCTTTGACGCCTTGCAGGAAAAGATCGTCGCCGCGGCCGATGGCGCCGCCGCTTCCTATCGCGCCGCCGGCAAGGTCGTGCGCGCGGCGGATGTCCTGGCGGCTGGAGAGACGGATCGCGCAAGACGCTTGGAGCAATCCTTCAAGGCCGGGCAGATCGACCGGCCGGCCCTGATCGCGGCGCAGGTCGGCACGGCCATGGCCGAGGAATCGCGCTTCGACGCCGTGGTCCGCCAGCGCCGGGCACTGGGGGCGGTCGAGGACGCCCTGCAACATCCGTTCTTCGGACCGGCGACGCCGACCGCCTCGGAGCGGAACCCACGCGGCGCGCCCGCATCCTCAAGCTAGGCGAATATGACAAGAGCGCGCGCGACAATCCTGCTCTTGCTCGCCGCCGGGCTCGCTGGCGCGCTGTCATGGGGCTATTTCTCCGGACGGGTCGAACTGGCCAAGGAAGCGAACGGAGAAAAGCCGATCGCCGCCTCCCTGCGGGTGAAAACGGTCGATGGCGAACCGGTCCTCACCATCGACGCCGCCGAACAGGCGCGCAGCGGCATCGAAACCGCGTCTTTGCCGAACGTGACCTACCAACCGGCGGTGACCGCCTATGGAGTGGCGCTCGATCCGCAACCGCTGGCCGACCTCGCCAATTCCATCGCCGCCGCCAAAGCCGATCTTGAGGTCGCCGAAACGCGGCTGACCGCGGCGAAGGCCGATTACGAGCGCGCGCAAAGCCTCTATCGGGATCAGCGCAATGTCTCGGCGGCGCAATTTCAGGCGGCCCAGGCCGAATTCCTCGCCGACCGGACGAAGCAAGCCGCGGCGCAAACACGGCTCGACGGACTGGCGTCCTCGGCGAAGCTCGCATGGGGGCCGGCGCTCGGCCAGGCCGTCAGCGCGCGCGCGCAATTGCTGACGCGGCTGCTCGACCGCGAGGATGTTCTGGTCCAGGTGACCGCGCCGCCCGGACAAGCGCCGTCGGCGCCGCCAGCGACGGCCCTTTGGCAAAGGGACGGCGAAAAGCCGACGTCCCTTGCGCTGGTTTCGCCTGCGCCGCGAGCCGACCCGCGCCTCCAGGGGGCGAGCTATTTTTACGTCACGCCGGCGGACACAGGCCTGATCCCGGGCATGACGCTCGTCGCCCGTCTGCCCGCCGGCGCGCCGCTCGAAGGCGTGGCGGCGCCGGTTTCGGCCGTGGTCTGGTTCGGCGGCCGCGCCTGGATCTATCTGCGCATGGGCCCAAATTCCTTCGTGCGACGAGGGGTCTCCGCCGACCGGCAGACGGAAAACGGCGACATCTTTGTCGGCGCCATTCCAAAGGACGCGCGGGTGGTGACGACCGGGGCCCAGACGCTTTTGTCGGAGGAGCTTCGCGCCGACATCAAGGTGGACGAGGAATGAAAGGCGAGCGCGGCCTTCAGGCGTGGCTGATCCGAAGCTCGATCCGGCGCCGGAACGTGGCGATCGTCCTTGCGCTGCTGCTGCTGCTTTACGCCGCCGCCCGGCTGGCCGGAGCCAAATATGAGGTCTTCCCCGAATTCGCACCGCCCCAGGCGGTGGTCCAGACCGAGGCCCCGGGCCTTGCCCCCGAACAGGTGGAGAAGCTCGTCACCCAGCCGATCGAGAACGCCCTTGCCGGAGTTCCCGGCCTGGCTTCCCTGCGCTCGTCCTCGATTCAGGGTCTTTCCCTGATCACCGCGACTTTCGCCGCGCAGAGCGACATTTACCGCGACCGCCAGATCGTCGCCGAACGCCTCGCCGCCATCGCGCTGCCGAAAGGGGTCGCGGCCCCCACCATGACGCCGCTGACCTCATCCGCCAGCACCCTGCTGGTGGTCGGCCTGACCTCGCCGGTCCGCTCGACCATGGAGCTGCGGACGCTGGCCGAATGGACGATCCGGCCGCGCCTCCTGGCGACGCCGGGCGTCGCCAAAGTGGCGGTCTTCGGCGGCGCCGAGCGGGCGCTGCAAATCCAGATCGATCCCGACCGGCTCATCCGCCATGGCCTCGCCGTCAAGGACATTGTCGCCGCCGCCGGCCGCGCCACCGGATTGCGCGGCGCCGGCTTCATCGACACGCCCAACCAGCGCCTCGTGCTCCAGACCGAAGGGCAGACCACGACGGCCGACGCTTTGGGCGGCGCGGTGGTGGCGGCGACTGGCGGCGCGCCGCTCACCCTCGGCGAGGTCGCCCATGTGACCGAGTCCCCGCTGCCGCCGATCGGCGGCGCCTCGATCATGGGCAAGCCGGGAGTCCAGCTGGCGGTCTCGTCGCAATATGGCGCCAATACCGTGGCCGTCACCCGCGCCGTCGAAACGGCGCTGGCGGAGCTGAAACCGGCGCTCGAGCGCGAGGGCGTCGAACTCCATGGCGACCTGTTCCGCCCCGCAACCTTCATCGACAACGCCATGGCCGGCATGCGCTCGTCGCTGGTCCTCGGCGGCCTGTTGGTCATCGCGATCATTTCGGTCTTCCTGTTCGACTGGCGCACGGCGCTGATCTCCAGCGCCGCCATTCCGCTGTCGCTGCTCGCGGCGACCGCCGTTCTGGACGCTTTCGACGTGAGCCTCAACACGATGACGCTCGGCGGCCTTGCCATCGCCGTCGGCGTGGTGGTGGACGACGCCGTGGTCGATGTCGAAAACATCGTGCGGCGCCTGCGGGAAAACGTCCGTCGCGCCCAGCCGCGCCCCTCCGCGCGGGTGGTTTTCGACGCCTGCATGGAGGTGCGCGGCGCAGTGACCTACGCCACTTTCGCCGTTCTGCTGCTGGTCGTCCCCGTCGTCCGCCTCTCCGGCCTGGCCGGGCGTTTGTTCACGCCCTTGGGCCTCGCTTATTCGGCGGCGGTGCTTGCCTCTTTGGCGGTGGCGCTGACCGTCACCCCGGCCATGGCCATGGCGCTCCTCGGCGACCGTCCTATGCCGGAGCATGATCCGCCGGTGATGCGCTGGACCAAACGGCGCTATGAATACGCCTTGCGGACCGCCTGCGGCCGTCCCCGCCTCGTCATCGGCGGCGCGGCCGCGCTGACCCTGGTCGGGTGCGCGACGCTGCCCTTGTTCGGGGCGAGCTTCATTCCAGAACTCAAGGAAGGCCATTTCATCGTCCATATGGCGGCGGCGCCCGGAACTTCGATCGCCGAATCCCTGCGCATGGGCCGGCGGGTGACCAAGGCGCTGCTCGCCGTCCCGGGCGTGCGGACGGTGGCGCAGCGCGCGGGCCGGGCGGAATTGTCCGACGATGTGCTCGGAACCCATTACAGCGAGTTCGACGTCGATCTGAAGCCGCTCGCGGGCGACGCCGCCGAGACGGCGGAAGGCGACATCCGAAAGGCGCTGACGCCGTTCGTCGGCGTCAATTTCGCCGTCAACACCTTTCTCACCGAGCGGGTGGAGGAGACGCTTTCGGGCGCGGCGGCGGGCGTCGTTATCGATGTTTTCGGCGACGATCTCGACCTCATCGACCACAAGGCCGGCGAGATCGCCTCCATCCTTAAAAACATTCCGGGCGCGGCTGACGTTCAGGTTCAGGCTCCCGCCGGCATGCAGCAGGTGGCCATCACATTGCGCCCCGACGACCTGCGGCGATGGGGACTCGACTCCGTGAACGCGCTCGACGCGGTGCGGACGGCCTATCAGGGGGAAACGGTCAGCCAGGTCTATCTGCGTGGCCAGGTCATCCCCGTCGTGGTCATTCTTGCGCCCCGCCAGCGCGAGAATGTCAGCGCCATCGGCGATCTGCCGCTCGACGCGCCGGGCGGTGGCGTCACACGCCTTGCGCGGGTCGCGGACATCGTCGAGGGCGTCGGACGCTATGAAGTGCTTCACAAGGGAGCGCGGCGCGTGCAAACCGTCTCCGCCAATGTGGAGGGCCGCGACGTGGCCTCTTTCGTCGCCGCGGCGCGCAAGGCCATCGCGGAAAAAGCAGCGCTGCCGGGTGGGCTTTATCTGCAATTTTCCGGCGAGGCCCAGGCGCAGAGACAGTCGGAGCGCGACCTTCTGACCAATTCGGTTTTCGCCGGCGCAGGCGTCGTCTTGCTTTTGGCGATGGTGACGCGCAACAGCCGGAACCTCCTGCTCGTGCTCGCCACTTTGCCCTTCGCCGTGATCGGCGGCACCCTGGCGGTCTTTGCCTCAGGCGGGCTCCTTTCGCTCGGCGCCATGGTCGGTTTCGTCACCCTGACCGGCATTTCGCTGCGCAATTCCATTCTCATGGTGTCGCATTACGAATATCTGGTCGCGGTGGAGCGACGGCCCTGGAGCCTGGAGACAGCCGTGACCGGCGCCGCCGACCGCCTGACGCCGATCCTCATGACGTCGCTCGTCACCGCTCTCGGCGTCCTGCCGCTGGCGCTCGCCATGAACCAACCCGGCCGCGAGATCGAGGGGCCGATGGCGGCCGTCATTCTCGGCGGCCTGCTCAGCTCAATGGCCCTCAATCTCCTGGTTCTGCCGATCCTGGCGTTGCGCTATGGGCGCTTCGAGGCGTCGGTGAAGAGCACGGGATGACAGACAAGCAAGCGTCGGAAAACCATGATGTCGTTTGCGTCGTCGTATCCGATCCTGCCCGCAGGGGAGATGAGCCGAACATCGCGAGGATGGGACGATGAGCGCGCATAAGAGACGGCGCCGCGCGCAAGCCCGAAAAATTCTCCGGTCTCGCCGCCACGGGCGAAGCCATCCCGCAATCCCGGCAACCAGCCCGAATTCTGCACCATCTCAATGGCGGCTTCGCCCGTGGCGGCGGTCATTCAAACCGCGCAGCCGTATGCCCGCTACGGGTCGCGACGAGACCGTCGCCAATTTGATCGCGACGGGCCGGTCTGATGCCGATCTTTGCCATTGCATCGAGCGCGCGGCGCTCTCTATTTGTGGTGTGCGTATGTGTTAACCGGATAGGCATGGAAGGTTCGAGCTGCAATTCCCGGCGTGCTCCCGCCCGGATTCGATGATGATCACGGCAGGCTCACAAAATGCTCGGTCATGCCGCCCCAACGGTTACGACGGTCTCAGACCCGGGCCATGCGTTGTCCGGATGGCCGAGGCGAGGCCATGCCCGTGAAGCGAAAGAACGCTGTGACGCTGACCGCGATGGCCCCGATCATCGAGAAGATCATCTGCCAGGTGGGGGACGGCATCGCCATCTGGGCGATCCCGTGCGTGGCGGTGTAACCGGCGACGGTGGCGGGTGCGACAAAGAGCAGGATGATCAGCAGCCGGAGCCACGCTGACGGCAGGAAGGCCATGGCGATCTGGCCGAGACCGAAGGTCGCGCCGCCAGCGACGACGCCGACGATGATGCCGCCGAGCGCGCCGGCGCCGGTGTGGAAGGCCCACATGCCGATCGTCAGACCGACGAAGAATGGGAGCGCAAGGACAGCGAGGGTGAACAGCAGCCAGCACAAAAAGCCGATGCCGGCGAGGACGAGGAGAGGTCCGAGGACGATCATGGTGGCGATCTCCGTGAGATGACGATCAAACGGCTGCGCCTTCCACCACCACCACGGCGCAATCGCGAGTATAGCCGAAAGGGAGTGCGAGCCGGAGCGGAAATCCGGGGGGACGTCCGCTCGCCAGCCGGCGCGCTATGGCGCAGCTGTCTCATTCGAAGGGATCGAATATGTGAAGGATGGCGGCGGGATCGCCATCATATTCGGAGGCCTCCATGACGCCGCAGGCGCCAGCCCCGGCGCGGAAGACGACGACGCAGACCATGAGAGTGGTTGCGAGGTTCCAGGCGTTGGCGAATGCGAGGGCTTGAGACATTGATCCGGCTCCTGTGCTGGGCGGGGACCATCCCCGCGCGACAGGCGCCCGATGTGTCCGGCCAGGGGCCGCAATCACCGCGAAGGCAAAGACGAAGCGGCGGCACGCAAGGCGTAGCCGACCCTCCATGGGTTGATGGCGTCAGGCCCGTGGGCGGACCAAGGATCAGCGCATCAGGAAGCGGGGTGGACCGTTCCGGAGCAGGCAGCCGGATCGCCACGCGATGCTCCGGCCTTCCGTGGGCCTTTGCTCAGACCGCGGCGGTCCAGGGGTTGATCACGGTAAGGCCGGCGGCCGTGAACGCGCTCGTGTCGCGGGATGCGACCGCGAAACCCTGCGAGGCGGCGATCGCGGCGATATAGCCGTCGGGCGTGGGGAAGCCCTTTCCGGCGGCGCGCGCCCTTACGGCCAGTTCAGCATAGCGTCGCGCCGCGCTGGCGTCGAACGACAGGATTCGATCCGCGAACAGATCCAGCACGCCGTCGAGCGCGGCGGTCAGCTTGTCCTTGCGCTTGCCCTTGGGAAGCGCGCCGATGCCAAACATCAGCTCCGCGATGGTGACGGTCGACAGATAGAGCGTTTCCGCCGCTTGCTCGTCGAGCCACTTGCGGACCGCCGGCTCCGGCTCGGGCTTCATCGCCTCGGAGACGACATTGGTATCGAGCAGGATCATTCGAAACGCAGCGGCTCGGCGGGCCTGGCGTCGCGAGTCTGCTCCAGGGCTTGGACGTCGGCGTTGGTGAGACCGATTTTCCGGCTCATTTCCGCCAGCGCGCTGCCGAGACGCAGCCGACCCGCCGGTCGCACGGCGGCCTCCAGGATGGCGCGCATTTCCGCTTCCGTGCTGCGGCCGTGCTGCGCCGCCCGGACTTTTAGGGCGCGATGGGTCTCATCGGACAGGTTGCGAATGGTGACGGCGGGCATGATGACGATCATCCGACGTTGATGGCAATGATGTCAATATATGAATGTGCTATCATATGTCAATGACGGCAGACGGCGCTCACGCGCCGCCCTTGCCGAATTTCCAGACCGGAATCCCGAGCTTCCTCGCCTTATCGGCGAGGTTGTCCTGGATGCCGCTGCCCGGGAAGTGGAGGACGCCGATCGGCAGCGTTTCCAGCATCGCGTCGTTGCGCTTGAATGGAGCGGCCTTGGCGTGTTTCGCCCAATCGGGCTTGAAGGCGATCTGCGGCGCCTTGCGATTGTCGGCCCATTTGGCGGCGATGAATTCCGCGCCCTTGGGCGAGCCGCCGTGCAGCAGCACCATGTCGGGGTGTTTGGCGTAGACCTGATCGAGCTTGGCCCATATCAGCCGGTAGTCGTTGAAGTCGAGACCGCCGGTCAGAGCCACTTTCGGGCCGGGCGGCAAGAGCACCTCTCTGTCGGCGCGCTTCTTGGCGGCGAGGAAGTCGCGGCTATCGATCATCGCGGCGGTCAGGTGGCGATGGTTGACCTTCGATCCGCTGCGCGGGCGCCAGGTTGAATGCGTGTGACGCTCGAACTGGTCGGCGGCCCGGTCGCGCATCAGCTCGAAGGCGTCGCGTCGCTCGATCAGCGTCTGGCCTTCCGCCGTCAGTCGTTCCAGCTCGACGGATTTGACCTCGCTGCCATCCTGTTCGCGCTGCAATCTCCGCTGCGCCACCTCGTTGTCGTCGAGTTCGCGCTCGATCCTGTCGACGGCCCGGTGGAAGACGTTCACCGTCGACCAGAGCAGGTTCTCGAGGTCGGGTTCGAGGCGGGTGTCCGCCAGCGGCGCCACCAGGGCGTCGAAGATGTCCGCGATGCTGCCGGCGAGAACGTGCGCTTCGGGAAGCGGACGAGGATCGGGTTCGTCTTGGAAAGGCCGGTAGCCATGGAGTTGGAGTTCGTGGAGGACGCGATCGGTCGGAGATGAGTTGTGGCGGGGCTCGAAATCGGCGTGATGGTCGGTGGTCATAGCGGCTTTCCTCATCGGATCGGCCGCGCCCATCGCGGCCTTCGTGGCGACGAAGGCGGCGGGCGGCGCGGACCTGCACCCGCAGCGTGAGCGCAGGGCCGGAGCCTTGGCGGAGGATGGCGAAGGCTGGCGATTTTGTTTCGCGATGGAAAGCGGCGCAGCTCGGGGCCCCTATGCGCCCTGGCGCGTGGGGTGGGCGGGGCCGCGCCGGAAAATCGTCGGCCGCAGCCATTGCCGGTCCGGGCCGCTTGCCGCCCGATCGCCCTCTGAGAAGGCCGTGGGCGCGGTCCTCTCCGGCGCCGAGGGGAAGCATGGCCCCGGCTTCTTTGCGACGATGCCGCCCCGACCCTCATCCGCGTTCCGACTATGCCGCGAACTCCATGAAACGGGCGACGTCCCGCGCCGCGATCTGCACCCGGAGCGCCGCCCGAAGCGCGTCGATTCCCAGCAGCCGCAGGTCCTCGTTGACGTCGCTCAAGGCGGGAGAAAGAACGAGCGCCTCGATCCCGGCGGACTGCGCCCGGTCGATGAGGGTCGCCATCGCGCCGTCGCCTGCCGGATCGTTGTCGCGCGCTATATAGAGGCGTCGCAGCATGTCCGGGAAAAGAATGGCGGAGAGATGCGCCGCCGAGAGCGCCGCAGCCATCGGCATGGTCGGCAAGACGCAACGCAGCGACAGCATCGTCTCGATGCCTTCGCCTGCGGCCAGGACTTCGCCAGCGATCCCGAAACGCACGGCGTGGCCGAGCAGGTCGCCCATCGCCCGTCTCGGCGTCTCGAGCGGCGCCTTGCCGAGCGTCGCCTCGCTGAATCCGCGCGGATCGAGCCAGGTGCGATGCGCGCCGGTGACGGATCCTGAGAGATCGGTGACGGCGGCGATCATGGCAGGCCAGGTCTCGGTCGGGCTGTGCTCGTCGGGCCGGTAGTAACAGCGCGGGTGGAAGCGCAGACTGCCGGTTCCGTGCAAAGCCGTAATGCCGCGTCGGCGCAAATACGTTTCCACGGGCGTATGCTCGATTGGCCGAGACATGGCGAACAGGCGTCGCGCCGCCTCGGATGAGCCCGTCGGGGCGTCCGGCCTGCGCGAGGGGAAGCGGGCGTCTTTCGGCTCTGGCGCCCAACGCCGAAGGGCGAGAAACGAACGCGCCTCTTCCGCGACATCCTTGAAATCGACGAGACCGCAGCTCTCGCGGATGATATCGAGCAAATCGCCGTACTCGCCCGTCGCGGCATCGACAAACTTGCCAGCCCGCCCCCTGGCGCTCTCCTTGAGGCGCACGAACATGGACCGGCCCGGCGTGTTGCGGGCGTCGCCCACGAGCCAGTAGCCGCCTTCGCGGCGCCCGGCCGAGAGGTAATGGCGGCAGACCGCCTCGGCGTTGCGTGCAAGGCGTCGCGCCAATTCGGAAGCGTCGAGACGTTCCATCACGCCGCCTCCCGTTCGCCGATGCGCTCGATCGGATAGCGGTCCAGCACCCGTGTGAGCACCGCCGAGCCGCTCGCGTCCGTGGGCGCGAACATGCGCAGCTTCCAGGAGATGATCTCGCTGAACAGGCCATAGGCGCGCAGCCGTTCGCGCATCGCGTCCGTGAAGCCGGACAGCTCGATACGATAGGCGCCCATGACGCGAACACGTCGGAGTTGCAGCCCCTCGGCGAGGTCGATGACGATCCGCCCCTCCATCAGCGCCGCGAAGGCCGCGTCGGGGGTCAGGGACGAAAGGCCGGTCGCTGTCGTGTTCGCCGCCCAGGCCGGCGAGACCTTTCGGCCGATGATGCGTTCGCCCTCGTCGGTCTGGAGCCGATAGACGCGCGTCGACTCATTGGGCAGCCGCTTCCAGATCGGCAGCAGCAGGCCGGCGACGATGTGGAGCGTGCTGCCCGAGAATTTGGGAACCTGCGCCAGCTCGCCGTTCCACGCGGCGGCGAAGGGGTCGCGACCAGCCTCAAGCCAATGGCTCTCCGCCAAGGTTTTCAGCGACACGCTATGGTGCTCCATCGGCCGGACCAGCCGCACACGGCGTTCGATCTCTCCGTCGTCAAGCATGACGCTCGGCGCCGGAATTTGCAGCGCCGCGCGGCCGGAACGCTCGTTGACCAGCAAGACCGCCCGGCGATCGGCAACGTGAGCGAGCGCCTGGTCGAGTCCGAGGGGGAGGTTGCGCCGGCGCTCAATTATCGTGAGCAACCGCGTTTCGGCGCCGCTCAAGGGATGGGCGTAGATTGTCTGCCGATCGGTGACGATGAAGCTCTCGGCTTGCAGCGTCTCCAGGCCAACATCGTAAACGCCGCTGGCGATGGCGCCCTCGATTTTCGCGTTCAGCAATTGCTCGAAGGCGGTGAACAGGATGCCTTGCAAGTCGATGGTCAGCGCCAGCAGCCGGTTGAGGAAGGTGGTGATCGGCGGCAGATTGTCCTTGATTCCATTGGCGTCCATCAGCGACAGGCCCGTGGCCTCTTCGAAGGCCTGGAGCGAGCAGCCTTCGACCTTCCCGCGAGCGAGCAGGACATAAAGCTGGCGCAGAGCGTCGCGCGCATAGAGACTTTCGAGATTGTCCTCGGGGCGGAACAGGCCCTGGCCACCGGTCTGGCGCTGCCCGCGCGTGATGGCGCCCAGCGTGTCCAGCCGTCGGGCGATGGTCGAGAGGAAGCGCTTCTCGGCCTTCACGTCGGTCGCGATCGGGCGGAAGAGCGGCGGCTGCGCCTGGTTGGTGCGGTTCGTTCGGCCGAGCCCCTGGATTGCGGCGTCGGCCTTCCAGCCCGGCTCCAGGAGATAATGGACGCGCAGTCGCTGATTCTTCGCCGACAGGTCCGCGTGGTAGCTGCGCCCGGTGCCGCCCGCGTCCGAAAAGACGAGGATGCGCTTCAAATCGTCCATGAAGGCGGCGGCCTCGGCGAGGTTGGCCGAAGCGGCGCGAGTCTCGACAACGAAGCGGTCGCAACTGGGCGACGGTTTGCGGATGATACGGCGCGAACGGCCCGTCACTTCGGCCACCATGTCCGCGCCGAATCGTTGGACGATTTGGTCGAGCGCGCCCGGAACCGGCGGCAGCGCGGCGAGATGTTCGATCAGGCGATCGCGCCGGGCTACGGCCTCCCGACTCTCGACCGGCTGGCCGTCGCGAAAGACCGGGCGCGACGACAGGTTGCCCTCGGAATCGGTGAAAGGCTCATAGAGTTGCACCGGGAAGGAATGGGCGAGGTAAGATAAGACGCTCTCGCGCGGAGTTATATCAACCTGAACGTCGTTCCATTCGTCGGTCGGGATTTCGGCAAGCCGCCGTTCCATCAGCGCTTCGCCGGTGGAGACGATCTGGACGACCGCCGCGTGGCCCTCTTTGAGATCGCGTTCGATGGAGCGGATCAGGGTGGGCGTCTTCATGCTGGTCAACAGATGCCCGAAAAAGCGCTGCTTGGCGCTTTCGAAGGCCGAGCGCGCGGCGGATTTCGCCTGGCGGTTCAGCGTGCCTTCCGAACCGGTGATATTGGCGGCTTCCATCGCCGCGTCGAGGTGGGTGTGGATGATGGCGAAGGCGCCCGCGTAGGCGTCATACATCCGGCGTTGTTCGTCGGTGAGCTTGTGTTCGACGAGTTCATATTCCACGCCGTCGTAGGAAAGCGATCGCGCCGTATAAAGTCCGAGCGCCTTGAGGTCGCGGGCGAGCACTTCCATAGCCGCGACCCCGCCTGCCTCGATCGCTTCGACGAATTCCGCGCGGGTGGCGAAGGGGAAATCCTCGCCGCCCCACAAGCCGAGGCGCTGCGCGTAGGCGAGATTGTGGACCGTCGTGGCTCCGGTCGCTGAAACATAGACCACGCGAGCGTCGGGCAAGGCGTGTTGAAGGCGCAAGCCGGCCCGTCCCTGCTGCGAGGGCGCGACCTCGCCGCGCTCGTTCCGGCCGCCGCCGGCGTTCTGCATGGCGTGGCTCTCGTCGAAAATGATCACTCCGTCGAAGTCGGAGCCCAACCATTCGACGATCTGCCGCACGCGCGAAAGCTTCTCGCCGC
>JAJYCZ010000105.1 GCA_021777915.1 Pseudomonadota bacterium | reverse complement strand
GGCGCGGTCAATCTGATCAACGGCATGATAAATCTGTCTTTTTCCTGCGATGGCACACAATATATCGACTATCGCGCCTTTTTCGCGCAGATCGGCTCGATCAGGTAACGGGCTTTCGTTAACGCCAGTTAAGCATGAGCGCCGGAACGCCTCGGCCATTAGCAATTCCTCAACAGGAGCGGACCTAGCGTCGGGCTGTTGGAGGACGAGGGCGATATGGCTTCGACAAGCAGGGACGATCCGGGGATATTGCTGCGGCGCTGTGAATCCATCGCGCTGCGCAAGGAAATTCGGGCCGAGGACGTTGCGGTCCTGGAGTCCTCCTGCTCGGCCGGCGCCGAATTGGCTCGTGAAGAAGCCGACGCCCTGTTCGCCCTCGCTTACGCCGGCTTTCCGGCCTGTCCGGAATGGCGGGAGTTTTTTTCCGAAACCATGAGCGGCTGGTTCGTCGAGACCTATGCGCGGAACAATGTCGGCGATGACGCCGCCCGCCGGCTGATCGCCTGGCTCGGCGGCGACGAGGCGCGGCTCGACGCCGCCCGCTTCCGCTTCCTGATGCGCGTGCTCGAACGCGCGTCGCTCTGCCCCGACGATCTGCTGGCTTTTGCCCGCGCCGCCATGATGCGGGCCATGGGCGTGGAAAAGCCGGCGCCTCGCCGCGAGCGCCTGGCCGTCTGACGGTCTTGCCGATTTGCCTTCCCGGGCTCTGCTGAAGCGGACGCCGCTGTGAAGCCGCCGGGCCATTTGCTCTCGCGCTCGTTCCTTACGCCGGCGGGTCAGAGGCCCGTCGCGCGCAATGCCTGCCGGCGGCTGGCGAAGGCGGTAAGGAAGGCGGCGTAGCTCCAGGCCAGGCTTTGCGCCGAAACCGGCGCGCCGTCGATTTGCGAGAACTGCTCCGCGAGCAATCCCG
Organism: Pseudomonadota bacterium; assembly: GCA_021777915.1. Classification (GTDB taxonomy): domain Bacteria; phylum Pseudomonadota; class Alphaproteobacteria; order Rhizobiales; family Beijerinckiaceae; genus Rhodoblastus. Next base: position 11,408 of record JAJYCZ010000105.1, on the reverse strand, counting down.
ATTCCGGGGCGAAACGGCGCGCCGCGGCCATGACCGCGTCGCCGCGCGCGATCAGCGCGCGCGCCAGCCTGGCGTGAAACGCGGGCCGAAGCGTCTCGCCGCCCAGCCGTGAACCGTCCTCGGCCAGGAGCTCCGCGAGATTCTCGCGATTATCGGACGAAAGGGCGATGTTTTCGCTGCAAGCGGCGGCTGTGGCGAACTGATAGTAAAACTCCGCCGCGGCAAAAGTCGAAAAATAAAAGGCGCCGCCGGTGAAATAGATGTCGCCTTCATAACGCCCATGCGCGGTTCCGCATTCTACCGGCCGATCCCGGTTGATCGGATAGATGCGGTCGAACAGATCTTCGAGCCGGCGCAAGGTCGCCAGGGCCCTCGGATCGGCGGGGCTGTGCGGGCCATCGCGCCGCGCCGCCTGGACGACGCCGAGGATCGCGGCGAAATCGAGCCGCGGGGTCGCGGCGGGGTTCAGTCCGGGATCGGCAAGCGGGGTCAGATAAGCGCTTGACCGAGCTTCGAAATATTGAGCCAGAACCCGCGCCGCCTCAGGCGCGGCCGAAGCGTAACCTTCGGCGCGGCGCCCGTCGCCCAGCGACCGCGCCCATTCGGCCCCGTCGCTCAAGGCGGCGAATTGAACGATCTGGGTGTGATAATGACGGCCCCAGCGCTCCTCCCACAGATCGTAACAGGGCTCCCGCCAAACTTTGCAGGTGAAGTCGAGATCGCCCTCGATCAGCGCGCGCAGGGCGGCGAGTGGCAAAAATGGGCGGAGCTCCCGGTTGCGCCAGTAACGCATCGCGGCGAGCGCCCGCAGCGCCGGGCCGTCGTTCTGCGGGCGCTGCCAGCGGAAAATGTCCAGCCGCCCGTCGGCCCCCAGACGCGCCTCGCCCAGCGCGCGGTCGCCATGAATTTCCGCCATTTCCGCGTGTGTGCGCAGATTCTTGGCGAAATCGGGCAGGACGTCCGCGCGTTCCTGTTCGCCGCGCGGGTTCGCGCGCCCGTCGAGCCGGCTGATCGTCAAGCTGAATTCGATGAATTCGCCGAAAAGCCGCAAGCCCTCCTCGCGCAGCGTCCCATCTTCGATGAGGATGCGCAGGGCGTCGATGACCACGGCGGAATCGCGCAGCCAGTGAAAGAAGAAATCCGGATTTTCGGCGAGATCGGCGCAGGCCAGCACCGAGCCGCGCGCCGCCCGGACGGTCTGGCCGTAATCGGGGCGACGCTTGACCAGATGGGTCGCGGAAATGGCGCGCGGCATGTATTCGGCGCAATGCCGATATTGGCGGGCCATCCAGTCGTCCAGGCCCGATATCCAGGACAGGGATCGCGGCTCGCTTATGGGACGCCTCCCGCCGGGGATGGGGCGCGCGTGTCCCCGTCCGCATCGCAGCCGGCCGGAAACGCCCGGCTTTCGCCGCGCGGATTGCGACTGAGGCGCAGGACATGCCGGAAGAAAGGTTCGGCGCCCGGCGCGCCCGTGATGCTGATCAGGGTGGAGCCCGACAGTTCCTTGGAGAACAGGTCGAACAAGGCCGCCCGCGCCGGGGCCGAGAGCGAATCCACGGCCGAATCCGCGATGACCCAGAGCGGGCGATGCAGCAGCAGGCGGGCGAAAGCGAGGCCCTGCTGCTCGGGGTCGGAGAGATTTTGATCCCAGCGTCCGCTTTCGTCCAGCCGCGAAGCCAGATGGGCAAGGCCCATGCGCCTCAGCGCGGCCTCGAATTGCGCCGTGGTGAATTTGTCCGCCGGCGCCGGATTGGCGAGAGTGTCGCGCAAGGCGCCGTCGGGAATATAAGGCCGCTTGGGCATGAACATGAGGCGGTCGTCCGCCGGCAAAGCGATGCGCCCGGCGCCCCATGACCACAGGCCCGCCATGGCGCGAAACAGGCTGGTCTTGCCCGCCCCCGGCGCTCCGGCGATCAAGGCATGTTCGCCGGCGGCGATTTCGACATGGGCCGGGTCGAGCTTTATGCAGCACGACGGCGAAATGACGACGAGATCGTCGAATTGCAACTTGTTTTCGGAGGACACCGTCCATTCGATGCGGGAGGCGTCGCCACCGAGGCGGTCCATGTCCATCAGGGCGCGGCGAAAGGCTGCGACGCGCAGCAGAGTGGCCCGCCAGTCGGCGATCACGCCGACATTATCGACGAACCAGCGCAGCGATTGCTGCACCTGAACGAAGGCTCCGACCGCCATCAGCAGCCCGCCGAACGTCAGCTTGCCGGCGAAATAGGCCGGCGAGGCCACGACAGTCGGCGCGACAATGGTGAACCAGCCATAGCCGGCCGTCACCCAGGTCAGACGGGCGGTGACGCCGATGATCTTCCGCAGAATGACCAGAAGCTCGCCGAGCAACCGGTTGAGCCGGATCGATTCCTCGCCCTCGCCGCGCTGGATGGCGAGGCCCTCGCTGTGCTCGTTGGCGTGGACCAAGGCGAAGCGCAGATTGGACTCGCGCGCATAACGCTCGGCATTGAGGGGAATGAGCGACCGGCCAAGGCGCCAGGAGATCAGCGAAGCCACGCCGGCGTAGCCGAGCGCGGCCCAGACCATATAGCCGGGAATGCTGAAACTGCGTCCCAGCAGCGACAGCACCACGCCCTGCGAAAGGCCCCACAGCACCCCGACGAAACTGACCAGCAGCAGCGCCGACTGCAACAGGCCGACGCCGAGATCGGTCGAGACATCGGCAAGATGGTTGGAATCCTCGTGGATGCGCTGGTCGGGATTGACCCCGATCGCCCCAGCCCCGGAAATGAGAAAGGCGCGCCGGCGCGTCAGCCATTGCCCGATCAGATCGCGCGTCACCCCCTCGCGCAATTTCATTTTCATCGTCATGTTCAGCCAAAGCTGGGCGACATTGAGCGCGAGCAGCGCGCCGGCGATGAAAAGATAGTGAAAGAGCTGGCGGACGAATTCGGGAATGTCCTTCTGGGCGAGCGAATCGTAGAAGTCCTTGGTCCAGAGATTCAGCACGATCTGCATGGCGGCGGTGGCGCCGACCACGACAAAGAGACCCGCCGCCAGGATGGCAAGCGCGCGGCGCTGCGGCGAAGCGCCGAGAGCGCGCAGCAGAAGGCGCGCCAGCCCGACGAAATCGTCGTCCCGCCGCGCCGCGTCGGCCACGGCCTCAGAAACGGCGCCCGTCTTTTCCGCCATGAAGTCCCGACCGCATTCTGCCCGCCCGAATTTGCGAAGTCCCAGGAAGCTTATAACATCATCGCGAAGGCGGCGGGCAAGCCAGCAGAGCGGGATTGGGCAAATGGACCTGAACGGGATCGAAAGACTGATCGCGGAAATGACCCTCGCCGAAAAGCTCGGGCAGATGACCATGTCCCCGGCCGGCTCCGCGCGGACCGGGCCGGTTCGCGGCGAAGCGACGACGGAAAGCGTGCGCGCCGGCGGGGTCGGCTCGCTCCTGAACATATGGGGCCGCGAGGCGACCGACCGCTTCCAGAAACTCGCGGTCGAGGAGACGAGGCTCGGCATACCGCTGTTTTTCGGCGTCGACGTCCTGCACGGCCACCGGACCGTTTTCCCCATTCCGCTGGCCGAGGCTGGCGCGTTCGACCCTGGCGTCTGGGAGCGCACGGCGCGGCAGGCCGCGCGGGAGGCGGCCGCCGACGGCGCGGACCTGACCTTCGCGCCCATGCTCGACATCGCCCGCGACCCGCGCTGGGGCCGGATGGCCGAGGGCGCCGGCGAAGACCCGCTGCTCGCGGCGCGCTTCGCCGCCGCCAAGGTGCGCGGTTTTCAGGGCGGCGATCTTGCCTCGCCCGGGTCGCTCGCCGCGACCGCCAAACATTTCTGTTGCGGCGGCGCCGCCCTCGCGGGGCGCGAATATGCCGCCGCCGATCTTTCCGAACGCGCCGTGCATGAAACTTATCTGCCGCCGTTCCGCGCCGCCGTCGAAGCCGGCTGCGCCGCGATCATGTCGGCCTTCAATTCGGTCGGCGGCGTCCCCATGACCGCGCATGTCCCGCTGTTGCGCGCCTGGCTGCGCGAAAAACTCGGGTTCGACGGGGTGATCATGAGCGATTACGCCGCCATCGAGGAACTGATCGATCACGGCGTCGCCGCCGACCGGGCCGAAGCCGCGGCTCTGGCGCTCAAGGCCGGCGTGGACATCGACATGGTGAGCAACGTCTATTTCTCCTCCATGCCCGAGGCGCTCGCGCGCGGACTCGCGAGAATGGAGGACATCGACGCGGCGGTGCGGCGCATACTGGTCCTCAAACTGAGGCTAGGCCTGTTCGACGATCCTCATCGGCGGACCAGGCGTCGGCGCGCGCCGTCGGACACGGCGAAAAAGCTCGCTCTCGACGCCGCCCGCCGCGCCATCACTCTTCTGACCAATGACGGGATCCTGCCGCTCGGCGAAAAAATCCGCCGCATCGCCGTGATCGGCCCGCTCGCCGACGCGCGCGAGGAAATGGTCGGGCCCTGGGTGCTGGCCGCCGACCCGCGCCAATGTTCCTCCATTCTCGAAGGTTTGCGCGCCGCCCTGCCGGACCGGGAAATCATCCTTGAACAGGGCGTGACCATCAAGGGCGACGACATGAGCGGCATTGGCGCCGCGCGGGCGGCGTGCGAGCACGCCGACCTGGTCATTCTCTGCGTCGGCGAGGCCGCGCGGATGAGCGGCGAAGCGGCGAGCCGGGCCCACCCCGGATTGCCCGGACGCCAGCACGAACTGGCTGAAGCCGTTCTTTCGACCGGGCGCCCGGTGATCGCGCTGCTCTCTTCCGGCCGGCCTCTGATCGTCCCCGTCCTCGCCGAGCGCGCGCGGGCTCTGGTCGCGACCTGGTTTCTTGGCGCCGGCGCCGGCGAGGCCATCGCCGAGGTCCTGACCGGGAGATTCAACCCCACCGCGCGCCTTCCGGTCACCTGGCCGCGCGCCGTGGGGCAGATTCCGATCTTTTTCGCCGAACGGCCCGCCGCCCGGCCGGCCAATCCGACCGACCCCTTCACCAGCAAATATATCGACCTCCCGAACGAGCCGCTTTTCCCCTTCGGCCACGGTCTGTCCTATTCGGAAATCAGACTGGACAATCTGCGCCTTGGCCAGGAGGAATTCCAGGCCGGCGACAAGGTTGCGGTCGAGGTGGAGGCGCGGAATCTTTCCGACCGGACGGCGCAAGAGACGATCTTTCTTTTCGCGCGCGACCGCGTCGCCGCCGCCGCGCCGCCGGTGCTGGAGCTTAAGGGCTGGGCCAAGGTTGACCTGAAGCCGCGGCAGGCGAAAAAAGTCTCCTTCACCCTCGCCGCGGAAGAACTGTCCGGCCTCGACGGCGCGCTGGAATGGCGCCTCGAGCCGGGCGATTTCGACATTTTCGTCGGCCTCAACGCCGACCGCCGCTATTTGCTGTCCGCTCGCCTGCGTTGCCGCTGAACCCGATTGTTCAAAAGAAAAAAGCCCAAGGAGGCTCGATATCCTTGGGCTGTTCGGTTTCGTTCGGTCGCCGGGGCAGGCTTCAACGGCTGGCGTAAAAGCGCGGTTGGAACTCCTGCCTGATCAACGAGACTTGGTCTTGCGCCGCGATTTTCCCGTGACTGGAAGTTTGCCGCGCAAAATGGCGTTCGAAAACCACGCGGAATGACGCTTAACGGATGCGGGCCATTTGCCAAAGCCAATTCAGCCAAGCCGAATGACAAGCCGGCGCACGGCGCCGTCATCGGCAAGCGGCAGTCTTGGCGGCCGCTCCTTGACGATCTTTCCATCACATGTGGCGAGAACGACGCCGCGCTCTACTCCGTCGGGATTTTCGACGCGAATTTCATATCGCGACGAGCCATGCCGAAGCGAGACCTCGAAGCCCGCCCAGGCTTTCGGTATGCAGGGATCGACGCAGAGTCGATCGCCCTCCAGGCGGATTCCAAGGATGCTTTCCACGCCGGCGCGCTGCATCCAGGCGGCGGAGCCTGTGTACCAGGTCCAGCCGCCGCGCCCGACGTGCGGCGGCATGGCGTAGACATCGGCCGCGACAACATAGGGTTCGACCTTGTAGCGATGCACGTCCGCCCGCGTACGGGCGTGATTGATCGGATTGAGTAGAGAAAACAGACTGAAAGCCTTGTCGCCCTGGCCGAGTTTGGCGAAGGCCATCACCGACCACAGGGCGGCGTGGGTGTATTGGCCGCCGTTCTCGCGGACGCCCGGCGGATAGGCTTTGATGTAGCCGGGATCAAGCGCGGTCTTGTCGAATGGCGGGGCGAATAAGGGCGCCAGCCCATCCTGCGGGCGGATCAGCTCGCGCTCGACCGAAGCCATCGCTCGCGCCGCCCGTTCGGGCGGCGCGGCGTCGGAAAGCGCGGCCCAGGATTGCGCGATGCAGTCGATCCGGCATTCGTCGCTTTGGCTTGAGCCCAGAGGCGTTCCGTCGTCGAAAAAGCCGCGCCGATACCATTCGCCGTCCCAGGCCTCGCGCTCAAGCGACGCCTGCAAGGCAGTCGCGCGCGCGCGCCATTTTTCGGCGCGAGCATGCTCGCCACGGGCTTCGGCGAGAGGCGCAAATTTGTTCAGCGATGCATGAAGCAGCCAGCCGAGCCACACGCTTTCGCCCGCGCCTCTTGCGCCGACGCGGTTCATGCCGTCGTTCCAGTCGCCGGCGCCGATCAGCGGCAAGCCATGGCCGCCATGCGCCAGACTGCTGTCGAGCGCGCGGGCGCAATGTTCGAACAGGGTTGCTGTTTCGTCGCTGATCGCTGGAGTGAAAAAGCTGTCATGCTCCATCGGCTCCAGCATCCGCCCTTCCAGAAATGGAAGTTTTTCATCGAGAACAGCGGCGTCGCCAGAGACCTCGACATATTGGCCGACCGCGAAGGCCAGCCAGGCGCGGTCGTCGGAAATCCGGGTGCGTACGCCCTGGCCGGAATGCGGCAGCCACCAATGCTGGACGTCTCCTTCGGCGAACTGCCGCGCCGCCGCGCGCAAAACATGTTCGCGCGTCATCTGCGGGCGTGAGGCGGAGAGAGCCATCCCATCCTGAAGCTGATCGCGGAAACCATAGGCGCCGCTGGCCTGATAGAAGGCCGAGCGCGCCCACAGGCGGCAGGCGATCGTCTGGTACAGCAGCCAGCCGTTGAGCATGATGTCCATGGCCCGGTCCGGGGATTTTACCGTGACCGCGCCCAGAAGTTCGTCCCAGTAGAGGCCGACTTTTGCGAATACCGCATCGAGATCAGCGCCGCGGTAGTGTTCGATCAGGCCCCGCGCTTCCTGCGCATCCGAGGCGTCGCCCAACAGGAAGGCGATCTCGACGCTGGCGCCCGGCGCGAGCACGAGGCCTGAGCGCAGCGCCGCGCAGGGATCAAGGCCCGCGCCGACAATGTTCGACAAGGCCGCGCCGCCGGCCAGCGCCGCCGGGGCGCCGAGCGTCCCGTTGCGGCCGATGAACTCCCGGCGATCGCCGGTCCAGTCGGTCTGGCGTCCACCGAGATCGACGAAAGCGATGCGCGAGCCAAAACCCGCGCTCCAACGATTTTGGGCGAAGATCGCGCCCGAGCGGGCATCCAGCACGGTCGTCACGAAGGGCAGTCCGGCCGGGCGCGACGGGCCGAGCGCCCATTCCACATAGGCGGTTACGCTGAGATGACGAACGCGGCCCGACAGATTGCACAATTTCAGCCGCGATATTTTGATCGAGGCGCCGATCGGCGCGAATTGCAGGAGGTCTGACTCGATGCCGTGGCTGGTGTGTTCGAAACTGCTATAGCCGCGACCATGGCGGGCGCGATAAGTCGCCGCCTCGATTCGTATGGGAAACGCGGTCGGGCTCCAGTATTCGCCGGTATCGTCGTCGCGGATATAAAAGGCCTCGCCTGACCGGTCGGCGACCGGGTCGTTGGACCAAGGCGTGAGCTGGTTTTCGCGACTGTTGACCGACCAGGTGTACCCGCTGCCTTCAGTCGCCGCCTGAAAGCCGAAATTTTCGTTGGCGATGACATTGATCCAGGGAGCCGGGGTCGCCTGGCCAGGGCCAAGAATCGTCACATATTCCTGCCCGTTCTTGGCGAAGCCGCCGAGCCCGTTGAAAAATTCCAGTTTTTCCTCCGGCGCCGCCATGGGCGTCGGATATGGCGCGAACGTCTTTTTCGCCAGCAGGCTGGCGGACGGTCTTATCGACGCTTGCGTCTCGACGATCCGATCGAGCTGAGCGAACAGCCCGCCGCGCTGCGCCACAAGAACGACCCGCGCGACGGAAGCAAGCAGGGCGGACGTCTCAGGGGCAAGGAGGTCGCCGCGCAGCACGAAGACTCCGCCCGGCGAATCCTCGCCGCGAATTCCCGGCCGAATTTGACGGCTGCGGATCAGGGTTTCGAGAGCGACCTGAAGATCCTGGACATAGGAGGATTGGCGCTCGTTGAGGATCACCAGATCGACGGCGAGTTGTTTCATGCGCCAATATTCGTGCGCCTGCAGCAATTCACGCGCGATATCGAGATCGTCGGCGTCGGAGATGCGCAAAAGGACGATCGGCAGATCGCCGGAAATGCCGAGCGGCCAGAGTCCCGCCTGCGCCCCGGCGCCGCGAAGAATCGTGTCGGAGGGAGGCCGCAAGGTGGGATTGACATAGATCACATGGCTCGCCAGACGCTGGAACAGGCTGGCTTCGCCGGCCGTGACGCCGAGATGATGCAATTGCACCTGAGCCTGGGTCCAGGCGAGAGTCGTCGCGCGCGAATAGGCCGTGGCGTCGCGATGCTTGTCGACAATGTCGAGCAGGGTTTCGCGTGTCGAGGCCGCCATCGTCCAGAAGGAAATTCGCGCCATGGCGCCCGGCTGAATCCGCACACGCCGGCGCAGGGCGAAAATCGGGTCGAGCACTGCGCCGACCGTGTTCGAAAGCGCCCTCCCGTCGATCATGGCGATCGGCGCTCTCACGCTCCGGCCCCGCCCCAGGAAACGCGCCCGGTCGGTTTCGACCTCGGTCTTGCCGACCGTTTCGCCATCGATGACGGCGATCTGTCCGACCCAGATTTCCGGCTCGCTCGGATCGCGCCTGCGCCGCGTGGCGAGAAGCGCGCCGACATCGGCCAGGAATTCGGTCTCGACGAAAAGCTTGGAAAAAGCCGGATGCGCGATATCCGCCGCCTGTGGGGCGAGGACCAGTTCGGCATAGGAGGTGATTTCGATTTCACGAACGCGCGGGCCATTGTTCGTCACGGAAACGCGCCGCACTTCGGCGTCGTCCTCCGAGGAAACCACGACATCCAAAGTTGTCGTCAGCCTTCCGTCCTGGCGGGTGAATTCCGCGCGATCCTCGTTGAAGGCGACATGATAATCGTCGGCTTCGCGGCCGCTCGGCTGAAAGCCCGCCGACCAGACTTCGCTGCTGTGAACATCGCGCAGAAAAATATAGCAGCCGAAATCATCGCAGGCAGAGTCTTCGCGCCAGCGGGTCAGGGCGAGTTTTCCCCAGCGGCTGTAGCCGGAGCCGGCGCTGGTCAACATTGTGGAATAAAGTCCGTTGGAAAGCAGGTGCGTCGCCGGGGTCGCCTGATGCGGGGAGGAATAACGCCGGCCGCCCGACGGCTCGGCGTCGCGCCCTTTTTTGGCGGAGGATTTCATTTCCGCCGCCCAGGGACGGATGACGGCGACCTCGCGCGGCACGCGCTCCTGCAACAGCAGTTCGGTCGCCTGCACCATCGGCTCGGCATGAAACCGCGCCCGCATCCTGGCGTCGAGCACCGCATTGGCGATGGCGACGATTGTCATGCCCTGATGATGGGCCATGAAGGCGCGCACAACGGCGCTCTGTTGGCCTTCGGGGACACGCGCCGGCGTATAATCCAGCGCCTCATAGAAGCCGTAACGCCCGAGCGCGCCGACGCCGGCGAGGCGCTCCAGATTTTTCCGCGCAGCTTGCGGATCGACCATGGCCGCCAGGCCGGTCGCATAAGGCGCCACGACGAAATTGTCGGCGAGCCCGCGTTTCAGACCAAGGCCGGGAATGCCGAAATTGGAATATTGGTAGGTCAATTCCAGATCGCGCGCGTTATAGGCGGATTCCGAAACGCCCCAGGGCAAATTCCGCTCGTTCGCAAAGGCGATCTGTCGACCGACGACCAGACGGCTCGTCGCTTCCAGCAGGCTTCCCGCCGGCGCCCGCATGACGAGCGAAGGCATCAGATATTCGAACATCGATCCCGACCAGGAGATCAGCGCGGCGCCGTGAGCGATGGGCGTCGCCGTGCGGCCGAGGTGGAACCAGTGGCGGGCGGGAATATCGCCCTTGGCGATGGCGAAGAAACTGGCCAGTCGCGCTTCGGAAGCCAAAAGATCATAACAATTGGGATCAAGCGCGCCTTCGGGCGTCAGATAGCCGATCGAAAGCAGATTGCGCTTGCGGTCGACGAGAAAGCCGAAATCCATGGCCTGCGCCATTGATCGAGCCGTTTCTTCCAGCTTTTCCAGCCGCGCGCGCAAGGCGGCGGAGTCTTTGGCGTTCCGCGCGCTATCGGCAAGATGCGCCGCGATGGCGTTCACGGCGGCCTGCGCCCAGAACAGCATGTCCGCGCCGGCCTCGTCGCCGCGTTCGCTGGCCAGCGCCCGCGCCATATCGACCATCGTTTCGGCCTGGAGGCCGAGATTTTCCAGGCGAGCCCCAAAATTGTCCGGCGCCAGGAATGGCTCGCGCGCCGCCGCCGCGAGCGCGGACAGCGCATCGTCGAGTTGCCGCCAGGTGACGGTCTGGGTCTTGCGGCCGTCACGCAGGCGCGCCGCGTCTGCCCGGGTCAGATCGAGCGCGTCGGCGACCCCTTCGAGGCAAGCCCTGGGTTCTGTCGGCGAATCTCGCCATTCGCGGCAAGCGTTGGCCAGGGCGATCAGGTGTCCGGCAAGATTGCCGCTATCGACCGAGGAGACATATTTCGGGTCGAGCGGGCGCAGGTCGCCGGTGTCATACCAATTGTAGAAATGGCCGCGGAAACGCTCCATGCCGCTCATGGTCGCCAGAGTGGCCTCAAGCCGTTCGATCGTTTCTTGCGCTCCAAGCCATCCGAAGTCGCGGGCGCTGGCCACCGAAAGAAGATAAAGGCCGAGATTGGTCGGTGACGTTCGATGCGCCACCTTCGGCGCCGGATCTTCCTGGAAATTGTCGGGCGGCAGCATGTGGTCGGCGCTGGTGACGAAAATTTCGAAAAAGCGCCAGGTGCGGCGCGCGGTCAGCCGCAGGGCCCGCGCGTCTTCGTTGGACAGCGGCTTTCTGCTGGCGCGACGCGGCGGCAGGCTGACCCAGCGCGCCACAGCGGGCGAGGCCAGCCAGAGCGCCGCGAAGGCGCCGGACAGCAGCACGTTTCCGCCTCCATTGATCCAGCCGACGATCGCGGCCAGCGCGCCGATGACCAGAGCGCCGGCCATACGGCGATAAAAGCCGGGCATATCGAGACGCCGGGTGATGGTCGCC
>JAJYCZ010000005.1 GCA_021777915.1 Pseudomonadota bacterium | reverse complement strand
GGCGATCCCGAAGCCGTCGCCTTCGGCCATGGGGGAGGCGGATTCCACGGCGGCGGATTCCATGGCGGCGGCTTCCACGGCGGCGGCTTCCACGGATTTGGCGGCGGCTTTCGAGGCGGCGGCTTTCGAGGCGGCGGTTTCCGCGGCGGCGGCTTTCGAGGTGGGGGTTTCCGCAGCGGCGGCTTCCACGGCTATGGCGGCTCCCGCGCATTTGGCGGCTATCGTGGAGGATATGGCGGCGCCCACGCCTATGGCGGCTCCCGCGCATTCGGCGGCTCCCGTGGAGGTTACGGCGGCGCCCACGCATATGGCGGCTCCCGTGGAGGATACGGCGGCGCCCACGCCTATGGCGGCGCCCACGCATACGGCGGCTCTCATGCCTATGGCGGCTCCCACGTCGGCGCGACCGGGGCTGGAGCCGCCCGGGGCGGTTCAATCGGCGGCGCCAGCGCTTTGCACGGCGGCGCCAGCGCTTTGCATGGCGGCACGGCCGCCTTGGGCGGCGGGACGGCCGCCATGCGGGGGGGCGCCCTGGGCGGCGCGCAATCCCGGCTGGGCGGCTTCAATAATTTTAACCGCGCCGGCTATGCCGGTGGCTATGGCGGCTACCGCGGTTTCGGCGGGTATGGCGGCATGGGCGGGTATGGCGGCATGGGTGGTTACGGCGGCATGGGTGGTTACGGCGGCTGGGGCGGGCGTGGCGGCTGGGGCGGTTACGGCGGCTGGGGCGGTTACGGCGGCTGGGGCGGTTACGGCGGCTGGGGCGGTTACGGCGGCTGGGGCGGTTTCGGCCTTGGGCTTGGCTTGGGCCTGTTGACCAGCGCTATGCTCTTTCCCGGCATGGCCTATGGCTACCCGTATTACGGGGGGTTAGGCTGGCCGTATTACGGCTATCCCTTCGCCTACTCCTACCCGCTTTACGGCGGTTGGAGCCCCTTCCTTGGCTTCGGCTTTCCGTTCGCGTCCTATGCGGCCTATCCGGTGTACAGCCCTGTCGTCAGCTACGCCGCCCCCGTCTATTCAACGGTGGATCTCGTGTCCGACGATTATATCGATGAGACGCCAGTCTATTCCTATCCCGTCTATGCCTATCCGGCGATCGCCCTGTGGTGAATGAGCCGCGCGCCGGCCATCGTGGCGAGGGCGAACGTCAACGCGTCTGAAAAATGAGGAAGACCATGAAACCGAATGTATTGAGCATGGCGTTTTTTGCTGTCCTGGCGACCGCGGGCGCGGCCAGCGCGCAGGACGCGGGCATGGCCGGAGCCGCCGGCGGAAACGCCGCGATGGCCTGTGCGGCCGACCAGCACATCGACGGCCAGCTCGCCTATATCAAGGCGGAACTCAAAATAACCGACGAGCAAATGCCGAGCTGGAATGTGTTCGCCAACACGTTCCGCGCCAACAAGCAGAAACACCTGGCGGCCTGCGTGCAGGCGGTCAAGCAGGCGCGCGCCATGCAATCGGCCGGTCTGCTCGACTCCATGCAGATCATGGAAACGCGCCTCGCCGATCAGCTCGACTCCCTGCGCGCGATGGACGCGGCGATCCGGCCTCTCTACGAGTCGCTGAGTCTGGACCAGAAGAAAGCGGCCGATGAAATCCTGAAGGGCGGCGCCGGGATGTAAATTCATACGTCCTAGAATCGGAGCGACGGCGTCCGCCCCGGCGGGCGCCGCGCTTCCCGCGTCAGGCCTGCCCGCCTTTGATCATTTCCAGGAAAGCCGTCGCCGCCGGGGGCAATCTCTTGGCTTTCAGATAAGCGACATACCAGTGGCCGACGATCGGAAAGCCCTGGACGTCCAGTTCGCGCAAAAGGCCGTTCGCCATTTCCAGCGTCAGCACATGGCGCGAAAGCACCGCCAGGCCGAGACCGGCGGCCACCGCCTGTTTGATGGTCTCGTCGCTGCCGAGCGTCATGCGCGTCGGCGGATGGATATCGTGGCGGGCGAAATAGCGCTCGGTCGCCTGGCGCGTGCCGGAGCCCGGTTCGCGCAGCAGGAAAGGCTCGTTTTCGAGGCTTTTCGCGGCGATCTTGCGCGACCCGCACAGAGGATGGCCGTCAGGCGCCACCACGACCAGCGGATTTTCCGCGATGGCGAAGGCCTCGACCTCCATGTCCTGGGGGATGCGGCCCATGATGTAGAGATCGTCGCGGTTCTGGGCCATGCGCTCCAGCATCTGGTCGCGGTTGACCACTTCCATGATCAGTTCGATCTTGGGATGCAGACGGCAGAAGTCGCCGATCAGCCGGGTGGCGAAGTAACGCGCGGTGGTGATCATGGCGAGGCGCAATTCGCCGCGCTCCAGCCCGCGCATTTCCGCCAGCTCCTGGCCCAGCATGTCCAGCCGCGCCAGAATTTCCCGCGCCGCCCGCGCCCCCGCCTGCCCGGCCTCGGTGAGAAAAAGCTTCTTTCCCGCCTGTTCATGGAGCGGGGCGCCCAACGCATCCGCCAGTTGCTTGATCTGAATGGAGAAAGCCGAGGGCGTCATATGCAGGTTCTCGGCGGCGCGGGTCATGTTCATGTGCTGGGAGAGCGCCGCGAGCAGGCGCAATTGATGCAAGGTGACCCGGCGCAGCACCGTTTTACTCTCGTATAATATGACGCTTAAAACTATGAACTTTAATCAAAGCGGAAACAAGAGCAAAAAGCAGCCCGACGGTCCGGCGGCGAGCCGGTCGATAAGGAGGAAAGCCCAATGGCCAAGACCTATAAAGCAGGCGTGAAGGAATATCGGGAAACATATTGGGAGCCTAATTATTCGGTGCGCGAAAGCGACGTGCTGGCGGTGTTCAAGATCGTGCCGCAGCCGGGCGTGCCGCGCGAGGAAGCCGCCGCCGCGGTGGCCGCCGAAAGCTCCACCGGCACCTGGACCACGGTGTGGACCGACCTTCTCACCGATCTCGATTATTACAAGGGCCGCGCCTACGCCATCGAGGACGTGCCCGGCGACGACGAAGCCTTCTACGCCTTCATCGCCTATCCGATGGGCCTGTTCGAGGAAGGCTCGGTGGTCAACGTCTTCACCTCGCTGGTCGGCAACGTGTTCGGCTTCAAGGCCGTGCGCTCCTTGCGTCTGGAGGATGTCCGCTTCCCGCTGTGGTTCGTGATGACCAACCCCGGACCGCCCCACGGCATCTATGTCGAGCGCGACCTGCTCAACAAATATGGCCGTCCGCTCCTGGGGTGCACCATCAAGCCCAAGCTCGGCCTCTCTGCCAAGAACTACGGTCGCGCCGTTTATGAGTGCCTGCGCGGCGGCCTCGACTTCACCAAGGACGACGAGAACGTCAATTCGCAGCCCTTCATGCGCTGGCGCGACCGCTTCCTGTTCTGCCAGGAGGCCATCGACAAGTCGGAGGCCGAAACCGGCGAGAAGAAGGGCCATTACATGAACTGCACCGCTCCGACCATGGAGGAGGTGTACAAGCGCGCCGAATTCGCCAAGGAAATCGGCTCGAAGATCGTGATGAGCGACTACCTGACCCTCGGCTGGGCGGCGCACACCTCCCTCTCCAAGTGGTGCCGCGACAACGGCCTGCTGCTGCATGTCCACCGCGCCATGCACGCGGTCATCGACCGCAACCCGCGCCACGGCATCAACTTCCGCGTGCTGACCAAGCTGCTGCGCCTGATCGGCGGCGACCATCTGCACTCGGGCACCGTCGTCGGCAAGCTGGAAGGCGACCGCGAGGCGACGCTCGGCTGGATCGGCATGATGCGCGAGCGCTACACCAAGGAAGACCGCGCCAAGGGCATCTTCTTCGATCAGGACTGGGGCCAGATGCCCGGCCTGCTCCCGGTGGCTTCGGGCGGCATCCATGTCTGGCACATGCCGGCGCTGGTCGCGATCTTCGGCGACGACTCGGTGCTTCAGTTCGGCGGCGGCACGCTCGGCCATCCCTGGGGCAACGCCGCCGGCGCGGCGGCCAACCGCGTGGCGCTGGAAGCCTGCGTCCAGGCCCGCAACGAAGGCCGTCACCTGGAGCGCGAGGGCCGCGACATCCTCATCAAGGCCGCCCAGCACTCGCCCGAACTGAAGATCGCCATGGAGACGTGGAAGGAGATCAAGTTCGAATTCGACACGGTGGACAAACTCGACGTCGCCCATCGCTGATGCGACGCCTCGTCATGGCGAGGAGCGCAAGCGACGAAGCAATCCAAGCCATCTTTCCACACGCCGGCAGGTGGATTGCTTCGCTCCGCTCGCAATGACGGTACTGCACGTCAAGGACATCCAACGAACAGGATTTAGAAAATGAGCACCGTTCAAGACTATCCCTCCCGCATGGGCGACGAAGCCAGCAAGAGGTTCGAGACCTTCTCCTATCTTCCGTCCATGACCGACGAGGAACTGCGCAAGCAGGTCCAATATATCGTCGATAGCGGCTGGAACCCGGCGGTCGAGCACTGCGAGCCGGAACACGCGATGATGCATTACTGGTACATGTGGAAGCTGCCGATGTTCGGCGAAACCGACGTGGACCGCATCCTCGCCGAGGCCGAGGCCTGCCGCAAAGCCAATCCCAGGCATCTGGTGAAATTGATCGGCTACGACAATGTCCGCCAGACTCAAGGGACCGCGATGCTGATCTTCCGCCCCGCGGCGTGACCTGAGAAATCCTTGCCCGCCAACCTTCGGCGGGCAAGGCCCCCGCGCCTCTCCTCCCGACGCGGTCGCCGTCGCCCCGCGCCGGGGCGAATGGCCAGGACGCCTTCGGACTTCCTCCGGTCCGAAGGCGCTCATCGGATGCGCGCCGCCGCAAAGAAAACGCGCCGAGGAAACCCGCTCAAGGACTCCGACGATGGACGACATTGCAAGCCAGTACCGGGTCAAGACCGCGCCCTATTACCGCGCCGTCGGCCACGAAATCGAACAATACCAGGCCGCCTATGACGCGCGTCTGCCGATGATGCTCAAGGGCCCCACGGGCTGCGGCAAATCCCGTTTCGTCGAATATATGGCCCACCGCCTGGGCCGCCCGCTGGTCACCGTGGCCTGCAACGAGGACATGACCGCCGCCGATCTCGTCGGTCGTTTTTTGCTCGACCGCGACGGCACCCGCTGGCAGGACGGGCCGCTGACCGCCGCCGCGCGCATGGGCGCCATCTGCTATCTCGACGAAGTGGTCGAGGCCCGCCAGGACACCACTGTCGTCATCCATCCGCTCACCGACCACCGCCGCGCGCTGCCACTCGACAAGAAGGGCGAACTGGTCACGGCCCATCCCGACTTCCAGCTGGTGATCTCCTACAACCCCGGCTACCAGTCGTTGATGAAGGACCTGAAACCTTCGACCAAGCAGCGTTTCGGCGCCCTCGATTTCACCTACCCCTCCCCGGAAATCGAGGCCGAGATCGTCGCCCACGAGGCCGGGATCGACCCGAAGCTGGCGGAAAAGCTGGCCCAGATCGCCCTGCGTTCGCGCAATCTCAAGGGCCATGGGCTCGACGAGGGCATTTCCACCCGCCTGCTGGTCTATGCCGGGGCGCTGATCGTCAAGGGCGTGCCGGCGCCGGACGCCTGCCGCATCGCCATGGTGCGGCCGCTGACCGACGATCCCGACATGCGCGATGCGCTCGACGCGGCTGTCGCCGCCTTCTTCCCATAACGGAGGCGGCGATGGACCCGGAGCTCGCCGTCTATCGGCAATCCCTCGCCGAGGTCTCGCCGCAAATCGCCGAGGTCCTCGATGCGGTCCTGCACGAGGCTTCGCGCAATCTGAGCCCGGCAGGCTTAAGCAATTATCTCGAAGGCGCGCGCGGCCTCTCCGAACTCGGACGCGGGCCCGGCCCGGTGCTGGCGTTTCTCGAAGCCATGCCGGCGTTGGCCCGCGAGATCGGCGAGGATCAGGTCAAGGATTGCGCCCTCGCCGCGATGAAGCTCGCCTCGGTGACCTCCGGCGAGGTCATCGCCATGTTCCTCGCCACCGCCCCCAACGCCGCGCGGCGGCTCGGCGACGCCGATCTTTTCGCCTCTTATGTCCAGTTCCTGCACCAGCTTTCGGCGCGCGCCCCGCGCGGCTTGCGGCCGATGTTCAGCGTGCTCGACGACCTGCTGCACAAGCTGTCGCTGGGCGGCTTGCGGCGCTGGGCCTTTTTCGGCGCCGAGGCGCATCGCACCGACTTCAAGACTCAAAGCCAATATTTCGCGCTGGCGACGCCCGACAGCCTCGCCGTGCTGCAGAAGGAGCGCAAGGGCGCCCTGTTCGTCGATCATCAGCGCAAGCTCACAGCTTACTTGCGCGCTCTGTGGGGCCGGGAGTTCTATCTTCGTCCGGCTTCCGCCGAATATGCGGAATTCCAGCCCTTCATCGAGGATTTCGCGCTACGCCTGCCCGACGCCGCGCAGGACGAGCCGGGCCTGCCGGGCCTCGACCTGTTCCGCGCGGCGGCCACGCACATGGCCGCCCACCTCGTCTATATGCGTGAGCCGATTTCCGCCCAGGAGCTGACCCAGGCGCAAATGCAGCTCATCGGCTTCATCGAGGACGCGCGCGTGGAAAATCTGGCGATGCGCGACCTGCCCGGCCTGAAAAGCCTGTGGCGCCCGGCGCTGGCCGTCGAGCGCGGGCCGTCGGAACACCCCTCGCAAAAGCTGCTGGAGCGCCTCGCCCTCGCTTTGCTCGACCCGGAGGCGTCAACCGGCGACGCCGAGGCCGATTCCTTCGCCCGCCGCTTCCACGAGACTTTTCCGGCCAAAGGCGAGGACGCCCTTTTCGCCTGGGGCCTGGGGCTGGAGCTTTATCACCTCCTCGCCAACCGCCGCGCTTTGCCCTCGCTGCGGCAGTTGCAGCGGCTGCGTCTGACCCATCGCGACGACAACCGTTATATCTGGGCCTTCGCCGAACTCGACTGGTCGCGCGAAGCCGAACGGATTCACGTGCCGAAGCAGACGCGCCGCCGCGTCTCGCTGATGGAATTCGTCAACGAGGTCGAGGTGGAGACCGCCGGCGACGACGCCCAGGAAGTCTGGACGCTGGACGGGACGCTCTACGACGACGACGACACGACGTTCAACGAGAAATACGGGACCGATCCGGTCTCCGACCCTTTCCCTTATCACGAATGGGATTATCAGGCGCAGACGTTCCGGCCCGACTGGGCGATCTTGCGCGAATATCGCAGCCCGCCCGGCGACCCTGGCGATATCGACGTCATCGTCTCGCGCCACAAGCCGGTCGCCAGCCGCCTGCGCCAGATCGTGGACAAGCTGAGGCCGCAGGGCGTGCAGCGCGAACGCAAGCTGGAAGACGGCGACGAGATCGACATCAACGCCGCAGTCGATTTTCTCATCGACCTGCGGCTCGGGCGCGACCCGGACCCGCGCATCACCATGCGCAACCGCCTGAAAACCCGCGATCTCGCGGTGCTGATCCTGCTCGACCTCTCGGAATCAACCAACGATCCCGCGCCCACGGGTGAGCAGAGCATTCTCGGCCTGACGCGCGACGCCTCCGCCTTGCTCTCGCGCGTCCTGTCCGACATCGGCGATCCCTTCGCTCTGGACGGCTTCTGTTCGGACGGGCGCGGCGACGTGAAATATTTTCCCCTCAAACCCTTCGAGACGCGGTTCGACGACACGGCCAAGACGAGACTCGCCGGGATGAAGGGCGGCTTTTCCACGCGGATGGGCGCGGCGCTGCGTCACGCCGGCGCGAAATTGCGCCGCCAGCCGCAGAAGAAAAAGCTGATCCTGCTGGTCACCGATGGCGAGCCGGCGGATGTGGACGAGCGCGATCCCAATTACCTGCGCCGCGACGCCAAAAAGGCGGTGGAGGAATTGAGCCAGAGCGGCATCCACACCTTCTGCCTGACGCTGGACCCGCGCGCCGATCATTACGTCCAACGGATTTTCGGCGCCAAGGGCTACACCATCGTCGACAAGGTCGAACGCCTGCCCGAACGCCTGCCGCAATTGTTCGCGGAATTGACGGGCTAGGCGCGAGAAAGAATCGGGCCGCGAGGCCCTGAACCGAGTGGAGCACGCCAACCCGTTTCCTCCGCTCTCCTGCCCAGACGGCCGCATCCCAGCGTGGGGAGGCGGTTGTTGGAGAGAACTTGACCCGTTTCCGTCCCCGGAAACGGGTCCTTTTTTGATTGGCTGAAAGAAGCGAAAGGCGGCGCGATTTTGCCGCTTGCGGTCAAGCACGAAATTCTATTGCCTAGAACCGATGAATTTCCATTTCTCCCTCGCCGACGACCTTTCTGTCGGGCTTATCGCCCTTCACGGCACGGCGTTTTTTTTCGCCTTTCGCGCGATCCGTCTGGCGCGCACGCCCCAGGGCGCGGTCGGCTGGACCTTCTTCCTGATGGTCCTGCCCTGGCTCGGCGTGCCGGCTTATCTGGTTTTCGGGGATTTCCGCTATCCCAGGATGGTGAGCGCGCGCCGGTCGTCGCAATCGGCAAGCCGCGCCGGGATCGAGGGGTTCGAGGAGTGCAAGCCGGCGGCCGGAGTCGAGGGCGATCCTTTGCGCGCCGGATTCGAAACCCTCGCCGAGCGGCCGGCGGTCACGGGAAACGCGGCGGAACTGTTGACCGACCATGCCGCCTTCGACGCGATTTTCGAAGGCGTCGATGCAGCGCGCCGCTACATTCTCATCGAGACCTATATATTGCGCGACGACATGACCGGCCTGCGTCTTCAGGAGCGGCTGATCGCCAAGGCGCGCGAGGGCCTGCGCGTCCATGTCCTCTACGATCCTTTTGGCAGCCATGGCCTTGGCCACGCTTATCTCAAGCGGTTTCGCGAGGCCGGGGTCGAAATCATGAATTTCCACGCCCGCCACAAGAGCCGGCTTTTTTCGCCGATGCGCCTCAATTTCCGCGATCACCGCAAGATCGTGGTCATTGACGGGGAAACCGGCTTCACCGGCGGATTCAATTTCGGCGACGAATATCTCGGCCGCAATCCCCGCCTCGGCCGCTGGCGCGACACGCTGGTGCGCCTCGCCGGCCCCGCCGTGGCGCAACTCCAGGCCCATTTCGCCGAGGACTGGCATTGGGCGACGGGCAGGAGCCTCGATCTGAACTGGCGGCCCGAAGCCGTTCCGGACGACGTCACCGCCTTGGTCCTCGCCTCCGGCCCGGCGGACGCACAGGAAACCGGCTGCCTCTATTTCCTCCACGCCCTAACCTGCGCGCGTAAAAGAGTCTGGATCAGTTCGCCCTATTTCATCCCCGACCCGAGCCTGATGAACGCCATGCGGGTTGCGGCGGCGCGCGGCGTCGATGTGCGGGTGATCCTCGCCGAGAAGCGCGATCATTGGCTGGTCTGGCTCGCCGGTTTCGCCTTTCTCGACGAAATGCGCGGGTCCGGCGCGCGCTTCTATCGCTACCAGCCAGGCTTCATGCACCAGAAGGTCATGCTGATCGACGATTCTGTCGCGGCCATCGGCAGCCATAATCTCGACAGCCGGTCGTGCCGGCTGAATTTCGAGGCCAGCGCGCTGATCTTCGATTCTGGTTTCGCCCAAAAGGTCGCGGCCATGCTGGAACAGGATTTCGCCGCCGCGACGCTCGTGGACCGCCCCCTGTCCGATCAGCCGGCCGCCCTGCGCATCGCCGCCCCCGTCGCCCGGCTGTTCGCGCCGATTCTCTGAACACGCGAGACCACCTTCTCCGACGCGGGGAGAAGAGAAGTCGCGGCGCCAGGGGAATCCTTCTCCCCTTGCGGGAGAAGGTGGCGCCATAGGGCGTCGTCGGACGCACGTCCTGCCGGACGGGCTATGGCGCCGGATGAGGGGTTCCGCCTCACTCCCCCGCCGCTTCGGCCAGCCGCGCGGCATAGCGCGCCATGGTGTCCACTTCGATATTGATCCGGTCGCCCGCCTTGCGGGCGCCCCAGTTGGTCACGTCCAGCGTGTGTGGAATGAGCAGGATGGTGAAGGTGTTTTTTTCGACCTTGTTCACCGTCAGCGAGGTTCCGTTGAGCGCGACGGAGCCTTTTTCGGCGATGAATCGCGCCAGATTTTTCGGGGCCTCGATCTCGAAATGGGCCATGCCATCGAAATCGCGCCGCGACAAAAGAGTCGCGACGCCATCGACATGGCCGGACACCATGTGCCCGCCGAGTTCGTCGCCGAGCCGCAACGCCCGCTCCAGATTGATTTTTTCGCCCGGCGCCCAATCCCCCGCCGTGGTCACGGCCAGGGTCTCGGCGGCGGCGTCCACCTCGTGCCAGCTCACGAAACCGTCGTTTTCCGCGCGCGGCCCGAAGCCCACCAAAGTCATGCAGACGCCGTTATGAGCGACGGAAGCGCCCATCTCCAGACTGTCATGCGGATAATGCGAGGCGATCTTCAACCGCTTGAGGTCGCCGCGCGACGTAACCGACTCGAGCGTTCCGACATCGCTGATCAGGCCGGTGAACATCTATTTCCTCTCATAATGAATGTAGCGGTCCGCCCCGAGCAAACCCTGTTCCATAACGCGATAGAGGCCCGAGTCGGCCAATATGTCGCGCGCCCATGCCGACAGGGCTTCGACGCCCGCGCGGCCAAAAGGCTTGGGCGCGGTGAACAGGATCATCTCGTCCGCCAGGCCCCGCGCGATCAATTCGGCCCCGACGCGCGGGCCGCCTTCCGAAAAAACCCTGGTGACGCCCCGCGCGCCAAGCGCGCGCAAGGCGGCGTGCAGATCGATCCGCTTGCCGGCCAGATCGCAATCCGCGACCTCGACGCCCTGTTCTTCCAGCGCCACGCGCCGCGCGGGATCGGCCCCTGCGCCGCAGAACACGAGGGTGGGAAAATCGCGCGCCCCGACCACCAGCCGCGAGCGCAGAGGCAGGTCGAGCCGCGCGTCGAGTACGACACGGAGGGGCTTGCGGTCGCAGCCCGGCAGGCGCACGGTCATCAGCGGATCGTCGCCGAGCGCCGTCCCGATCCCGACCATGATCGCGTCGTGCAGGGCGCGCAAAACATGGGTGCGCAGATTGGCCGCCGGGCCGGTGATGGCCAGACGGGGATCGTGCGCGTCGCCGGCGGCAAAACCGTCCGCCGTCTGGGCGATCTTCAGCGTCACCATCGGCCGCCCTTCGGTCACGCGCAGGATATGGCCGCGATGCGCCCGCCGGCCCTCTTCCGGCAGGACGTCGGCCTCGACCGCGATCCCCGCCCGCCGCAGCAGGGAATAGCCTTCCCCCGCCACGCGGTCGTCGGGGTCGGCCGGGCCGCCGACCACCCGCGCGATTCCCGCCGCGATCACGGCCTCCGCGCAAGGCGGGGTCTTGCCGTGATGGGCGCAGGGCTCCAGCGTCACATAAAGCGTGGCGCCCCTGGCGCGTTCGCCCGCCTGCGCCAGCGCCTGGGTTTCGGCATGGGGCCGCCCGCCCGGCGCGGTGGCGCCGCGCCCGACGACCAAACCGTCGCGCGCCACCAGCGCGCCGACCGCCGGATTGGGCGCGGTCGCGCCGAGATGGCGCCGGCCAAGCGCAAGAGCGGCGCGGAAAAAGCGTTCGTCTTCGGCCGAGAAAGCCACGTCAGGCGTCCTCCTCCTTGCGCCGCGCCCCCTCGTCGGCGAATTCGTCGAGCAGCGGGCCGAAGTCGCGCGCCTCGCGGAAATTCCGGTAGACGGAAGCGAAACGCACATAGGCGACCTCGTCGAGCGTTTTCAGCCCCTGCATCACCAGTTCGCCGATGGTCTCGGAAGGGATTTCCGCCTCGCCCTGATTTTCGAGCTGGCGAACGAGGCCGTTGATCATGCGGTCCACGCGCTCCGGGTCGACCGGGCGCTTGCGCAGGGCGATCTGCACCGAACGGACCAGCTTGTCGCGGTCGAAGGGCGCGCGCCGTCCGGATTTCTTGACCACGGTCAGTTCGCGCAACTGCACGCGCTCGAATGTGGTGAAACGTCCGCCGCAATCGGGGCAGACGCGGCGGCGGCGGATCGAGGAGGAATCGTCGGTCGGCCGCGAATCCTTCACCTGGGTGTCGAGACTGCCGCAATAGGGACAACGCATGAATGAGCCCCTTCCGGCGCGCGAGGACGGCGCCGCGAATCGATTCCGCGGAGCGCCCGCGGGACCATTTTGCCGTCTGGCGGGCCTCGTCACAAGCCTTGCGCGATTCGATATTCCCCAACGCACGGCGCCGTCCTATGCTTCAACGCCCGAAGCGCAGGAGACGGACGCTTGATCGGACTCTTGGCCAAATCGCGCGCGCTGGCCGTCGCCGTGGCGCTGGCCTTTCTGGGCTTGGGCGCGGCGCTGGCGGTGATCTATCTCTTTTCGCCCCATGCGGTGCTGCGCATCACCACCGGACCCGAGGGCGGCCAGGCGCATCGCTTCATCGAAGCCTTCATCAAGGTCGCCCAGGCGCGCCATCCCCGCATCCGGATCAAGACCGTCACGGTGGACAATCTGCGCGCCAGCGCCGACGCGCTGGAGCAGGGCAAGGTCAATCTCGCGGTGATCCGCAGCGACGTGCGCCTGCCCGCCAATGGCGAAACCCTGGTGATCCTGCGCCACGACGCCATGGCCTTCATCACCCCCCATCATTCCGCGATTTCCAGCCTCGCCGATCTTTCCGGCAAGACCATCGCGATCCCGACGGGGCCGGCGCAGGCCGACAATTCCCACGCCCTCGACATCCTGCTCAGCTATTACAATATCGCGCCCGAAAAGGTGAAGCGCCTGTTCCTCGACGCCGGCGACATCGGAACGGCGGTCGCGAGCAAGAAAGCCTCGGCGGCGCTGGCCGTCGGCCCGGTCGGCCCCGGCGACGTGGTGACGACGGTCGCCTCGATCGAGCACGCCACCAGGGCGGCGCCGAAAATTCTCGATTTCGACGACGCCGACTCCATCGTCAAACGCTTTCCCATATTCGAATCCGCCGACGTGCCGCAGGGCGGGTTCCACGCCCGGCCGGAGGTCCCGGACGACGATGTGACCACGATCGGGGTCAATTATCGCTTCGCCGTGCCGATCACCATGCCGGACATTGTCGCCAACGCCATCGGTCGCTCGATTCTCGCCGCCAAGGGGCAGTTGATGAATTCGTCGCCGCTCGCCGGCCAGATCGAAGCGCCCGACGTCAGCGACACAAATCCGCTGCTGCCGATCCATCCGGGCTTCGCCGATTATCTCAACAACGGCGACCAGAGCTTTTTCGACCAGGCGCAGCGCTATCTCTATATTGTCGGCATTCCCTTGAGCGTCGGCGCCTCGCTGCTCACCCTTCTGGTCTCGACCTGGAGCGCGCGCGGCGCCAAAAAGGACCGCGACGCCCTGCGCCGCCTGGTCGCTCTCGCCAACGACGCGACGACCGCCGACCGCGCGCGCCTCGAAAGCCTGGAGAAGGAATTGCACGAGGCGGTCGCCGCCAGCGTCAACGCCTCGGGCGCCGGCGCGGGGGACCAGTGGAAAACCGCGCTCGCCGTCCAGCACGCCATGCGGCGCTTCGAACAGCGCCGCGCCGCCTTGTCGGCCGCGTCAGGCGCCGAGGGCGGAAGCCCGGAAACCAGCCCGCCGCAACCGCAGTGACGGCGAGAGCGCCAGAGTCTTGGCTCAGACCTGCTCGATCTCGACCAGGACGCCGTTGAAATCCTTGGGATGCAGGAACAGGACCGGCTTGCCGTGGGCGCCGGTCTTCGGCTCGCCGTCGCCGATCACCCGCGCGCCAGCCGCTTTCAGACGATCGCGCGCGGAAAGAATATCCGCGACCTCATAGCAGACATGATGCATGCCGCCATCGGGGTTCTTCTCCAGGAATTTGGCGATGGGCGAGGCCGCGCCGAGCGGCTCCAGCAATTCGATCTTGGTGTTGGGCAGTTCGATGAAAACCACCGTCACGCCATGGTCCGGCTGGGCCAGAGGCTGGGAAACCTTGGCGCCGAGAACGTCGCGATAGGTCGCGGCAGCCGCGGCGATATCCTTCACCGCAATGGCGACATGGTTCAGGCGGCCAATCATGCTCAAATTCCTTTGTCAGACCTCGATCGCCAGCACATGAACGTGCGGCTTCTTGCCCCAGACCGCCGCGACCGCCGCGCGCACGGCGCGCTCGACCGCCGCGCAGGCGGCGTCCGCGTCCCTTTTTTTGGCGCGGGGCAGCGATTCCAATGTGTCGAATAGGGCGCGGTCCACCACCTCGTCCATTGGACGATTGTCGCGGGTCTTGCGCGGCAGGCCGAACATGGTGACGTCGGGGACGCCCGCCACGTCGCCCTTGGCGGTCAGGGCGAAAGCGATGGAAATGATCCCCGCCGCCGCGAGACGGTGGCGCTCGCGGAAACATTCGTCCGACTCGCTCAGGATCAGTTCGCCGTCGTGATAGAGCCTGCCATGGGCGATCTGGTCGAGATGGGCGGGCGTGTCCGGGCCGAGCGCGACCATGTCGCCATTATGGGCGACCAGCACATGCTCCACCCCCGCATTGCGCGCGAATTCGGCATGGACCTGGAGATGCAGCGCCTCGCCATGGGCCGGCACCGCCACCTGCGGCCGCAGCCATTGGTAGAGCTGCGCGACCTCGCCCCGGCGCGGATGGCCCGAGCAGTGGACCAGCGCGTCGCGGTCGGTGAGAACGTCCGCGCCCTGCAGAATCAGACCGTTGACGATGGCGTTGACCTCGCGTTCGTTGCCGGGAATGGTGCGCGAGGAAAAGATGACGAGATCGTTGGGCGAGAGCTTGATCGGATGTTCGCCGCGTATGATGCGCGACATGGCCGCCCGCGCCTCGCCCTGGCTGCCGGTGGCGAGCACCAGAACCTTGTTGGCGGGAAGGCGGGGAAAACTCTCCAGCGACAGCAGTTCCGGGACATCGTCGAGATAGCCGCATTCGCGCGCCACCGCCAGCGACCGCTCCATGGCGCGGCCGGCCAGCACCACGCGCCGCCCCGCCGCTTCCGCCGCGAGACAGACCGCGCGCAGACGCGCGACATTGGAGGCGAAGGTCGTCACCAGCACCCGGCCGCGCGCGCCAAGAATCTTTTCGCGCAAGACCTCGGCGACCTGCGCTTCCGAGGGGCTTTCGCCCTCGCGCAGAATATTGGTCGAATCGCTGATCAGGGCGCGCACGCCCTCGTCGCCGATTTTTTTTAGCCGCGCCACGTCGGTCGGCTTGCCCAGCCCTGGCGTCGGATCGAGCTTCCAGTCGCCGCTATGGACCACGACGCCGGCTTTGGTGCGGATCGCCAGCAGGTTCGCTTCGGGGATCGAATGCGACATCGGCACGAATTCGATCTCGAACGGGCCGAGGCTCAGCCTTCCGCCCTGTTCGACTTCATGGATCGGGACCTTCGGGGCGCCAGGTTCGGCGAGGCGGCGCGTGGCGAGCAGGCCGGCGGCGAAACGGCTCGCATAGACCGGGCAGCCGAGGCGCGGCCACAGCGCGGCAATGGCGCCGACATGATCCTCATGGGCGTGGGTGACGACCAGACCGAGCAGATCGGCGCGGTTCTTCTCGATGAAGGACAGATCGGGCAGGATGAGATCGACGCCCGGCATGTCGGAATGGGCGAAGGCGACGCCGCAATCGACCAGGATCCATTTGCGCTTCTTCGCCGCGCCGAAGCCATAGAGCGCGGCGTTCATGCCGATTTCGCCCAGGCCCCCGAGCGGCGCGAATACGAGTTCTTCCTTGTCCGACGCCATCGTCCGCCTTTATGCTTTCCGCGGATCGAAGGCCACGTCGCCCGCTTCTATCGTTTCCACAATTCCATCAAGCCTTTCCAACAGCATGCGCCCCTGCGCGTCAATGCCCCTGAACAGTCCTTCAAGCCTTTCGCCCTTGCGATCGACCCGCGCCCTTTCGCCGATCCCGCCCGCCCGCTCCATCCAGGCGGCGCGTATGGCGGCAAAATTGTCGCCGCGCGCCCAGACCTCCAGCCAGTCGGCGAAGCGGTCGGACAAGGCGGCAAAGAGCGCGCCGCGGTCCCACGAGGCCGCGCCAACGCTTTTCAGGCTCGCCGTCGGATAGGGCGCGTCGCTCGGCGAGGAGGCGCAATTGACGCCGACGCCGACCACGCAGGCGAAAAACCCGTTGCGCGGGCGCGCGCCTTCCAGCAGCAGACCTGACATTTTCGCGCCATTGCCGAGGGCGTCGTTCGGCCATTTGAGCCGGATCGACGGCCCCGGCCCGGCCAGGGCGCGCAAGGCGTCGATCAGCGCCACGCCGGCGACGAAGCCGATTTCGGCAAGCCGCGCCGGCGGCGCCGGATCGATGAGCAGAAGACTGGCGTAAAGATTGCCGGGCGGCGAAACCCAGGACCGGCCCATGCGGCCCCGGCCTTTGGTCTGCGTCGCGGCGACGATCCATAAATGTCCGGGATCGCCGGCGGAGACCCGGCTCATCGCCTCGTCATTGGTCGAGGCCAGCGAGGTGAAGACTTCGAGCCGATAGCCCGCGCGCGAGGATTTTGGGCCAAGAGCGCAGTAGAAGTCCCTCACCGCGCCGTTGCGACCCATTCTGTCCGCGCCGCTTTCTCAGAACAGGGAATGCGCGGCGGCGGCGGCGGCGTTGACCAAAGGCGCCGGGAAGACCCAGAACAGCAGCATGGCCAGGGCGGAAAGGGCCAGAACCGCGCACTGGGTCCTGTCCGGGCGGTCGAAGGCCGGCGCCGGCTCGTCGAAATACATCACCTTGACGATGCGCAGATAATAGAAAGCCGAAACCGCGCTGGTGAGGATGCCGATCACCGCCAGCCAGTAGAGCTTGGCTTCGACCGCCGCCATGAAGACATAGAATTTGGCGAAGAAGCCGGCGAGCGGCGGCACGCCGGCCAGCGAGAACATCAGCATGGCGAAGAAGAAGGCCATGGCCGGTTTTGTGCGCGCGAGGCCGGAGAGGTCGGCGATCTGTTCGACCGGCTTGCCATCGACCCGCATCGACAGGATGGCGGCGAAGGCGCCCAGCGTCATCACGAGATAGATCGCCATATAGAGCGCGACGCCCCTGGCGCCGGCTTCCGTCCCGGCGGCGAGGCCGACCAGGGCGAAGCCCATGTGGCCGATCGAGGAATAGGCCATCAGTCGCTTGATGTTGGTCTGGGCGATGGCGGCGAAGGCGCCGAGCGCCATCGAGGCCAAAGCCAGGAAGACGATGATCTGCTGCCACTGGCTGGCCGCGCCGGGGAAGGCGGTCAGGATGACGCGGACCGTGACGGCCACGGCGGCCATTTTCGGCGCCGAGGCGAAAAAGGTGGTGACCGGCGTCGGCGCGCCCTCGTAGACGTCCGGCGTCCACATGTGGAAGGGAACGACCGACATTTTGAAGGCGAGGCCGACGAACAGGAACGCCAGGCCGAAGATCACGCCGAGATTGGGCTTGTCGCCGATCGCCGCCGCGATGCCGGAGAAGGACACCGTGCCGGCGAAGCCATAGAGCAGCGAGGCGCCATAGAGCAGCATGCCCGAGGACAGCGCGCCGAGGACGAAATACTTGAGGCCGGCTTCGGAAGCGCGGGCGTCGTCGCGGCTGATGGCGGCGACGACGTAAAGCGAAAGCGACATCAGCTCCAGGCCGAGATAAAGCGCGATCAGGCCGTTGGCCGAGATCAGCATCAGCATGCCGAGCGTCGCCAGCACGACGAGGATCGGGAACTCGAACCGGTTCACCCCCGCCCGGCGGAAAAAATCGCCCGACATCAGCAGCACCACGATCGAGCCGGTGAGCGACAGGGCCTTCATGAAATCGCCGAAGGAATCGTCGATGAAGGCGTCGCTGAAGACCACGCCGCCCGCCCGGTGGCGCCCGAGCACGACCGCGACCAGCGCGGCGCCGAGCACCGCCACGGCGAATTCGCTCATCGGGCCGTCGTCGTCGCGGCCGCGCCAGGCGCCGAGCAGCACCAGGAAAACGCCGCCGACGGCCAGGATCGCCTCGGGGAGCGCATGAGCGAGTTCAAGACTGATCGAATTCATGGAGCTTCTCTCAAGGCAGCGTGAGGGCGGCGGTCTTGGTCAGCGCCAGCGCGGAATTGTAATCGCTGATCAAGGCGGCGACCGAACCGGAACAGGCGTCGAGGATCGGGCCGGGATGGACGCCGTAGTAGATCGTCAGCAGGACGAGCGGGACCAGCACCGCCCATTCGCGCGGGTTCAGGTCCTGAAGGCCCGTCAGGCTCGGCTTCTCCAGCTTGCCGAACACCACCCGCCAGTAGAGGTAAAGCGCATAGGCCGCCGAGAGGATGACGCCGGTGGTGGCGAAGAAGGCCACCCAGCTGTTGGCCTGGAATGCGCCCATCAGCGACAGGAATTCGCCGATGAAGCCCGAGGTGCCGGGCAGGCCGACATTGGCCATGGTGAAGACCATGAAGATCGTGGCGTAAACCGGCATTCTCGCGACAATGCCGCCATAGGCCGAGATCTCGCGGGTATGCAGCCGGTCGTAGACCACGCCGACGCAAAGGAAGAGCGCGCCGGAGACCAGGCCGTGCGACACCATCTGGAACACCGCGCCCTGCACCGCCTGCTGGTTCATGGCGAACAGGCCCATGGTGACGAAGCCCATATGCGCCACCGAGGAATAGGCGATCAGCTTCTTCATGTCCTCCTGCACCAGGGCCACCAGCGAAGTATAGACGATGGCGATGATCGAGAGGGCGAAGACCAGCGGCGCGAAATAATGCGAGGCGTCGGGAAACATCGGCAGCGAGAAGCGGATGAAGCCGTAACCGCCCATTTTCAGCAGGATGCCCGCCAGGATCACCGACCCCGCCGTCGGCGCCTCGACATGGGCGTCGGGCAGCCAGGTATGCACCGGCCACATCGGCATTTTCACCGCGAAGGAGGCGAAGAAGGCGAGCCAGAGATATTTCTGGAGACCCGGATCGAAGCGGGCGTGGAGCAGCGCCGTGATGTCGGTGGTGTGGGTCTGCGCGTACATCGCGAGGATCGCGATCAGCATCAGCAGCGAGCCGGCCAGCGTATAGAGGAAGAACTTGAAGCTCGCATAGATGCGGCGCTTGCCGCCCCAGACGCCGATGATCAGGAACATCGGGATCAGGCCGCCCTCGAAGAACAGATAGAACAGCACCAGATCGAGCGCGGTGAAGACCCCGATCATCAAGGTCTCGAGCACCAGGAAGGCGATCATATATTCCTTGACCCGGCTCTGGATCGGCGCCCATGAGGCGCCGATGCAGAGCGGCATCAGGAAAGCGGTCAGCACCACGAAGGGGAAGCTGACGCCGTCCACGCCCATCTTGTAGGTCAGGCCGGAGCCGAACCAGTTCTTCTGCTCGACGAACTGGAAATCCGCGACGCCGGGAACGAATTTGCTCCAGGCATAGAGCGACAGCGCGAAGACCGCGAGGGTCGTCCACAAGGCGATCCAGCGGATATTGTTCTTGCCCGCTTCCGTATCGCCGGGAACGGCCAGGATGAGCGCGACGCCGACCAGAGGCAGGAAGGTCAGCCAGGAGAGAAGGCCAAAACCGAACATCAGCGCACCCCGCCGACCAGATAATAGGTGATGATCGCCGCGAGGCCGATCAGCATGGCGAAAGCGTAATTGTAGATGTAGCCGGTCTGGAGCCGGGCCATCCAGCCGGCGCCGTCCTGCACCCGCGCGGCGATGCCGTCGGGGCCGAGCCGGTCGATGATCGCGCCGTCGCCGCCCTTCCAGAACAGCCGGCCGAGCCTGAAAGCCGGTTGGACGAACACGGCGTCATAGAGCTCGTCGAAGTACCATTTGTTGAGCAGGAACCGGTACAGGCCGGGGAATCGCTCGGCGAGCCGGACCGGGGTCCGGGGCGAGACGATGTAGAAATAGAACGAGACGACGAAGCCCAGCGCCATCATCAGCGTGGGCGCCAGCCCGGCGAGTTCCGGAATCTCGTGCATCTCGTGCATGATGTGATTGTCGGGGCCGAAGAACAGCGAGCCGCGCCAGAATTCGTCCAGGCCGTGGCCGATGAAGGCGCCCTTGAACAGCAGGCCGGCGAACAGCGCGCCCAACGCGAGGACATAGAGCGGGATCATCATCGTGTTGGGCGATTCATGCGGGTCGAGCGCGTGGTGGCCATGGCCATCGCCGTGCGCCTCGTCGGTGGCCACTTCCTCCGCCGGCGATTCGTGATCTTGGGCGTGGACAGCCGCCATGGCGGCGGCGCTGGAGTGATCGACCTCCTCCCAGCGCGCCTTGCCGAAGAAGGTCATGAACACCAGCCGCCAGCTGTAGAACGACGTCAGGCCGGCCGCGACGACGGTGAGGACATAACCGTAAAAGCCGGCCTGGCTGTGCAGGCCCGCCGCGTAAGCCGCCTCGATGATGCCGTCCTTCGAGAAATAGCCGGCGGTGTAGGGAAAGCCGGTCAGCGCCAACGTGCCGACGGTCATGGTGGCGAAGGTGAGCGGGATCTTCTTCCACAGCCCGCCCATGTTGCGCATGTCCTGCTCATGGTGCATGGCGTGGATCACCGAGCCGGCGCCGAGGAACAGCAGGGCCTTGAAGAAGGCGTGGGTGAAGAGGTGGAAAATGCCGAGCGCATAGCCCCCCACCCCAAGGCCGACGAACATGTAGCCGAGCTGCGAGCAGGTCGAATAGGCGATGACGCGCTTGATGTCGTTCTGGACGAGGCCGACCGTCGCGGCGAAAAAGGCGGTGGTGGCGCCGACGATGGTGACCACGGCCAGGGCGGTCGCGGACTGTTCGAACAAAGGCGACAGGCGGGCCACCATGAACACGCCGGCGGTGACCATGGTCGCGGCATGGATGAGGGCGGAGACCGGGGTCGGGCCTTCCATCGCGTCGGGCAGCCAGGTGTGGAGCAGGAACTGCGCCGACTTGCCCATGGCGCCCATGAACAGCAGCAGGCAGGCGAGCGTCATCGCGTCCCAGTCGCCGCCGAGCACATGAACGGTCTTGTTGGCGAGCCCGGGCGCCGCGGCGAAGATCGTGTCGAGGTTGATCGACCCGGTCAGCATGAACACCAAAAAGATGCCAAGCGCGAAGCCGAAATCGCCGATCCGGTTGACGACGAAGGCTTTTATCGCCGCGGCATTGGCCGAGGGCTTTTCATACCAGAAGCCGATCAGCAGATAGGAGGCGAGACCGACGCCTTCCCACCCAAAAAACATCTGGGCGAGATTGTCGGCGGTCACCAGCATCAGCATGGCGAAGGTGAATAGCGACAGAAAAGCGAAGAAGCGCGAGCGCGAAGGGTCCTCGTGCATGTAGCCCACCGAATAGAGGTGGACGAGCCCCGAGACCGTGGTCACCACCACCAGCATGACGGCGGTGAGCGTATCCACCCGCAAGGCCCAATCGACGTGGAGCGCGCCCGACGTCATCCAGTTGGCGATGACCGGCGCCGAGAACGTCCCGCCGTTCAGGCCTATACGGATGAAGGTGATCCAGGACAGGGCGCAGGAAATGAACAGAAACGATGTGGTGACGATTTCGCTTGCCCGGTCGCCGATCTTCCGGCCGAGAAGGCCGGCGATCAGGAAGCCGAGAAGGGGAAGAAAGACGATTGCCGAATACATGCTTTCAGCCCTTCATCATATTGATGTCTTCGACCGCGATCGTGCCGCGGTTACGGAAATAGGTGACCAGGATGGCGAGGCCGATCGCCGCTTCCGCCGCCGCGACGGTAAGGATGAACAAAGCGAAGACCTGGCCGGTGAGGTCGTGGAGCTTGGCGGAAAAGGCCACCAGATTGAGATTGACCGCGAGCAGGATCAGTTCGATCGACATCATGATGACGATGACGTTCTTGCGGTTGAGGATGATGCCGGCGACGCCCAGGGTGAACAGGATCGCGGCGACGATCAGATAATGTTCGAGACCAATGACCATAAGCCGCTCCTCACACGCCCGCCCGCGACGGGACTTTCTTGTTTTCAATGGCCGAGGCGCGGGTGCGCGCGTTCTGCGCCGCGATGTTCTGGCGCCGCACATTCGGCCGGTGATGCAGCGTGAGGACGATGGCCCCGATCATCGCCACCAGAAGGACGAAACCGGCGGCCTCGAACAGATAGACATATTGGGTGTAGAGCACCATGCCCAGCGCCGCGGTATTGGACAGATGGCCCGGCGTCGGCGTGGCGAGCGCGGATTGCGGAGCCACCGTCCAGACGCCGACCACCGCGACCAGTTCGACCAGGACGATCAGGCCGACCAGCGCGCCGATCGGCAGATATTGCAGAAAGCCCTGTTTCAGCTCGGCGAAATCGACATCGAGCATCATGACGACGAAGAGGAACAGCACCGCCACCGCGCCGACATAGACGACGACCAGGATCATCGCCAGGAATTCCGCGCCGGTCAGCAGGAAAAGCCCCGCCGCGTTGAAGAAGGTGAGGATCAGGAACAGCACCGAATGAACGGGATTGCGCGCCGAGATCACCGTGACGGCGGAGGCGATCATCGCGATCGAGAACAGATAGAAGAAAAACGTCGCAAGCGTCATGGTCCACCTGTGCGCCCGTTTCGGGGCTTTGATCGTCTTCTCGCCGAGCGTGCTTAAGCAAGAGTCGGCGCGGGGTAAAGTCGGCTTAAGGCGGGTCCGCCTTCAGCGATAGGGGGCGTCGGCGGCGAGGTTGCGGGCGATTTCCCGCTCCCAGATCGCGCCATTGTCGAGCAGGCGCTGCTTGTCGAAGAACAGTTCTTCGCGCGTCTCGACGGCGAATTCGGAATTGGGGCCTTCGACAATGGCGTCCACCGGGCAGGCTTCCTGGCAGAAGCCGCAATAGATGCATTTGGTCATGTCGATGTCGTAGCGGGTGGTGCGGCGCGTGCCGTCGTTGCCGCGCGGCGCCGCCTCGATGGTGATCGCCTGGGCCGGGCAGATCGCCTCGCACAGCTTGCAGGCGATGCAGCGCTCCTCGCCGTTGGGATAGCGGCGCAACGCATGCTCGCCGCGATAGCGGGGCGATTGCGGGTTTTTCTCATGCGGATAATTCAGCGTCGCCTTGGGCTTCAGCAGATAGCGGAAGGACAGGAAGAAGGCGTCGACGAATTCCTTGAGAAGCAAGGCCTTGGCGGAGGAAACGAGCTGCATTTCGAGATCCTCACTGGGCGACTTTGCCCAAAAACTCAAGGACGCCGGCCACGACGACCACGGCGGCCAGGGACAGCGGCAAAAAGACCTTCCAGCCCAGACGCATCAGCTGGTCGTAGCGGTAGCGCGGAACGAAGGCTTTCACCATGGCGAAAAGGAAGAAGAACCAGGTCACCTTGAGCACGAACCAGATCACGCCGGGAACCAGCGTGAAGGGCGCGAACTTCAAGGGCGGCAGCCAGCCGCCGAAGAACAGCAACGTCATCAGCGAGCACATGGTGACGATGGCGACATATTCGCCGAGCATGAACAGCAGATATTGGCTCGCCGAATATTCGACCATGAAGCCGGCGACCAGTTCCGATTCCGCCTCCACGAGGTCGAAGGGCGGGCGGTTGGTCTCGGCCAGCGCCGAAATGAAGAAGATCACGAACATCGGGAACAGCGGCAGCCAGTACCAGCCTAAAAAGCCCCATCTGGTGTCCTGGGCGCGGACGATGTCGCTGAGGTTCAGCGAGCCGGCGCAGAGCAGCACGGTGATGATGACGAAGCCGATCGAGACTTCGTAGGACACCATTTGCGCGGCGGAGCGCAAGGCGGCGAGGAAGGGATATTTCGAATTCGACGCCCAGCCGCCCATGATGACGCCGTAAACGCCGAGCGACGAAATGGCGAAGATGTAGAGAATGCCGACGTTGAGATTGGCCACCGCCCAGCCGTCGTTGACCGGGATCACCGCCCAGGCGGCAAGCGCGAGGGTCGCCGTGAGGAAGGGCGCGATCAAAAAAACGCCCTTGTTGGCGCCGTCGGGAATGATCGGCTCCTTGAACAGGAACTTGAACATGTCCGCGAAGCTTTGCAGCACGCCCCAGGGTCCGACGACATTGGGCCCGCGCCGCAATTGCACCGCCGCCCAGACCTTTCTGTCGAGCAGGATGTAATAGGCGACCAGCACCAGGCCGATGACCAGCAGCGCCAGGCTTTTCACCACGATCAGGAGAAGGGAGATCAGGAGGTCCATTCTTCTCTTCTCCTCATTCCGCCGCTTGCGCGGTCCGCCGCGCCTTGGCGAGGGCCGAACATTCGCCCATGACGCGCGAGGCGCGGGCGATCGGGTTGGTCAGGTAGAAATCCGAAATCGCCGAGACCAGAGCCCCCTGCCCCAACGCGCCGCCGGGCAGCGCGGCGAGGCGCGCCGTGTCGCTCGCGGCAATGGCGTCGATCGCGCCGAGCCAGGGGTAGGACGCATAAAGTTTTCCGCGCAGTTGCGCCAGCGAGTCGAAGGGCAGCGGCTTGCCGAGCGACGCCGAAAGGGCGCGGAAGATCGCCCAGTCCTCGCGGGCCTCGCCGGGCGGGAAGGCGGCGCGGTCGGACATCTGCGCCCGGCCTTCCGTATTCACATAGGTCCCGGATTTTTCGGTATAGGCCGCCCCTGGCAGGATGACGTCGGCGCGATGGGCGCCGCGGTCGCCATGCGAGCCGATATAGACCACGAAGGCTCCCGGCTCGACAGAAATCTCGTCGGCGCCGACGAGGAAAACCACGTCCTGCGCGCCGGCTTTCGCCATTTGTTGGGCGTCGAGCCCGCCCGCGCCCGGAACGAAGCCGATGTCGAGCGCGCCGACCCGCGAAGCCGCCGTGTGCAGCACGGCGAGGCCGGTCCAGTCTCCCTTTGGCGCGCCCAGTTTTGCCGCGAGCGCGAGAATCGCCGCGCCGTCCTCGCGCGCCAGGGCGCCCTGCCCGACCAGGATCATCGGGCGCTCGACCTTGGCGAGAATTTCGCCGAAGCCTTCGCCAGATTCTTGATTTTTGGCGATCCCGGCCAGAATCTCCGCCCCGGCGCCGAGATAATCATAAGAATAGGTCAGGTCGAAGGGCTCGCCGATCAAAGCGATCGGAAATTGGCCCGCACGCCAGCGCCGGCGAATGCGGGCGTTGAGGACCGGCGATTCCCAGCGCGGGTTCGAGCCGACGATCAGCAGAGCATCGGCGCGGTCGACGCCTTCGACCGTCGGGTTGAAAATATAGCTGGCGCGGCCGAGCGCCGGATCGAGCCTGGCGCCGTCCTGACGCGCGTCGATGTTCTTCGTCCCCAGCGCTTCGGCCAGCGCCTTGGCGGCGAACAGGTCTTCCACCGAGCAAAGATCGCCGCCGATGAAACCGATTTTTCCCGCCGGCGTCGTGCGAACCTTGGCGGCGATGGCGCCAAAAGCCTGTTGCCACGTCGCCGGGCGCAGCTTGCCGTTCTCGCGCACAAAAGGCCGGTCGAGGCGCTGGGTCTTCAGCCCGTCCACGATCTGGCGCGTCTTGTCGGAAATCCACTCCTCGTTCACCGCCTCATTGACGCGCGGCAGGATGCGCATGACCTCGCGGCCGCGCGTGTCGATGCGGATCGCCGAGCCGAGAGCGTCCATGACGTCAATGCCCGGCGTCTTGTTATATTCCCACGGACGGGCGCGGAAATTCTGCGGCTTGGGCAGGAGCGCGCCGACCGGGCAGAGATCGGCGACATTGCCCTGCAATTCGGAGGTCATCGCCTGTTCGAGATAGGTGGTGATTTCCGAATCCTCGCCGCGCCCGATCATGCCCATGTCGGAAGTGCCGCAGATTTCGGCGGTGAAGCGGACGCAGCGCGTGCAATGGATGCAGCGCGTCATCTCGGTCTTGACCAGCGGTCCGATATATTTGTTCTCGACCGCGTGTTTGCTTTCGCTATAGCGCGAACGGTCGCGGCCATAGGCCAGCGCCTGGTCCTGGAGGTCGCATTCGCCACCCTGGTCGCAGATCGGGCAGTCGAGCGGATGGTTGATGAGCAGAAACTCCATCACCCCTTCGCGCGCCTTTTTCACCATCGGCGAATTGGTCAGCACCACCGGCGGCTCGCCGTTGGGACCCGGACGCAGGTCGCGCACCGTATTGGCGCAGGAGGCCATGGGCTTGGGCGGCCCGCCCTTCACCTCGACCAGGCACATGCGGCAATTGCCGGCGATCGACAGGCGCTCGTGATAGCAGAAGCGCGGAATCTCCTTGCCCGCGGCCTCGCAGGCCTGAAGCAGAGTATATTCCGCCGGGACATCCAGTTCGGCGCCATCGACGATGATCTTGGTCATCAGTTCATCCCTTTGGCCCCACCCGCCGATGGCGGTGGAGGCGTAAAACCTTACTCCGCGGCGACTTTCACAGCGTCCTTGTCGGAGCGGGCCGTGTAGGAATCGATCCGCGCCTCGATGACCGGTCTGAAATGATTGATCAGGCCCTGGACCGGCCAGGCCGCCGCGTCGCCGAGCGCGCAGATTGTATGTCCCTCGATCTGCTTCGACACGTCGAACAGCATGTCGATTTCCTTTTTCTGGGCGCGGCCTTCGACCATGCGCTCCATCACCCGGTACATCCAGCCCGTGCCTTCGCGGCAGGGCGTGCACTGGCCGCAGCTTTCGTGCTTGTAGAAATGCGACAGGCGGGCGATGGCGCGGATGATGTCGGTCGATTTGTCCATCACGATCACCGCCGCCGTGCCGAGGCCCGATTGCAGCTTGCCCAAGCTGTCGAAATCCATCGGGCAGTCGATGATCTGCTCCGCCGGCACGCAGCGCACCGAAGAGCCGCCGGGAATCACCGCCAGCAGATTATCCCAGCCGCCGCGCACGCCGCCGGCATGTTTCTCGATCAGTTCGCGGAAGGGGATCGACATCGCCTCTTCGACATTGCACGGCTTGTTCACATGGCCGGAAATCGAAAACAGCTTGGTTCCCGCGTTGTTTTTCGCGCCAAAGCCCGCAAACCACGCGGCGCCGCGGCGCAGGATGGTCGGGGCCACGGCGATCGATTCGACATTGTTGACCGTGGTCGGGCAGCCATAGAGGCCCATATTGGCCGGAAACGGCGGCTTCAGCCGGGGCATGCCCTTCTTGCCTTCGAGCGATTCGAGCAGCGCCGTTTCCTCGCCGCAGATATAGGCGCCGGCGCCGTGATGGACGATCACCTCGAAGGGATAGTCGTGGATGTTGTCCTTGCCGATCAGATTGGCTTCATAGGCCTGATCGACCGCCGCCTGGAGCCGCTCGCGCTCCCAGATGAATTCGCC
Source organism: Pseudomonadota bacterium (assembly GCA_021777915.1). Taxonomy (GTDB): domain Bacteria; phylum Pseudomonadota; class Alphaproteobacteria; order Rhizobiales; family Beijerinckiaceae; genus Rhodoblastus. Next base: position 22,459 of record JAJYCZ010000005.1, on the reverse strand, counting down.
GCGCACATAAATGTAAGCCGCCGAGGCGCCCATGGCGAAACCGGCGACGAGACAGCCTTCGACCAGCAGATGGGGGTCGTTGCGCAGGATCTCGCGGTCCTTGCAGGTGCCGGGCTCGGATTCGTCGGCGTTGACCACGAGATAGGACGGCCGCGCCGCGTCGGGCTTGGGCATGAAGGACCATTTGAGGCCGGTCGGGAAGCCGGCGCCGCCGCGCCCGCGCAGGCCCGAGGCCTTCATCTCATTGATGATCCATTCCCGGCCTTTTTCCAGCAGGCCCTTGGTGTTGTCCCAGGCGCCGCGCTTTTTCGCGCCTTCCAGGCCCCAGTCGCCATAGCCGTAGAGGTTCTGGAAGATGCGGTCCCTGTCCTGAAGCATCCTCGTCTCCTCACTTTTCCGGGCAGGCGGGCTGATGGGCCGCGGTCATGTCGCTCAAGGGGCCGCTCTTGCCGTCCGCGCCGTAAAATTCGGTCAGCGAGGTCAGACCGCCGAAGGGCTCTGAGCGCAGGCGTCCGTTCTGCGGCCCAATATGAGTCGGACGGCCGGCCGCGAGATCGTCGAGCAACTTCGAAAAGCTCGCGGCGTCGAGGTCCTCGTAATAATCATCGTTGATCTGGACCATGGGCGCGTTGCAGCAGGCGCCGAGGCATTCGACCTCCGCCCAGGAGAACAGGCCGTCCGCCGTCACCTGGCGCTGCGGCCCGATCCGCTCGTGGCAAACGCGGATGATTTCGTCGGCGCCGCGCAGCAGGCAGGGCGTGGTGCCGCAGAGCTGGACGTAATATTTCCCGACCGGCTCAAGATTGAACATGGTGTAGAAGGTCGCCACTTCGAGCACGCGGATGTAAGGCATGCCGAGAATGTCGGCGACCTTTTCGATGGCGGCGCGCGGCAGCCAGTAATCATGCTGCTTCTGCGCCTTCCACAGGGCCGGGATCACCGCCGACTGCTGGCGTCCGGGCGGATATTTGGCGATCTGGGCGTCGAGCCAGGCGCGGTTTTCCGGCGTGAACTCGAAGCTTTCAGGCTGATTCTCGGCGAGGCGGCGCGTGCTCATGATGACTGTTTTCCGCTTGTGTCGCGCAGATCGCGATAAACCATGTAACCCGCGACCAGAACGGCCCCGATGACGATGCCGAGATCGGATTGCGGCTGGAACAGGGGCGCGCCGTCCGACCAGCGCATGATGACCAGGACGACGATCGCCGATCCGAAGCCGGTCAGGAGGAATTGCGCGTTCTTGCGCAGGGATTCGCTTAACGTCACCGGTCCACCTCCCCGAACACGATGTCCTGCGCGCCCAGGATGGCGGAGACGTCGGCGAGCATGTGGCCTCGGCTCAGCATGTCCATGGCCTGGAGATGGGCGAAGCCCGGCGCCCGGATCTTGCACTTGTAGGGCTTGTCCGTGCCGTCCGAGACCAGATAGACGCCGAATTCGCCCTTGGGCGCCTCGACCGCCGCATAGACCTCGCCTTCCGGCGTGCGGAAACCCTCGGTGAACAGTTTGAAATGATGGATGAGCGCTTCCATCGACCGCTTCATTTCCGGGCGGCGCGGCGGCGTGATCTTTTGATTCGGCGCCAGAACCGGGCCTTCATTGGCGCGCTCCAGCAGCTTGTTCACGCATTGGCGCACGATTCGCACCGACTGGCGCATTTCTTCCAGCCGCACCACCTGCCGGTCGTAGCAATCGCCATGCCTGCCGACCGGGATGTCGAACTCCATCTCTTCGTAGCATTCGTACGGTTGGGCGCGTCGTAAATCCCACGCCGCGCCGGAGCCGCGCAGCACCGGGCCGGAAAAGCCCCACTTCCAGCATTCCTCCAGCGACACCACGCCGATGTCGACATTGCGCTGCTTGAAAATCCGGTTTTCGACGAAAAGCTCTTCGAGGTCGTCACAGAGCTTGACGAACGGATCGAGCCAGGCGCCGATGTCCTCGATCAGCTTGACCGGCAGGTCCTTGGCGACGCCGCCGGGGCGGAAATAATTGGCGTGCATCCGCGCGCCCGAGGCGCGCTCGTAGAAAACCATCAGCTTTTCGCGCTCCTCGAAACCCCAGACCGGCGGGGTGAGCGCGCCGACGTCCATCGCCTGGGTGGTGACGTTCAGGATATGCGAGAGGAGGCGGCCGATTTCGCAAAAAAGCACGCGGATCAACTGGGCGCGGCGGGGAACCTCGACTCCCAGCATTTTTTCGATGGCGAGGCAGAAGGCGTGCTCCTGATTCATCGGCGCGCAATAGTCGAGCCGGTCGAAATAGGGCGTGTTCTGCATATAGGGGCGGGATTCCATCAGTTTTTCGGTTCCGCGATGCAGCAGGCCGATATGCGGATCGACGCGCTCCACCACTTCGCCGTCAAGCTCCAGCACCAGGCGCAGAACCCCATGCGCCGCCGGATGCTGCGGGCCGAAATTGATCGAGAAACTGCGCGGGTTCTGTTCGGACATTTTTTTCTCGCCCATCGGATTGTCGATTCGCCGCTTGATTCGCCCGGCCTCAGCTCCTGGTCGCCTTCTCGTCGCCAGGAAGTTCGTACGACGCGTTTTCCCAAGGCGAAAGGAAATCGAAGGACCGGAATTCCTGCGTCAACCGCGTCGGCTCGTAGACCACGCGCTTCTGGGCGTCGTCGTAGCGCACTTCGACATAGCCGGTCATCGGGAAGTCCTTGCGCAGCGGATGGCCGTCGAAGCCATAGTCGGTCAGCATCCGGCGCAGGTCGGGATGATTGGCGAAAAGCACGCCGTACATGTCATAGGCTTCGCGCTCGAACCAGTTGGCCGCCGGCCACACGCCGACGCAACTCTCGACCGGCGTCTCCTCGTCGGTCAGGCATTTGGCGCGGATGCGCAGATTGGCTTTCGGGTCGAGCAGATGCGCGACCACGTCGAATCGCCTTTCCCGCGCCGGCCAGTCGACCGCGGTCAGGTCGATGAAGCAGATGAAGCCGCTGTCGCGCAGGAAGGTCAGCGATTCGACCCATTTCGCCGCGTCGAAAACCACGGTCAGTTCGTCGAAGGCGATTTCGGACGACAGGACGGCGGCGCTCAACGACGCCGAAATCCGTTCCGACAGAGCCTGCAATTTTTCCCGCAGGACCGCGGAATGGTCGGTTGCGGCGTTCTGATCCTTGGCCATGGTTCAGCCTCTGAGCCGGCGGCGCCGGAAGTTATCCGCGCATATTCTCGGCCGAAAAGTCTGCAACTTTTCGGGAATATGCGAAAATCAGCGTTCGATGGTGCCGGTGCGGCGGATTTTCCGCTGCAGCAGCATGATCCCGTAAAGCAGGGCCTCGGCGGAAGGCGGACAGCCCGGGACATAGACGTCCACCGGGACGATGCGGTCGCAGCCGCGCACCACCGAATAGGAATAGTGATAATAGCCGCCGCCATTGGCGCAGGAGCCCATGGAGATGACGTAGCGCGGCTCGGGCATCTGGTCATAGACCTTGCGCAGGGCCGGAGCCATCTTGTTGGTGAGCGTCCCGGCGACGATCATCACGTCGGACTGGCGGGGCGAGGCGCGCGGGGCGAATCCCCAGCGCTCGATGTCGTAACGCGGCATGGCCGCCTGCATCATTTCGACCGCGCAGCAGGCGAGACCGAAGGTCATCCACATCAGCGATCCGGTGCGCGCCCAGTTGATCAGTTCGTCGGTCGCGGTGACCAGAAAACCCTTGTCCGCCAACTGATCGTTGATCGCCAGGAAGGTCGGGTCGTCCGCGCCGACCGGCTTGCCGGTGCGCGGATCGATCACGCCGCGGGGGCTGGGAGCGATCAGGGTCGGACCCTTTTCCGAGGTCAATCCCATTCCAGCGCTCCCTTCTTCCATTCATAGACGAAGCCGACGGTCAGCACGCCGAGGAAAACCATCATCGACCAGAAGCCGAAGGCGCCGATCTTGCGGAAGGCCACCGCCCAGGGAAACAGGAAGGCCACTTCGAGGTCGAAGATGATGAACAGCAGCGACACCAGGTAGAACCGGACGTCGAATTTCATGCGCGCGTCGTCGAAGGCGTTGAAGCCGCATTCATAGGCCGAAAGCTTTTCCGCGTCAGGGGCCTTGAAGGCGAGGAGAAAGGGCGCGACCAGCAGCGCCCCCGAAATCACGGCTGACAGGGCGATGAAGATCACCAGCGGCAGATAATCGTTCAAGAGGACCGGCATGGTGTGGATGTCCTTGCTCTCAATTGTCCTGGCGCCGCCGTCAGAACCTTCCGGGTTCCGTATCGCAGCGCGGCGCGAGGCGCAAGGCCCCAAGCGCGCCGCGCCTCGCAACGCCAGGCGGCGCCGTCCGGCCCCGCGCCCCTCTGTGAACCGCGGCTTTCGCGGCTTTTCGCCGCGACGCCCGCGACTTGGCCGCTCCCGACCGGCGGCGTCGCCTGAGGCGAAAGTAGGAGCTCTTTTATCTCAGAGCCGATCTTCGGCGGAGGGGGACGCGCGTCAACGGCGGCTGTCCCGGATTGCGCTGCAATCCCGACATTGGCCCTGAATTGAAATCCTGGCACGAAAATATGGCGAGAGAGACGGGACTTGAACCCGCGACCTCCGGCGTGACAGGCCGGCGCTCTAACCAACTGAGCTACTCCCCCGCTCGACCGCGACGCGACCGCGTCGATCGGAGGCCTGCGAATTAGGACAGCCGCGCAGGCAAGTCAAGCGCGGAGAACGCGAATTGTTGAAACCGCCGACGCGCCCGGCGCCGAGTTAGAAATTTCGGCTCGCCAGCCGCCAGCGCGTCATTTCCGTGGGCGTCACGAAATGAATCGTTCCCGAGGAAATGCGCTCCGCGGAACGGATCAGGTCGCGGCTGACGCCCATCCGCGCGCTGTAGCGCATCAGCATGGCCGCCATGGAACCGTCGTCGTAAACGCGGCGCTTTGGCTCGAACACGCCCTCTGCCGTATCGGCGAACATACGATGGATGCCCAGAACCGCGCCGCGCGGCGACACCCGCTTGACCCCGCCCATAAAGGCGTAGACGCAGGCCGACAGGCACTGGTTGGAGACGACGGTCGCCGCCCCGATGCGCCGGAAGATTCGCCCCAGCTCCATCGAGGCCACGACATAGCCGCCTTGCGAATCGATCATCACGATCGTCCGCAGGTCACGGTCGCCAACATTCTGACGCAGAAAATCGACGAATTCGTTCGGCGTCGCATTGGAGATCTGGCCCTCGGCGACGATCACCCGCGGGCAGTGCGCGCGGCAATGGCCGTCGGAAACGCTTTCAAGATGGAAGCTCATCGCCCGCGCGCCCGGAGGCGGCGAGACCAGCAGAACCAGGGCCGCGAGGAGCAGCGGCGCGACGATTTGGGAGACGAGCCAAAGACCCCGGAGATTCTGTGACGCCATCGACCTGCCTTCGGCCGTGGTGGGCGGTGACGGGCTCGAACCGCCGACCCTCTCGGTGTAAACGAGATGCTCTACCAACTGAGCTAACCGCCCGAAGCGCGACAGCCCGACCGACCGACCGTCCCCCGTGACAGGTCGCGTGGCCATCTCCGACAAGAGCGAAAAGCGCGGCCGAGACGCAGCCGAAGCCGCGTCCGGGCGCTGCGGCTTCTCACTTGTTGACCATGTCCTTGAGCTGGGCGCCGGGCTTGAAGCGGACGCTCCTGGAAGCCGGAATATCGATTTCCTTGCCGGTGGCCGGGTTGCGGCCCTTGCCCGCTGCGCGAGTCTTGACCGAAAAAGTGCCAAAACCAACCAGGCGAACCTCGTCGCCCTGTTGAAGCGCGCTGCTGATCGCGGCGATCACCGCGTCGAGCGCGGCGCCCGCATGCGCCTTCGAGCTTTCCGTCGCTTCCGCCACCGCATCGATCAACTCGGCCTTGTTCGTCATTTGCCTTTTCCTTGATTAGGGCGTCGCCCGCAGGAGCGGCGCCAAGGTGACATCCGCGACGCGCCCCACGCCGCGGCAACAATTTTCGTCGAGGCGCGGACGAATAAGGCGCCGCGCCAAAGATCGCAACTCGAATCGTGCGATTTCGACGCCGCCACTTTCCCTTCGAATCCTCGGCATGGCAAGGGACACAGAGGGCCTACAAGCGAAAACCGCGCAAAAAATTCGGCATTCGCGCCCAATTTGCGGCGCGCGACGCGAAAAGGCCGGGACGAGAACCGTCCCGGCCAGGTCGCGGAATGTCTTTGGGCCCGTCCGCCGCGCCTCAATGGGCGACGACGCCGACCGCTTCCTCGTCGATTGCCGCCGCTTCCGGCTTCACAGCGCCCTCTTCCCAGGTGATCGGTTCCGGCATGCGCAGCAGCGCATGGCGAAGGACCTCCTCCATCCGGGCCACCGGCACGATTTCGAGGTTGTTCTTCACCGAGTCCGTAATCTCCACCAGATCCTTGGCGTTGTCTTCCGGGATCAGGACCTTTTTCAGCCCGCCGCGCAAAGCCGCGAGCAGCTTTTCCTTGAGCCCGCCGATCGGCAGCACCCGGCCGCGCAGGGTGATTTCGCCGGTCATGGCGATGTCGCGGCGCACCGGAATCCCGGTCATGACCGAGACGATGGCGGTGGCCATGGCCACGCCGGCCGAGGGGCCGTCCTTGGGCGTCGCGCCTTCGGGCACATGGACGTGAATGTCGCGCTTCTCGAACAGAGGCGGCTCGACGCCGAAATCCAGAGCCCTGGAGCGGACGTAGGAAGCCGCCGCCGAGATCGATTCCTTCATCACCTCGCGCAGATTGCCGGTGACCGTCATGCGGCCCTTGCCCGGCATCATGACGCCCTCGATCGTCAGCAGTTCGCCGCCGACCTCAGTCCAGGCGAGGCCCGTGACCACGCCCACCTGATCCTCAAGCTCCGCCTCGCCGTAACGGAAGCGCGGCACGCCGAGATAGGTCTCGACATTGTCCTCGTTGATGACGACCCTGTCGATCTTCGGCTTGGAAAGCAGGATCTCCTTGACCGCCTTGCGGGCGAGATTGGCGATTTCGCGATCCAGGTTGCGCACGCCCGCCTCGCGGGTGTAGCGGCGGATGATCTTGTTCAGCGCCGCGTCCTCGATCAGCCACTCGCTGGGCGACAGCCCGTGCTTGCGGGTCGCGGCGGGAATCAGATGCTTCCGCGCGATGACCGTCTTTTCCTCTTCGGTGTAGCCGGCGATGCGGATGATCTCCATACGGTCCATCAACGGCGCAGGAATGTTCAGCGTGTTGGCGGTCGTCACGAACATCACGTTCGACAGGTCGTAGTCGACCTCGAGGTAATGGTCGTTGAAGGTCGAGTTCTGCTCGGGGTCCAGCACCTCCAGCAGCGCCGAGGACGGGTCGCCGCGGAAATCCATGCCCATCTTGTCGATCTCGTCGAGCAGGAACAACGGATTGGAGGTCTTGGCCTTGCGCATCGACTGGATCAGCTTGCCGGGCATGGAGCCGATATAGGTCCGGCGGTGGCCGCGAATCTCGGCCTCGTCGCGCACCCCGCCGAGCGACATGCGGACGAATTCGCGTCCGGTCGCCTTGGCGATCGACTTGCCGAGCGAGGTCTTGCCGACGCCGGGCGGGCCGACGAGGCACAGGATCGGACCGGTCAGCTTGTTCGAGCGGCTCTGCACCGCAAGATATTCGATGATCCGCTCCTTGACCTTGTCGAGGCCGTGATGCTCGGCGTCGAGAATCTCCTGCGCCGAGGCGAGGTCCTTCTTGATCTTGGAGCGCTTGTTCCACGGGATAGAAACCAGCCAGTCGAGATAATTGCGCACGACGGTCGCTTCCGCCGACATGGGCGACATCTGCCGCAGCTTCTTCAGCTCGGCCATGGCCTTGTCATGCGCTTCCTTGGACAGCTTGGTGCGCTTGATCTTGTCCTCGAGTTCGGAGAGATCGTCCTTGCCGTCCTCGTCGCCCAGCTCCTTCTGAATGGCCTTCATCTGCTCATTCAGATAATATTCGCGCTGGGTCTTCTCCATCTGCCGTTTTACACGCGTGCGAATGCGTTTCTCCACCTGGAGGACGGAGATTTCGCTTTCCATCAGCGCCAGGCATTTTTCCAGGCGCTTGGTCACCGAGGTCATTTCCAGCACCGCCTGCCGGTCGGTGATCTTCACCGACAGATGCGAGGCGACGGTGTCGGCGAGCTTGCTGGGGTCGTCGATCTGGGCCACCGCCGAGACGACCTCCGGCGAGACCTTCTTGTTGAGCTTCACATAGCCTTCGAATTCGGAGGCGACGGACCGCGCCAAGGCCTCCGCCTCGACCGCGTCGGGGGCCTCTTCGGGCGTGACCTCGACCTCGGCCTCGTAATATTCCTCGGTGCGGACATACTGAACCACCTTGGCGCGCGCGACGCCTTCCACCAGCACCTTGACCGTGCCGTCGGGCAGTTTCAGCAATTGCAGCACGCTGGCCAGAACGCCGGCGGAATAGACGGCGTCCTGCTTGGGATCGTCTTCCGCCGCGTTCTTCTGGGTCGCGAGCATGATGAACTTGTCGGCCTTCATCACCTCTTCAAGCGCGCGGATGCTCTTCTCGCGGCCAACGAAGAGCGGCACGATCATGTGGGGGAACACGACGATGTCGCGCAGCGGCAGAACCGGGTAACTGTCGATGACGCCGGGAGGCGGAAGCACGCGCTTGGGGCTGGTCATGGTTCAAATCCTGTCTGTCTTGGCGCGTTTCGGTCCCGCCGGGCGCGATTCGCCCAAAAGGATTTTCACCCGCCCATGGGGCTGGGTCGCCGACCCTTGGGCCCCGCCGATCCGCGAGGGATCTTCGAGGGCCGCAAAACTTGTCGCCTTATCCCGACTCGCTTGGCGGTCCGGGGCAGGCTGCGGCGCCGGCGGCTTCCACTCCATGCGCCGCGCGACCTGTTCAAGCATCCGCGGCGATTGGTTTACATATCACGCAGATGGGGTTTCCGGCCGCGCTTTCAAGCTCGCTCCTCGACACCGCGGGCGAAAGCGCCGCCTTTCCGCCATTCCCGCCGCTCAGGCGCTGGCGCCCGATTTTTCCGCGCGCTCCGCATAGATATAAAGCGGCTTCGCCTTGCCTTCGACGACCTCCGGGCCGATCACCACCTGCTCGACGCCCTCGAGGCCCGGCAGGTCGAACATGGTGTCGAGCAATATGCCCTCCATGATCGAGCGCAGGCCGCGCGCGCCGGTCTTGCGCTCGATCGCCTTGCGGGCAATGACATTGAGCGCCTCGTCCTGGAAGGTCAGCTCGACATTCTCCATTTCGAACAGGCGCTGATATTGCTTCACCAGGGCGTTCTTCGGTTCGGTGAGAATCTTTTTCAACGCATCCTCGTCGAGGTCCTCCAGCGTCGCGATTACCGGCAGGCGGCCGACGAATTCGGGAATCAGGCCGAATTTCAGCAGGTCCTCGGGCTCGACATTGCGGAAGATTTCGCCGGTGCGGCGCTCGTCCGGCCCCTCGACCTTGGCCTGGAAGCCGATGGAGGTCGTCTTCCCGCGCGAGGAAATGATCTTGTCGAGACCGGCGAAGGCGCCGCCGCAGACGAACAGGATGTTGGTCGTGTCCACCTGCAGGAATTCCTGCTGCGGGTGCTTTCTTCCGCCTTGCGGGGGAACAGAGGCGACCGTGCCCTCCATGATCTTGAGCAGCGCCTGCTGCACGCCCTCGCCCGAGACGTCGCGGGTGATCGAAGGATTGTCCGACTTGCGGGAAATCTTGTCGATTTCGTCGATATAGACGATGCCGCGCTGCGCCCGCTCGACATTGTAGTCCGAAGCCTGAAGCAGCTTCAGGATGATGTTCTCGACATCCTCGCCGACATAGCCGGCCTCGGTGAGCGTGGTGGCGTCGGCCATGGTGAAGGGCACGTCGAGGATGCGGGCCAGCGTCTGGGCCAGCAGCGTCTTGCCGGAGCCTGTCGGGCCGACCAGCAGAATGTTCGACTTGGCGAGTTCGACGTCGGAATGTTTGGAGGCGTGGTTGAGCCGCTTGTAGTGGTTATGCACCGCCACGGAGAGCACGCGCTTGGCCGGGCCCTGTCCGATCACGTAATCGTCGAGAACCTTGCAGATTTCCTTTGGCGTGGGGCTGCCGTCCCGGGTCTTGACCAGCGACGACTTGTTCTCCTCGCGAATGATGTCCATGCAGAGTTCGACACATTCGTCGCAGATGAACACTGTCGGCCCGGCGATCAGCTTCCGCACCTCGTGTTGGCTCTTGCCGCAGAACGAGCAGTAGAGCGTGTTTTTCGAGTCGCTATTGCCAACCTTGCTCATCAGTTTCTCCTTAGCGGCCCGCCGGACCCCAAAGGTCCCGCCCGGCCGCCTTGCGCCGCCCGCGGCAAAAAAATTCGCCGAAGGCCGCTGGGATATTCGCCGCCCGTTCGGCGCATTCGCGCCCCGGACATTCATCGGCGTCAAAGGTCTAATTTATGCGCCTTGCCGCCAATGGCAAGCGTCACTGTTCCCACACGCTCCAAGCAAAAAGCGCGCCATCCACATCATTTTTTCTCTTCGGACGCCTCGGGGCGCTTGCTGAGCACCTGATCGATCAGGCCGAAGTCCTGCGCCTCCTCGGCCGACATGAAATGATCGCGGTCGAGGGTCGCCTCGATCGTTTCGTAGTCCTTGCCGGTGTGCCGCACATAGACTTCGTTGAGGCGCTTCTTCACCTTCATGATGTCCTCGGCGTGGCGCAGAATGTCCGAGGCCTGGCCCTGGAAGCCGCCGGACGGCTGGTGGACCATGATCCGCGCATTGGGAAGCGCGAAGCGCATTCCCGCCTCGCCGCCGGCGAGCAGCAGCGAGCCCATCGAGGCCGCCTGCCCGACACAGAGCGTCGAGACCTTGGGCTTGATGAACTGCATCGTGTCGTAGATCGCCATGCCCGCCGTCACCACGCCGCCCGGCGAGTTGATGTACATCGAGATTTCCTTCTTGGGATTCTCGGCTTCCAGGAACAGCAGCTGGGCGATGATGACCGAAGCCATGCCGTCCTCGACCGCGCCGGTCAGGAAGACGATGCGCTCGCGCAGCAGGCGCGAATAGATGTCGAAGCCACGCTCGCCACGCGGCGTGTTCTCGATGACTTGCGGGATGAGATACTGGTTGTAGACGTCAATCGGATCGCGCATGGACCATTCCCCGGGCGGCGGAAGCCGCTGTTTGCCTCATCCCAACATAATGCGCTCGCCAGCCGAGGCAATGGGCGCCGCGCCTTGTCGTAAAAACGCAAGACGAGGCCGAGGACGGGCGGCCGCGTCTCGCCCGGAAATACGGGCTCCGCGCGGCGCGGCGCCTCCCCGCGCCAAGGCGTCGAGCCGCAAGGAATACGGGACGCCGCGTGAACAAAGCTCTAATGACCGCGCCGCGAATCAAAACGCCCGCGCGGGGCGCGGGCGCTGCAATCCGGTTCGGCTTTGCGCGCCCTACGCGCCTTACGCGGTTTTTTCGTCTTCGACCTTGAACAATTCTTCCTTGGACACGGTCTTGTCGGCGACCTTGGCCTGGGACACGATGTGGTCAACGACCTTCTGCTCGTAGATCGGGGCGCGGATCTCCGCCAGCGCCTGCGGATTCTTCTGGTAATAGTCCCAGAAAACCTTTTCCTGGCCGGGGAACTGGCGGGCGCGCTCGACGATGGCGCGGGTCACCTCGTCGTCGGCGACCTTGACGCCGGCCTTCTCGCCGACTTCCGCCACCACCAGGCCGAGGCGCACGCGGCGTTCGGCGATGCGGCGATATTCGGCGCGCTGGGCTTCCTCGGTCGTGCCTTCGTCCTCGAAAGTCTTGCCGGAGGAAACCTGCTCGCCGAGCGCCTGCTCCCAGATGGCGCTGAACTCGCGTTCGACCATGTCCGGCGGCAGTTCGAAGCTGTAACGCTTGTCGAGGGCGTCGAGCAAAGCGCGCTTCAGCTTTTCGCCCGAGGCGCGGTCGTAGTCGGCCTGGATGCGGCCCTTGATCGCCTCGCGCAGCTTTTCGAGGTTCTCGAAAGCGTATTTTTTCGCGAAATCGTCGTCGAGCGCCAGTTCGTCCGGCGCGGAGACCGACTGGACCTTGACCTCGAAGACCGCTTCCTTGCCGGCCAGATGCGCGGCCTGATAATTTTCGGGGAAGGTCACCGCCACCTTGCGCTCGTCGCCGGCCTTCGCCCCTTCGAGCTGGGCCTCGAAGCCGGGGATGAAGGAGCCCGAGCCCAGGACCAGATCGACGCCCTCAGCGGTTCCGCCCTCGAAAGCCTCGTCGCCGATGCGGCCGACGAAATCGATCTTCAGCTTGTCGCCACTCTGCGCCGCGGCGCCTTCCTCGCGCGCAGTGTACGACCGGCTGCGCTCGGCGAGGCCCTTGAGCTGCTTCTCGACGTCATCTTCCGGGATCTCGGCGACGAAGCGCTCCAGTTCGACGTCGTCGAAAGAGCCGACCTCGAAATTGGGCAGGACCTCGAAGGCGAGCTTGAAGGCCAGGTCGCCGGTCGCCTCCAGCACCTTTTCCATCTCGGCCTGATCTTCCGGGAAGTCGAGCCTGGGCTGGCCGGCGAGGCGCAGCTTGTTCTCGGAGAGAATCTTGTCCTGGGCTTCGCCGATCGCCTGCTGGACGACATCGCCCATGATCGACTTGCCGTAGAGGCGCTTGAGATGGCCGACCGGGACCTTGCCGGGACGGAAGCCGTTGATGCGCACCTTGTCCTTGATCTCGGCGAGCTGGGCGTCGAGCTTCTGGGCAAGCTCCGCCGCCGCGAGAACCACCTGATATTCGCGCTTCAGCCCGTCGATAAGCGTTTCCGTCGTCTGCATCTTCACAAACCTTCTCGATACCTTTCCACCGCCTTGGCCGAGCGCCGGGAGCGGGATGAAACCTGTCAAATCCTGCGTTGCGCGCGGCGCTGGTGCGGGCGGAGGGACTCGAACCCCCACGATTTTCACCACCGGAACCTAAATCCGGCGCGTCTACCAGTTCCGCCACGCCCGCGCGCCCGCGCTCCCCGCGAATACGCGGTCGCCGACACAGGTTGCGCTCTATAGCAATGGCGCAAGAGGAAAGCAGCAAAAAAATCGCGGACGCGCCGCGGGAGGAAGCAACCACGCCGGAAGCTGGCCGCACCCTTGTCCTGCCGTCCGCTTGGCGGTGGTTCAGAGCGCCTTGTGCGATCCGTCGCACAGCGGCTTTTTCGCGCTGTGCTTGCAGCCGCAGAACCACACCTTGCCGTCCTGTTCCGCCTTGTAGGCGACGGGAGCAAATTCGCCGCCCTTGTGCGAGCCGTCGCAGAACGGCTGCTTGGCCGACTTGCCGCAGGCGCACCAGTAATAGGTCTTGCCGGCTTCGACCTCGACGGGGAAAGGCGCCTTTTGCGCGATCACGGGTTCGGACATCTCTGTTTCTCCAATCAACGGTCTGTTCGCGGGACTTTTCCCATGCCCGCCCCGCTCAAGGCAAGCCTTTCATCGGGAAGCGAGATTGGCCAGCGCGCGGGGCAGCAATTCAGGCAGGTCCTCGGCGATCAGACCCGGACCGAACAGACTGGCCGCCTCGCCATGCAGCCAGACGGCGCAGGCCGCGGCGTCAAAACTTTTCATGCCTTGCGCCAGCAGCCCGCCGATCAGGCCGGCCAGCACATCGCCGGAGCCGGCCGTCGCCAGGGTCGGCGGGGCGTTGCGGGCGATCGTCGCGCGGCCGTCGGGGCTCGCGACGACCGTATCCGGGCCTTTCAGAACCACCACGGCGCCGGTCAATCGCGCCGCCGCCCGCGCGCGTTCCGCTTTTCCTGGGAACTCCGCGGGGGACAGAGAATGGCCGGGAAGCGCGACCCCTGCCGCGCGCTCTTGATGAGATTCTTTTTCTACACTACTGAATAGACGTGAAAACTCACCTTCGTGTGGCGTGAGAACCACCCGGGCGCCGCTTTGTCCGATCCGTTCCGCCAGCTTCGCCGCCTCTCCCTCGAACGAGGTCAGGGCGTCGGCGTCGAGCACGAGGCCGAAGGCCCGGTCCGCGCCCTTCTCCGCGCTCGCCAATATGGTCTCCACCACGTCGCGGGTCGCCGCGCCGACGCCAAACGCCGGACCGAGGACGACGGAGGAAAAACGCTTGTCGCCCAAAAGCTCGCGCCATTGCGCCGGCCCGTCCACGGCGCGCAGCATGATCGCCGTGAGATGGGCCGCATTGACCGCCAGAGCCTCGGCCGGGCTTGCGACCGTCACCAGACCCGAGCCAATCCTCAAGCCGGCGCGCGCCGCGAGACGCGCCGCCCCGGTGCGGATCGCCGGCCCGGACGCGACGACCAGATGGCCGCGTCTATATTTGTGGGCGTCTTCCCGGGGCCAGGGAAAGGCGTCGCGCCATAGTTCCGGCGCGTTCAAAAAAGCTTTCGGCGCGATATCGTGCAAGACCTCGTCCTCGATGCCGATTTGCGTGAGATGAACCTTGCCGCAGGCGCGCCGGCCCGGCAGCAGGACATGGCCGGGCTTGAGCCGGAAGAAGGTCACGGTTTTCCGCGCCCGGACGCATGACGATCCAATTGCTCCGGTCGCGCCGTCGAGGCCGGAGGGCACATCCACCGCCAGGACCGGCGTCCCCGAGGCGTTGATGCGCTGGACCAGGGCCAGCGCCGCCCCGTCGAGCGGCCGCGACAGGCCGGCGCCGAACAAAGCGTCGATGATCAGATCGTGGGCGCGCGGGTCGAGTTTTTCCGCCGGGACGACGCTTTCGCCCCATTGGGAAAAGGCCCGCGCCGCATCCCCGCGCAGGGCGCGCGGGTCGCCGAGCGCGCCAGCCACCACCTCAAAACCCTGTTCGCGCAAAAAGCGCGCCGCGACATAGCCGTCGCCGCCATTATTGCCCGGCCCGCAAAAGACCGCGATTTTTCGGCCCTCGCTCTCGCGCAGCATGCCGGCGGCCGCCGCCGCGACATTTTTTCCCGCGCGCAGCATGAGATCGTAGCCGGGTGCGCCGCGCTCGATCGTCAGCGCGTCCGCGCGCCCCATTTCGGCGGGGGTGAGCAGTTCGATTCGGTCGGGGCCGTTGGCGCGCATGGGCGGATTTTGAACCTTGACCGGCGATAGTTCAATTGTTGCATCGCGGGAATTATCTTACAGCCGGGCCAGCACAACGGAGCCCCGTGATGAGCAAGAGCCCCCGCAAGTTTTACGAGCCTTTGGCGATCGGCGCGCCCGCGCCTTTTCGCGAATTGCCGGTGCGCGTCGAGCGCATGATTCATTTCGTGCCGCCGCATCTCGAAAAGGCGCGCGCCAAGACGCCGGCATTAATCGGCTCCGCCGACGTCATTCTCGGCAATCTCGAAGACGCCATTCCCGCCGACGCCAAGGAAGCCGCGCGGAAAGGTTTCATCGAAATGGGCCTTGCCAATGATTTCGGCTCGACCGGCCTGTGGACGCGGGTGAACTGCCTCAATTCGCCGTGGATGCTCGACGACGTGACCGAGGTCGTCGCCGCCATCGGCGACAAGCTCGACGTGATCATGCTGCCCAAGGTCGAGGGCCCCTGGGACATTCATTATCTCGACCAGTTGCTCGCCCAGCTCGAAGCCAGGCGCAATGTCAAAAAGCCGATCCTGATCCACGCCATCCTGGAAACCGCCGAGGGCGTGAAGAATGTCGAGCAGATCGCGCTGGCCTCGCCGCGCATGCATGGCATGAGCCTCGGCCCGGCCGACCTCGCGGCGTCGCGCGCGATGAAGACCACCCGCGTCGGCGGCGGTCATCCCGAATACAAGGTGCTGGCCGATCCGGGCGCCGACCCGGCCGCGCCGCGCGCGGCCTATCAGCAGGATCTGTGGCATTACACCATCGCCAAAATGGTGGACGCCTGCGCCTCGGCCGGCATCAAGGCCTTCTATGGCCCGTTCGGCGACATCACCGACCTCGCCGCCTGCGAGGTCCAGTTCCGCAATGCCTTCCTTTTGGGCTGCGCCGGCGCCTGGTCGCTCCACCCCAACCAGATCGCGCTGGCCAAAAAGGTCTTTTCGCCCGACCCGAAGGAAGTGGCCTTCGCCAGAAAGATTCTCGAAGCCATGCCCGACGGCTCCGGCGTCGCCATGATCGATGGCAAGATGCAGGACGACGCCACCTGGAAACAGGCCAAGGTGATGGTCGACCTCGCCCGCCAGGTCGCGGCGAAAGACCAGGAATATGCGGCGCTTTACGGATTCTGAGGCCGTTCGCGGGCGCGCCGGGAGCCGGCGCGCCGCTAACCGTTCGGATTGACTTGGATCAGGCCATATGAAATTTTGTTTTCGTCGGCATGACGGGAACAAGAAATGAAACCGCGCGCGGCGAAATTCGGCATCGGCGATATCGTCAAGCACCGCAAATATCCGTTTCGCGGCGTGATTTTCGACATTGATCCAGTTTTCGCCAACACCGAGGAATGGTGGCTGTCGATCCCTGAAGAAGTGCGGCCGTCCAAGGACCAGCCGTTCTACCACCTCTATGCCGAAAATTCGGACACCGAATATACCGCCTATGTGTCCGAGCAGAATCTCGAACCCGACGAATCGGGCGCGCCCTTCCGCAATCCGCAGATCGACGAAACTTTCACGCGCTCCGATTCCGGCCATTATGTCCGCCGGCGGAATGTCTTGAACTGAACCGGCCTTCTTCCTCGCTTGCCGCCAGCCTGGCGCAAAAAAAACGCGCGGCTTTGCAGCCGCGCGTTCGCTTTTCGGCTTCGAGCCGGAGATTATTTCCCAGCCGGCGCCGCCGGGGCGCCGCCCTGCTGCTGGAGCTTCTGGCGCTCTTCCGTCGCGCGCTTTTGCAGTTCTTCCTGCAGCTTCTTCTGCTGTTCGGCGAGAACCTTGGGATCGACGGCCGGGCCGTCGAAGGCCTTGCCGAAACCTTCGAGCGGCACGTTGAAGATGACTTCGGCATTGGCCTGGTTCTTGACCACGACCGTCATGGTCTGGCCCTTCTTGGCGGCGTCGACGACGTTCGACTTCACCTTGGCTTCGGCGAAACAGCCGTTGGGGAAGCAGATTTCGAAAGCGCCTTCCGTCACCGGGCCCTTGTCGATCGCGAAGCGGAAGCCGGGGCGCAGCATCAGGCCGACCGGCATCAGCAGACGGACGATGCGCGTGTCGTCGCCCTTGACGTCATAGACCGCGAGCGCGAGCACCGGCGCCTGATCCTTCTGGGCGCTGAAATCGCGGGTGGTGTAGCAGATGTCCTTGTTGGCGGCGTTGTCACGACCGCAGACCTTCGTCCAGGTCGCCTGGGTGGGGATGAGGTCAACCTTCACCGGCCCCTGCGGCATGCCCGCTGGCGCCCCGACGCCGGGCTGCTGGGCGAAGGCCGGCGCGGAGCTAAAGATGAGCGCGCTCGCGACCAGAGCGGCGCCAAAGCGGGACGAAGACATCGACATGCGAAACCCTTTCAGCGGACCAGCCAAAGGCGCGACCCGCGACGATCGAGAAATCTTTTGCGCCCCTTCGGGCGAAGGGACGCGTGCTTCGCCGCCAATCGGGGCAAAGCGGAACGGCGCCTACATATCCTCTTTGACTGCGACTTTCCAGCCGAGAAATCCGGCGGGAGGCGGAATTTATCGAGCGGCGGGAGCGCCATCGGCGATTTTGTTCTAGCATGGGGCCATGCGCCCGCCGCTCGCTCTCCCTCTGGCCCTCGCCGTTTTGCTCGCCGCCTTCGGGCGCGGCGGCTTGCGCGCGGGCCCTTCGCCGGGAAGGATCGCTCCCGCCATCGCCATGCAGGGCGACCCGGCCCTGCCCGGAAATTTCACCTGCCTGCCCTATGCCGACCCCCACGCCCGCAAGGGCGGAACCCTGCGCCTGGGCGAATTCGGGACGTTCGAAAACCTCAACCCCTACGGCGTCAACGCGGGCGATTCGGCGGCGGGGCTCGCCGGGCCGGTCTATGAAAGCCTGATGGCGCGCTCCTTCGACGAGCCCTTCACCCTCTATGGCCTCATCGCCCAAACCATCGAAACCGACGACGCCCGCGATTATGTCGTCTTCCGGCTCAACCCCAAGGCCCATTTCTCCGACGGCGTCCAGATCACGGCGCGGGACGTGATCTTTTCCTTCAACCTGCTCAAGACCCGGGGCCGCCCGCAGCAGCGCGCCGCCTATGCGCTCGTGCGTTCGGTCCAGGCCCTGGACGGCCATGCGGTCCGCTATGACCTCGCCGGCGCGAACGACCGCGAACTGCCTCTGATCCTGGCGCTGATGCCGGTGCTGCCGGCCCACGCCATGAGCGAGAAAAAGTTCACCGACGACGGCTTGGGCGTCCCGCTTGGCTCCGGGCCTTACCAGGTCGCCGAGGTCAAGCCGGGCGAAAAGCTCGTTCTGCGCCGCGATCCGGATTATTGGGGCCGCGACCTGGCCGTCAATTGCGGGCGTAATAATTTCGACGAGGTGATTTTCGATTACGGCCGCGACGACAACAGCCTGTTCGAGGCGTTCAAGGCCGGCCTGATCGACTATCGGCAGGAGACCGACCCGCGCCGCTGGGTGAGCGGCTATGATTTTCCCGCCCGGCGCGACGGCAGGGTCGCCGTCGAATCCCTGCCGCTCGGCGGCCCCAAGGGCCTGCGCGGCTTCGCCTTCAACACCCGCCGCGCGCTTTTCCGAGACCCGCGCCTGCGCGAGGCCCTGGCGATGATGTTCGATTTCGAATGGCTCAACGTCAATCTTTTTTCCAGCCTTTACGACCGCGACAAGAGCTTTTTCGACGAATCGGAACTGTCCGCTTACGCCCGCCCGGCAAGCGCGGCGGAGCGCAAGCTGCTCGCGCCCT
This sequence comes from Pseudomonadota bacterium, assembly GCA_021777915.1. Lineage (GTDB taxonomy): Bacteria > Pseudomonadota > Alphaproteobacteria > Rhizobiales > Beijerinckiaceae > Rhodoblastus. Next base: position 3,772 of record JAJYCZ010000005.1, on the reverse strand, counting down.
TTCCCGGCGCCGTGCGCGAGGACGTCATGAACGGAACCTGGGCGCCGCCGCGCGCGGACGGAACCGGCCGCGACCGCGAACTGGCGCGAAAAGCCCTTTCCCTCGCGCGGCAGGCCGGCTGGACGCTCGAAAACGGCCGTCTCACGCGCGACGGCCGTCCGCTCGAATTCGAAATCCTGGTCGAGGACCGCGAACAGGAGCGTCTCGCGCTTTATTATTCCGGCCTTCTGCGTCGGATCGGGGTCGAGGCGCGGGTGCGGCTGGTCGATGAAGCCCAATTCCAGGGCCGGCGCCAGAGATTCGATTTCGACATGATGATCGGCCTGTGGCAGGCCTCGGCCTCGCCGGGCAACGAGCAGCGCATGCGCTGGGGCGGCGACAGCGCCGACCAGGAGGCGTCCTACAATCTCGCGGGGGCCAGAAACCCGGCCATCGACGCCATGATCGCGGCCTTGCAGGCGGCGCGCGGCAGGGAGGAATTCGTCACCGCCGCCCGGGCGCTCGATCGCGTGCTGCTGTCAGGCTTTTACGTGGTTCCGCTCTATCACGCCCCTGCGCAATGGATCGCCCATTGGCGGCGGATCGCGCATCCAAAGGCTTTGCCCCATTATGCACAACCCTTATTTGGCGAGGCGCTGGAGACATGGAGCGAGACTCGGAGCGAGGCTCGAAGCGAGACTCGGAGCCTCGCTCCGGACGCTGGGCCTGCCCCGCATTGAGCGCGGCGATGAAGGAGCGAGGCATTTCACCCCCCGAAAGCCAGTCGAGGCGCGGATCGCGCTCGGCCGCGGTTTCGGTTTTCTCCCGCGCCGCAAGAACGAGATGGCCTGCCGCCTTCAGCAGCAGAAAAGCCGCCGCGAAGGTCCAGGCGGCAAAAAACGCGGCGGCCCCGAGCGCAAAAGCCTGAAACGATTCGGCGAAGCGGGACTCCTCGGCCTCTGGCGCCGTCTCCTCGGGCAAGGGCTCCTCCCAGGGCGAAAGCGGACCGCCGCTCAGACCCAGGGCGAAGACGCACAGGGCCGCCGAAATCTCGACCCATCGGGTGTCGATCGCCCAGACGCCGGGCGCGAAACCCGCAAGGATCAGCGCCGCGGCGAAACCCGCGGCCGCCGCCACGAGGCCAGGCGCGAGCGCGCGAGCCCTGCCCGCAAGTGGGCTGCCGAAGCTCATCAGAGCCCCGAACAGCAATGCAACGAGAAAGTGCGGCGCCATGCGGAAACTCCGCGATTGAACCGACGACTTAACGCACACTGAACCAAAAACGATAACGATTCGTTAAGATCAGGTTAACCCTGGCGCAGGTCACGAAAAATCGGAATTGGCGGTTTTGCACAGGTCGGCGCCCTTGCCATTTGATCGCCAGCGCCTAACCTGCTTCGTCGCCCGGCGGCGGAGGCGGAGGTTATATTGGACATCATCAGGGCAGCCATGGATTTGCGCCCGCCTACGACCGAAAACCCCTGGCCGCCGCGCCGGCTCGCCCTCGCCCTCCAGGGCGGCGGTTCCTTCGGGGCCTTCACCTGGGGCGCGCTCGAGCGGCTGCTGGAGGAAGAGAATATCGCCCTTGACGCCTTTTCCGGGGCCAGCGCCGGCGCGGTCAACGCGGTCTTGCTGGTGAGCGGCCTCGCCGAAGGCGGGCGGGAGAGCGCGCGCAAGACGCTCGAGAAATTCTGGACCGGCGTCAGCCAGAGCGCGGCCTTCCTGCCCAAGGCGGCCGCCTTGCCGCTCGACTTTCTGGCGCGCGCGCTCTCGCCCTATCAATTCAATCCCTTCGACCTCAATCCGCTGCGCCAGGCGCTTGAAGCCCTTGTCGACTTCGACCGGCTACGGCATGTGTCGGCGCCCCGCCTGCTGATCGCGGCGACGCGGGTGAGCACCGCCTCCCTGCGCATCTTCCGCAACGAGGAGATCACCCCGGCGGCTATCCTCGCCTCGGCCTGCCTGCCTTTGCTCCATCAATCGGTCGAGATCGACGGCGAACTGTACTGGGATGGCGGCTATGTCGCCAATCCGCCGCTGACTCCGCTGGTCATGGAGACCAACGCCGCGGATGTTCTGATCATCCAGATCGCGCCGACCAGATCGCAAAAGGCGCCGCGCAGCCGCCGCGAGATCGAACGGCGTATCGAACAGATCAGTTTCGCCTCGACGCTGGAGCGCGAGGTCGAGGCGATTCGCCTGCTCGCCCCGCTTTGCGCGGGGGGCGACGAATCCGGCAAATGGGCGAAGCTGCGGCTCGACCGGATCGCGGCGGAAGACGGGATTGAATTTCTCGCCGAACACAGCCCTGCCAATCTGGAGTGGTCTTTCATCAGCAGCTTGCGCGAGGCGGGCCGGGCCGCAGCCGAGGACTGGCTGGCGCGGAAAGGCGAATTTTCGCCAAATTTTTCGACACGCTGAAAGGGAGCGACATGAGCTCGAAAAATCTGCACTTTGTCACTTTGCTCGGGAGTTTGCGCAAGGCTTCGGTCAATGGCGGCGTCGCCCGCGCCCTGCCCGCTCTGGCGCCCGAGGGCGTAAAAATTTCGCCGCTCGATTCGGTCGGCGATTTCCCCCTTTATGACGCCGATGTTCAGGCCGCCGGATTCCCTCAAGCCGCCGAGGCGATGGGCGCGGCGATCGCGGCGGCCGACGGCGTGATCGTGGTCTCGCCGGAATATAATTATTCGGTCCCCGGCGTGCTGAAAAACGCCATCGACTGGATCTCCCGCCTGCCGTCCGCCCCCTTCAGACAAAAACCGATCCTGCTGCAGAGCGCCTCGCCGGGCGCGCTTGGCGGCGCGCGGATGCAATATCACCTGCGCCAGACTTTTGTCTTTCTCGACGCCAGAGTTTTCAACACGCCCGAGGCGATGATCGGCGGCGCCGGCGGCAAATTCGACAGCGCGACCGGCGACCTGACCGACGTGGGGACCAAGGAGTTTCTAAGCAAGCAATTGGCGGCTTTCGCGGATTTCGCGCGGAGGATGAACTGACGCGCGTTCCCGCCGCGCGCGGTCACGCGCGCGACTCAAACAGTCCGACGAATATAGCCGTCGAGCTTCCACGTCGCGTTTTCGCCGTAACGGTCGCACCGCTTGCGATCGATCTCGTAAAGGCCAGGGTGAGCGGCCATGAAGGCGTGAATCGCCGCGAGAGGCCCGCCTTTGAACTCCGCCTCGTCCATGATCAGCGAAACAATGCCGTCCTCGACGATCAGGTCATCACCGGGAACGGGATGTTTATAAAAAAGAACCAGCCCGCCGCCCTCGGTCGTCTTGTTTCTCATGCGGATTTGCTTGGGCAAAGCCCACCGGTTTTTCACCTGGCAGGCGCCGCGGGGGCGGACCGGAAACCGGACCTGGCGGGCTCCGCCCAGCCTTGCCAACCCGGACGTTTACGAGCATTTCGACGCCATGTACATCGAGCGGGCTCTTCGGCCGCCAGCCGGCCAAACGGCCCATGGCGTCTGTTCTCAAAGCATTGTTTCCCAAGGCGAAATTCATTGTGATTTTGCGCGATCCGAAGAACCGCGCCTATTCGCTCTACCGGCATATGCGGCGGTTCACGCACGAAGACGGCTTGCCTTATGAAGATATTCCCGATTTCGTAACCGCGCTGGAAAAGGAAGAGGAGCCTGAGTTCCGACGCGAAGTGCAACACCCGCTGCCGATCTGGTATCGGCTTGGCTGTTCAGGACCAAAGGGAGTGTTGCCATGCGATCCTATTCGCACCTTTCCGAGGAGGAAAGAGACCAAATCGGCGTTTTGCGCGCGGCCGGGCGCTCCATCGG
>JAJYCZ010000104.1 GCA_021777915.1 Pseudomonadota bacterium | reverse complement strand
AACAAAATTCGACACAGCTAATCGAGAGGGGATTTCGCGCCTGAGAGAGCGGGCGCGTGAACGCCAGACTGGAGCCCGACCCCCCGCGATGACGCGGGGGGTCTTTTTTTGGCGCGACGGCGCCGGCTGGCCGCGCGCCGCGCGCGGCGTGGACGCGCCGGGCGCAAAGATGTACGAGAGAGCGAAACTTCGATTCCGGACGGAAAACATGCCTGCCTATCGCTCCCGCACTTCCACCCACGGCCGCAACATGGCCGGCGCGCGCGGCCTGTGGCGCGCCACCGGCATGAAGGACGGCGACTTCGGCAAGCCGATCATCGCCGTGGTCAATTCCTTCACCCAGTTCGTGCCCGGCCATGTCCATCTCAAGGATCTCGGCCAGATGGTCGCCCGAGAGATCGAGGCGGCGGGCGGGGTCGCCAAGGAATTCAACACCATCGCCATCGACGACGGCATCGCGATGGGCCATTCCGGCATGCTCTACAGCCTGCCCTCGCGCGAAATCATCGCCGACAGCGTTGAATATATGGCCAACGCCCATTGCGCCGACGCCCTGGTCTGCATCTCCAATTGCGACAAGATCACCCCCGGCATGCTGATGGCGGCGCTGCGCCTCAACATTCCCGCGGTCTTCGTTTCCGGCGGGCCGATGGAGGCCGGCAAAGTGGTGATCGGCGGCAAGACCAGGGCCGTGGACCTGATCGACGCCATGGTCGCGGCGGCGGATGCGCACAACAGCGACGAGGATGTCGCGGCGATGGAGCGTTCGGCCTGCCCGACCTGCGGCTCCTGCTCCGGCATGTTCACCGCCAATTCCATGAACTGCCTGACAGAAGCGTTGGGCCTGTCGCTGCCGGGCAATGGCACGATTGTCGCCACCCATGCCGACCGCAAGGAGCTGTTCCTGCGGGCAGGCCGGCTCGCGGTCGAACTCTGCCGCCGCTATTACGAGCAGGACGACGAGAGCGTTCTGCCGCGCAATATCGCGACGTTCAAAGCCTTCGAGAACGCCATGACGCTCGACATCGCCATGGGCGGCTCGACCAATACCGTGCTGCATCTGCTGGCGGCGGCCTATGAGGCCGGGGTCGATTTCAAAATGTCCGACATCGACCGGTTGTCGCGCCGCGTGCCGGTCCTGTGCAAGGTCGCGCCCTCCGTGCCGGACGTTCATGTCGAGGATGTGCACCGCGCCGGCGGAATCATCGGAATCCTGGGCGAACTCGACCGCGCCGGGCTGTTGAACCGCGACGTTCATTCAGTTCACGCGCCGAGCCTCGAAGCCGCTCTGGCGAAATGGGACATCAAGCGCAACGGTTCCGACGAACTCAAAACCTTTTTCCGCGCCTCGCCGGGCGGCGTGCCGACACAGGTCGCCTTCAGCCAGTCGCGCCGCTACGCATCGCTCGACGACGACCGCGCGAAGGGCGTGATTCGCGACGCCGAACACGCGTTCTCAAAGGATGGCGGCCTCGCCGTCCTGTTCGGCAATCTCGCCGAGGACGGCGCCATCGTGAAGACGGCGGGCGTGGACGACAGCATCTTGAAATTCTCAGGCGCGGCCCTGGTTTTCGAAAGCCAGGACGACGCGGTGCAGGGGATTCTCTCCGGCAAGGTCAAGGCCGGCGATGTGGTGGTGATCCGTTACGAAGGTCCGCGCGGCGGGCCGGGCATGCAGGAAATGCTCTATCCGACGTCCTATCTGAAGAGCCTCGGCCTCGGCAAAGTCTGCGCCCTCATCACCGACGGGCGATTCTCGGGCGGCACGGCGGGCCTGTCGATCGGCCATGTCTCGCCGGAGGCGGAAGAGGGCGGGGCGATCGGTCTGGTGCAGCCCGGCGACCGCATCGAGATCGACATTCCCGCGCGCATCCTGCGCCTCGACGTTCCAGACGATGAGCTGGCGCAACGCCGGACCGCGATGTTGTTGAGAGGCAAGGCCGCCTGGAAGCCGGAACATCGCGACCGCCCGCTGACGACGGCGCTGCGGGCCTATGCGGCGATGACCACCAGCGCCGCCAGGGGCGCGGTGCGGGTCGTGCCCTGAGCGGGGTCGGCAAATAAAAAAAAAATTAGTTTATTCTGCGCCGCATTTTTGTGCGGCGCAGCGTTTCTTTGGCTAAATTGCGGCATATGTTCGACAAAGTGCTAACTCTGCTTGGCGTCGCCGCTGGGTTAGACAATGCGCAGTGTGTGTTTTTCGGTCATTTCCCTCGCGTCGCGTCGGAAACGCCGGTCAGGCGATAAAAACAGCCGTCAAACGCCGCATAACCGGGAGGAGCCAACATGGCCGCATCTGCCATAGAGATAGAAAACAATCCAAAATTCAAACAATTGGTCGCCGCTCGCAAGCGGCTGGGCTGGACTTTGACGGCCATCATGCTGATCATCTATTTCGGTTTCATCCTGCTTGTCGCCTTCGACAAGTCCTTCCTCGGCACGCCCATCGCGCCGGGCTCCGTCACCACGATCGGCATTCCGATCGGCATCTTCGTCATCGTTTCGGCTTTCGTGCTCACCGGCATTTATATGAGCCGGGCCAATGCGCATTATGACGAGTTGACCCGCCAGATCGTCGAGGAGAGCAAGTGATGTCGTCACTCAAGAGACTGATTCCCGCGGCCGCCCTTGCCGCGCTATCGACGCCGGCTTTCGCCGACGCTCTCACGGGGCCGGTCGCCCAGCAGGCGCTGAACGTGAACGCCATCGCCATGTTCGTCCTTTTCGTGGCGCTCTCGCTGGGCATCACTTATTGGGCGGCGAAACGGACGCGCACCGCCGCGCAATTCTATTCGGCCGGCGGCGGCATCACCGGCCTCCAGAACGGACTCGCCATCGCCGGCGACTATATGTCGGCCGCGTCCTTCCTCGGCATTTCCGGTCTGGTCTACGCGTCGGGCTTCGACGGCCTGATCTTTTCCGTCGGCTGGCTGGTCGGCTGGCCGATCGTGACCTTCCTGATCGCGGAGCCTCTGCGCAATCTCGGCAAATTCACCTTCGCCGACGTCGCCTCGTTCCGCTTCCAGCAGGCGCCGATTCGCGTGCTCGCGGCCTGCGGCACGCTGGTGACCGTCGCCTTCTACCTGATCGCGCAGATGGTGGGCGCGGGTTCGCTGATCAAGCTGCTGTTCGGCCTGCCCTATCATTACGCCGTCGTCATCGTCGGCGCTCTGATGATCATTTATGTGACCTTCGGCGGCATGGTGGCGACGACCTGGGTGCAGATCATCAAGGCCTGCCTGCTGCTCGCCGGCGCGACCTTCATGGCCTTCCTGGTTATGACGAAGTTCGGTTTCAGCCCCGAGGCCCTGTTCGCCAAGGCGGTCGAGGTTCATCCGAAGAAGCTCGCCATCATGGAGCCGGGCGCGCTGGTCACGAGTCCGCTCTCGGCCATTTCGCTCGGTGTCGCGCTGATGTTCGGCACCGCCGGACTGCCGCACATCCTGATGCGCTTCTTTACCGTCGCCGACGCCAAGGCGGCGCGCAAGTCGGTGTTCTACGCCACCGGCTTCATCGGATATTTCTATATCCTGACCTTCATCATCGGCTTCGGCGCGATCGTGCTGGTTTCGACCAACCCGGCCTATATGGACCCGGCTCTGATCGCCAAGGGCAAGAATGTCATCGACGCGATCCGCGGCACCAACAATATGGCGGCGATCGATCTGGCCGGCGCGGTCGGCGGCAACATGTTCCTCGGCTTCATCTCGGCGGTGGCTTTCGCCACGATCCTCGCGGTCGTGTCCGGGCTGACGCTGGCGGGGGCCTCGGCGATCAGCCACGACCTCTACGCCACCGTCGTCAAGGGGGGCAAGGCCAATGAGCAGGACGAAATCCGCGTCTCGAAGATGGCGACCGTCGTTCTCGGCATCGTCGCCGTTCTGCTCGGCATCCTTTTCGAGAAAATCAATGTCGCCTTCATGGTGGGCCTTGCCTTCTCGATCGCTGCGTCGTGCAACTTCCCGGTGCTGCTGATGTCGATGATGTGGCGCGGCATGACCACCCGCGGCGCGGTGATCGGCGGCTTCCTCGGCCTGTTCTCGGCGCTCGTCGGCGTGATTTTCTCGCCGGCGGTGTGGGAGGCGACGCTTGGCTATCCGAAGGGCTCGGCGATGTTCCAGATCGCCAATCCGGCCTTGTTCTCCATGTCCATCGCCTTCATCGGCATCTGGCTGTTCTCCAAGCTGGACAACAGCGCGCGCGCCAAAATCGACCGGGCCGGATTCGACGCCCAGTTCGTCCGCTCGCAGACGGGCATCGGGGCCACGGGCGCCTCGTCGCACTGACAAAAGAATGGGGCGCGGCTTTCCAGCCGCGCCCCTTTTTGTTTTGCCATTTCCTGCCTGAATCGTCCTCATCGCGTCGCCGCAAAGCGGCGGGTTTCCCATGTCCGTCCTTCTTGACGCCACGACAGCGCCCTTCGACCGTCTGACCTCCGAAGAGGCGGAGACGCTTCGCGGCGCCCTCGACATCGCCTATTTCCGGCCAAACGAGACCATCATCGCCGAAGGCGCGGCGCCCGAGGGCCTCTATGTCATCATCAAGGGGGCGGTGGAGGAGCGCGAACAGGACGAACTGGTCGGCCTTCTCGGGCCGAAGGATTTTTTCGACAGCCGCGCGCTGGTGCAGGGCGCCGGCGTGAGCAGTTTCGTCGCCCGCGAGGAGACGCTGTGCGCCCTGGCGCCGCGCCCCGACGTTCTGCGGCTGATCAATTCCAATCCGCGCTTCGGCGCGTTCTTCTATACCGACATTTCGCACAAGCTCGAAGCCCTGGCGGAGCGCGATGAATCCAGCCAGATCGAATCGATGATGCGGGCGCGGGTGAGAGACCTTTACCTGATGCCCGCGGCGATCATCGATTCCGTCCAGCCGATCGTCTCGGCGGCCCGCATCATGCGCGACATCGATTGCAACGCGCTGCTGGTGCGCGACGGCGAGCGCACCGGCATCGTCACCGGCATGAATCTGGCGAAGGCCGTTGTGCTCAAGGGCATGAGCAACGAGGCTCCTGTCGGCGTCGTCGCCAAATACGATCTCGTCGCCATCGCGCCCGACGAATTCGTCTCGCAGGCGCTGCTGCTGATGACCAGGCACAACAAGCGCCGCGTGGTGGTCAAGGACGGCGAGAATTTCGTTGGCATTCTCGAAGACATCTACCTGCTCAGCTTTTTTGCCGGCAATTCGCAACTCGTGGTCGGCCGCATCGACCGCGCGGCGACGGTCGATGAGCTTGGCGTCGCGGCGCGGCTGATCGCCGATCAGGTTCGCCTGTTGCGCCGGCAGGGGGTGAAATTCACAATTGTCGCCGAGATCATCTCCGACCTGAACCGGCGCCTGTTCGCCAAATTGTTCGAGTTGCTCTGCCCGGAAGCCCTGCACAACCAATGCTGCCTGATCGTGATGGGCAGCGAGGGGCGCGGCGAGCAGACGATCCGCACCGACCAGGACAACGGCCTGATCCTCGCCGGGCCCGTGGACGAAGCGGTCCTCAATCGCTTTCGCACCGAATTCTCCGGCGCGCTGGCGGAATTCGGCTTTCCGCCCTGTCCCGGCCATGTGATGGTCAATAATCCGCTGTGGTCGCGCCAACTCGATGAATATATCGCCGATTTCAGCGTCTGGATGACGGCGCCCGACGACGAATCCGCCATGAAGGTCGCGATCTTCTATGACGCGACGGCGGTCGCCGGCGAAGCTACGCTGCTGGCGCGCGCCAAAACGGCGCTGGTGGAAAAGGCCGCTGGCGAACGCGTGTTCCTCGGCCGCTTCGCCAAGGCCATCGAAGCCTTCGAGCCGCCGATCGGCCTGTTCAACACGCTGAAGACCTCGGAAGGCGAGGGCGACGCGCTGGACCTGAAGAAGGGCGGCATTTTCCCGATCGTTCATGGCGTGCGCTCGCTCGCCATCGAACAGGGACTGGAGGAAACCAACACGTTCGACCGGCTGGCGAAACTGGCGGAGCTCGATCTGCTGAAGGAGGGTTTCGCCCGCGATCTCGCCCGCGCCCTCGACTATCTCATGACGCTGCGCCTCGACGCCCAGATCGGCGCCGCGAAAAGCGCCAGCCTGGTCAAGCCGGCGACGCTCACCAGCATGGACCGCGAACTCCTGCGCGATTCCTTCCAGGTGGTGAAGCAGTTGCGCGAACTGGTGCGCCGCCGCTTCAACCTCGCCATGTTCTGAAAGAGCGCGCCATGGCCCTGCGCTGGCTCTCGCGCCTGATGGACAAGGCGACCCTCGCCGACAAGCGTTACGCCTTCCTGTTCGAGCCCGGCCCGCCGGACGAGGTGGTCTCGGTCGATTGCGAGACCACCGGGCTCGACCCTCGCCGCGACGAAATCATCTCGGTCGCGGCGATCAGGATTCGCGGCGACCGGATTCTGGCGAGCGAGACCTTTCAATCGGTGGTCCGGCCGCGCGTCGCCATAGCGGCCGAGGCGATCAAGGTCCATGGCCTGCGCGAGGTCGATGTCGCCAACGCCCGCCCGATGAGCGAAATTCTGCCAGATCTGCTGCGTTTCATCGGCGGCCGGCCGCTGGTCGGCTATTATATCGATTTCGACATCGCCATGCTCAACAATCACGTCTCGGAACTGCTCGGCATCCATCTGCCCAATCCCCGCATCGAAGTGTCGAGCCTCTATTACGAACGCAAATATGGCCACGCCCCGCCCGGCACGCAGATCGATCTGACCTTCGCCAATATTCTGCGCGACCTGAAACTGCCGCTGTTCAACCAGCACGACGCTTTTTCCGACGCGCTGATGACGGCGATGATCTATGTGAACCTCAAGGATTTTCTGGCGCGCGACGTCCGCATCGCGCGCCCGCGCGGCAAGCCCCAGAGCGATTACGCGGGCGGCTGAACACCTTGGCATGCGTTGAGCTGGCAAAGGCCCCGTTGAAAACGCGCGCCGACGCGACGGTTTCGCATCGGCGCGCCGAATCGGCGCGGCGCGTTTTCAGAGGATCGGCTTGCCGACCGGCAGGATGTCCCGCCCGAAAATCCCGAGATAGACGACGTGGAACATCATGTACCAGGCCGACAGGGCGCAGGCGATGAGATCCCAGGCCGCGACGGTCTTCATGGCCGGATAGCCCCAGAAGCTGAGGACGAGCAGGATGAAACCGGCGAGCAAGGTTGTGAAGGCGAAGAGCATCGCCTTGCTGATCTTGAACGAGGCGACCCACAGGCCCGCGGTGAACAGGGTCCAGGCGAACATGAAATAGCCGAGGTCGTTTTCGCTCAGCGAGAGCAGCTTCAGGCCGCTGGTCGAGCCGAGCAGATAGCCGCAAAGCACGATCCAGAAGGCGCCGTATGAGGAAAAGACGACATAGCCGAAATTGTTGCCGGTCTTCTGCTCCTGCAATCCGGCGATCAACTGAGCAAGGCCGCCAAAGAAAAAGCCGGCCCAGATGACCGGCCCGAGGCCGATCCAGCCGAGATTGTGGAATTGCAGCAGCATGGTGGTCAGGCCGAAGGCCGCGAGACCGACAACGGCCGGATTTCCGACCGCCGGCGTTTGTCGGGAAGCTTCAATGGCGCTGGGCGATTTTTCCTGTTCGAGAACCTTTGCGTCCATGGTCTGATCTCCGACTTCACTTAAACCAGCGACAGTTCCGCCAATACGCAAAAATATATATCTCAAAAATAAAGTTGAGATATACTATTATGCGAAATGGGACCCGAGTTGTCGCTCTGTTTATATTAAGGTCGCGCCTGCGGCGATTAGACGATCTGCGTAATTCTTACGCAGTGGTCGGCGCACGCCTCGCCGCCGCCCGATACAGGGGGGCTCATCTGGTCGGGTTGAACAAGCCAGCGGATCGCCCTATGCAGCATCAAGGGCCATGCCGACAGGAGCGCTGGATTTGAGCGACGTCACCTTTTTCGAGAATCGCGACGGAATCGCGCATTTCGTCTTCAACCGTCCCCAGGCGCGCAACGCGCTGACCTTCAAGATGTACGAACATTTGCGCGAGGCCTGCGAACAGGCGGACGCCGATCGGTCGATCAAGGCGCTGCTGATCTATGGCGCCGGCGACAAGGCTTTTGCCTCCGGCACCGACATCGCCGAGTTCCGGGCGCTGCAATCGGCGCAGGACGCCGTCGATTACGAGATCAAGATCGAGCGCGTGCTGGCGACGCTGGAAAAATGCCGCGTTCCCACCATTGCGGCGATCGCCGGGGCCTGCACCGGCGGCGGCGCGGCGATCGCCGCCTGTTGCGACCTGCGGCTCGCGGCGAGCAGCGCCCGTTTCGGCTTCCCCATCGCGCGCACTCTGGGAAACTGCCTTTCCGTTCCCAATTACGGACGCCTCGCGGCGATCATGGGGGCGGCGCGGGTCAAGGACCTGCTGTTCACCGCGCGGCTGATCGACGCCGAGGAAGCCAGGCTTTTCGGCCTGGTCGGAGAGATCGTCGCGCCCGAGGCCTTGGCGGACCGCGCCGAGGAGCTGGCGCGGACGGTGGCGGGCCATGCGCCCTTGACCCTGCGCGCGACCAAGGAGGCGCTGCTGCGCCTGCGCCCGCCGATGGAGACGGGCGAGGATCTGGTCGTCATGTGCTATCGCAGCGCCGACTTTCAGGAGGGAATGGAAGCCTTCCTCGCCAAACGTCCGCCCCGATGGCGCGGAGAGTGAGTAGGTAACGCCGCAGAGGCCGATCGGAAACGGGGGCTAAAGTCCGTCAGCGCGGATTTGAAACGGCGTCCAGCCGCCTGCGGGCTACTGGACACCATTCACCAGCTCAGCATAAATCCGCTCCAGGGCTCCCCGCAAGTTGTCGCTCTGGAACCAGTAATCATCTATTATTTCGACAGATCCGCTTCTGAACTGCAAATTGCGAGAAACTATTCTATCCTTGTAATTTTCCTCAAACTCGGTGAACATTTTTCTGAACACGACCGACTCGCCAACAGCAAAAGGTTTGCTTCCGAAAGCAATCACGGATCGTGCATCATCCAAAAGTGCATGTTTTGAGTTGAAAAGTTCGTAGAATCTTTTGGTGACGATATTCGTTCCGCATTGCTTTTTATCCTTCGCGAACATATGCATGATACGCAATATCTCGGAATCCACGGGACTGAAAGAGACGTTCTCCCTGGCATTCGAAGGGGTGGCGACGTCATTTATGCCGCAAAATGTCTCGACAAAATGACAATAAATGTCCGTATCAGTGCCAACCAGATCGTCATAATCGACGATAGATATGGCCGATTTTCCGAATACATCAGCCCATAGATCAACTACAACCGAATGGTTGACAATTTTGGATTCGATAGGAAATGCGAAGTGGCGAAGTAAAAACCTCGAAAAGGTTTCCAGGCTCCCGAACTTGACATCCTCTTGCCAGTTCGCAAATAATGTTTTGTCCATACGACGGAGGTAATAAACAACTGTTGTTGGAATAGTGATCTTCTCACGAAGTATTTTGATGTCGTCGCGCGACAGGCGGTCGAAATTTTCTGTGGAAATGACGACCGACTTGAGCGAAGGCTTATCTTTCGCTATGCGGTTCAATTCGTCGCCGATGCTACTAAGTTGTTTTTTGTCAACCAGGTAGGCGTGCCCGTGGCCGCCTCCGATCCAGTCATTGATAGGATACAGAACCCCATTTTCCATCAGTATATCGTGGTCTTTGTAGAACCTGCGTTGCAGATATGAACTTCCCGTCTTATGGGGACCGATGTGGAGAATCAGATGCACGACATGCCTCAATAAAATCACAGCTACAAGACCGTAGCGTCGAGCAAACATTGAGTATCCTTTAAACAAAGTAAAACATAAAATCAAGACTGGGATCAACGTGAATGTCTCCGAAGACCATGGTTGGGTCGGCCGGGGCGACAAAACAATCAACAAAATCTCATTGTAGCAGGCATGTGGCGGGAGGGGATTGCTTCGCTCCGCTCGCAATGACGCGCCGGTTTTTTCGGAAGGTCTCTGCTGCCGACGTCGCCTTGATCAGCCCGCCGGCGCCCGGCAAGCCTTTGCCGCCGCGATGGCGACCGGCTCGGTCTGACGGAACTTCATGAAAATCCTCATCTGGTGGTCGGTTACATGGCGGCCGGGCACAAGGCGATTCCTCCAATGCGGAAAAATCGCCGATTACCCGACCGGCCGTGATCACCAGAAGGCTTCGGAAAAAACGCTTCGCCATGGGGCTGTGCCTCCGGTCGGGCTGCGCCCTCCCTCCGTCACAGCCCCATGGCGATTCTCATCCTGATTGACGCACTGTTCTCATCCTGTTTGTCGCGCGGCACGCCCGATAATTTGTCGAGCCAGCGCATCGATATGAAGGCGAGGCCAGCCCCCCGCTTAAGCACCTTGACCGAAGGTGGGTGGCAAGGTGCGTTGATTGGAATGATCGGTACAATCGTCAAATAAATCAATTGTGGATGGCGGAAGGGGTGTCTGTATAAAGTTTGTCCATAGTTGTCTATTTCTGGTCTTTAGCGTCTATATCGTCCGAAACAATCAAAACGTCTAAGTTCTTGATTGTTCAAGACGGTTTATTATAATGACGCGACGGGGCTAGGGATACTGCTAGGGACAAGCGCCATGGCCATTACACTCAATAAACTCAATCCGAAGACTGTTGGGTCGATCAGCAAGCCGGGTCGCCATTCTGACGGCGGCGGCCTTTATCTGTCGGTTTCAGAGACCGGCGCCAAATCCTGGGTGTTCTTTTACAAGCTCGGTGGCCGCCAGCGGGAGATGGGCCTCGGACCGATCCACGCCGTAAGCCTCGCCAAAGCTCGTGAGTTCGCTGCGGCGGCGCGCGGCGATCTGGCGAACAAGATCGATCCTTTGGACAAGCGGCGCCAAGAGCGGGAAAAACCGAAGGCGAAGACCTTTGGCGAAGTCGCCACGGAATATATCGAGACCCACCGGCACGAGTGGCGCAACGATAAACACGCAGCGCAGTGGACATCCTCGCTTGAAACTCATGCGGCGGGGCTGTGGCAGAAGACGGTCGATGAAATCGACACGGACGACATAGTCGCGACGCTCGACCCGATCTGGGCGCGCGTTCCTGAAACCGCGCGCCGCGTCCGAGGTAGGATTGAGGCGATACTGGACGCCGCGAGGGCGCGGAAGCAGCGGGCGGGCGAGAACCCGGCGCGCTGGCGCGGCCATCTCGACAAGCTGCTGTCCCGGGGCCAGAAGCTCGCGCGCGGCCATCATGCCGCGATTCCTTATCACGAGATGGCGCAATTTTGGGAACAGCTTGTGAGGCTACAGAATGTGAGTTCATTCGCTCTTCAATTCGTCATTCTGACTGCGGCTCGTTCCGGCGAGGTTCGCGGGGCGACGTGGAGCGAGGTCGATTTCGATAACGCGATCTGGACCATTCCGGCGGAGCGGATGAAGGCCGGGCGCCCGCATCGCGTGCCATTATCTCTGCCAGCCATCGCGCTGCTCACGAAGCTCCGGGAAAATAGATCGAGCGAATTCGTTTTCCCGGGCAATGGAGGCCGGCCGCTTTCCGATATGACGTTGTCGATGTTCATGAAACGGATGGGCGTCAAAGCAACGCCGCATGGTTTTCGCTCAACCTTCCGCGATTGGGCGGGCGATTGCTCTAACTTTCCGCGCGAGTTGGCGGAGGCGGCGCTGTCCCATGTCATCGGAGACAAGGCCGAACAGGCTTACCGGCGATCCGATGGGCTGGAAAAACGCCGCGCACTGATGGAACAATGGGCGATGTATTGCGTCACGCCGCCGAGCGACGGCAAGGTCGTTGCATTCGGCAAAACGGCGTCATGATCCAGGGACAGCGGCGATGGGTGAAAAGTTAGGCTTTCCTCCGAATCATAACGGCGATCCACATTTGATCGAGGTTTTCGAAATTGTTGGGGACCTTAAAAAAACTTTGTCCATTTTCTCGAGATCGCGCGCGTGGGCGCCGACCGCTGATTTCGTCGATCTGACGGCTGTCGCGCAGGCGGCGCTGACGGTTAGCCGCTTCACAATGAAAAGGCCGGAAAGCGCCGCCGCCAGAAAACTCCGGCTGGCGGCAAAAAGGTTTGAGCGTCAACTCAAAGCCCATCGTGAAAGCGTCAAAGCAAAATATCCAGAAGGTCCCGATGAATGGATTGCAACGATTGACCACGATCTTCAAATTGTTAGCAAATATTCAAATACAAACGAAATAACTCCAATTTGGTTTATTGCGCGGCATGTTCTTGACGCATTCGGCCTTGCGAACAAGCTAGCCCGCATTTCTCACCGGCTGTAGCGTCGCGGTGAGTTTTTGAGGCGACCTTGGCCGTTGGCATCGGCGCGGACGACGAGGTCTGTGGCGCGAGAAGCGCGGCAGGCTTGTCGATTTGGGTTG
>JAJYCZ010000271.1 GCA_021777915.1 Pseudomonadota bacterium | reverse complement strand
CCCACGCCGGCCGCCGCCGCGCCGACGCCGCCTGCCGCCGCGCCCGCGGCGCCGCTCAACGGCGCGCCCATCCTGCCCGGCAATGTCGTCGCGCCGAAGCCAGTGACGGGCGCGAGCCTGCCCGATCCTCTGGCGACCGGCTCGATCGGCGCGCCTGCGAACACGATCGCCGCGATCCAGGCGGGCGCCCAGTCGCGCGCGCTGAAGGAGCGCGCCGAAAAGGGCGACACGCTCGCCCAATATGATTATGCGTCGCGCCTCGCCTCGGGACGGGGCGTCGGGCAGGACCAGGCCGCGGCCATCCGCTGGTTCGAAAAGGCGGCGGCCAAGGGCATGGCGCAGGCGCAATACCGTCTGGGCGCGGCCTACGAGAAGGGAATCGGCGCGCCGCGGGACGCCAGGACGGCCGAGGATTATTATCAGAAGGCCGCGAACCAGGGCCACGTCCGCGCCATGCACAATCTCGGCGTCGTGCTGGCGGAAGGCGTGAACGGCAAGCCCGATTACGCCGCCGCCGCGCAATGGTTCCGCCGCGCCGCCGAATACGGCTTGCTCGACAGCCAGTTCAATCTGGCGATTCTTTATGCGCGCGGACTAGGCGTGCCGCAGGATCTGGGCCAGAGCTATGTCTGGTTCGCCATCGCGGCGCAGCAGGGCGACGCCAGCGCCGCCAAGAAGCGCGACGAGGTCGCCGAACGGCTGAACGCCGCCGCCTTGCAGCAGGCGCAAAAAGAGGTCGCCGCGTTCCACGCGAAGACGCCGTCGCCGGCGGTCAACGATCAGCCGCAATCCGCGCCGGGCGCCGCGGCTTCGGCGTCGCTGTAAGACGGCGTCAGTCGCCCGAGGAGATGCGGGTCACGTCGGCGCCGCAACGGCTGAGCTTGCGCTCGAGCGCCTCGAAGCCGCGATCAAGGTGATAGACACGCTGGATCATGCTTTCGCCTTCCGCCGCCAGCGCCGCGATCACCAGCGAGACCGACGCGCGCAGGTCCGTCGCCATCACCGGCGCGCCTTTCAGCGTCGGCACGCCCTCGACAATGGCGCTGTCGCCTTCAAGTTTTATCCGCGCGCCGAAGCGGGCCAGTTCCTGCACATGCATGAAGCGGTTCTCGAAAATCGTTTCGGTGATGCGCGAGACGCCATCGGCGCGGGTCATCAGCGCCATGAACTGCGCCTGAAGGTCGGTCGGGAAGCCGGGGAAGGGCGCGGTGGCGACATCGACCGGCTTGATGCCGTTGCCGTTTCGCGAAACGCGCAGGCCGTCCGGCGTGGCTTCGACCCGCGCGCCGGCCTCGGCGAGAATGTCCAGCGCCGCCTGAAGATGTTCGGCCCTCGCGCCTTGCAGCAGCACGTCGCCGCCGGCCATGGCGGCCGCCATGGCGTAGGTGCCGGCCTCGATGCGGTCGGGCAGCACGCGATGCTTGGCGCCGACGAGCCGCGCGACGCCCTCGACCTCGATCACCGGCGAGCCGGCGCCCTGGACCTTGGCGCCCATTTTCACCAGAAGATCGGCCAGATCGCCGATTTCCGGCTCGCGCGCGGCATTGTGGATCACCGTCGTCCCATGAGCGAGCGAAGCCGCCATCAAGGCGACATGGGTGCCGCCGACCGTGACTTTGGGAAAATCGATCTCGCCGCCGCGCAAGCCCCCGCTGGGCGCCTTGGCGACGACATAGCCGGCGTCGATGTCGATCGAGGCCCCGAGCCGCTCCATCGCCATCAGCAGAAGATCGACCGGGCGGGTGCCGATCGCGCAGCCGCCGGGAAGCGACACCCGCGCCTCGCCGCAGCGCGCCAGCAGCGGCGCGAGAACCCAGAAACTGGCGCGCATCCGCGACACCAGCTCATAGGGCGCGGTGGTGTCGACGATCTCCCGCGCGGTCATGTGGACGGTCTGGCCGGAATCGGGGTCTTCGCCCTGACGCCGGCCGTCGATGGAATAATCGACGCCATGGTTGGACAGGATGCGGACGAGCAGGCTGACGTCGGCGAGCCGCGGCAGGTTTTCCAGCGTGACCGTGCGGTCGGTCAGCAGCGAGGCGATCATCAGCGGCAGGGCCGCGTTCTTGGCCCCGGAAATCGGAATGACGCCATTCAGCGGCTTGCCGCCGACGATTCTGATGCGATCCATTGTTCCTCGCTGGGCGGCTCTTGCCCGGATGTTTCAAATGTCCCGCGAACCGGCGTCGCCGCCGGCCTTGCGCTGGCGGGTCTGCTCCTTGCGCCGCCGCAGATTGGCGCGCAAGGCCTCGGCCAGCCGCTGCTTTTCGGCGAGCTTGGCCGTGGAAAGTCCGGCCGCCGGCTTTTCAGGCGCGGGTCTGGCTTCCGGGTCCTTGGGCTTGTCGTTCATGTCGGGCGGTTCTATGCGGGAAAGAGGCGACGAACAAGCCTTTCGCGTGGATTTGCGACAAATTGGGGGCGGGGAGCGAAACTGGCGCTTGCCATGACGGTTTCGCTATGGCAGAAACCGCCCGCCTGCGGAGCCGAAGCGCCGGCCGGCGAAATCAGCTGCGGTAGCTCAGTGGTAGAGCACTCCCTTGGTAAGGGAGAGGTCGAGAGTTCAATCCTCTCTCGCAGCACCAT
>JAJYCZ010000004.1 GCA_021777915.1 Pseudomonadota bacterium | reverse complement strand
GCAAAAAGCTGGACGACGAAGGCAAAAAGGCCAAAGAACCCACTCGCGTCTCGCTGCTGCCCTTCCTCATCCGCGCCAGCGTCGCGGTGCTGAAGCAATTTCCCGATTTCAATTCCTCGCTCAGCCAAGCTAAGGATTCCCTGATCCACAAGAAATACTGGCATATCGGCTTCGCTTGCGACACGCCGGAAGGCCTGGTCGTGCCGGTCATCCGCGACGCCGACAAGAAGGGCGTGCTGGATCTCGCACGGGAACTGGGCGAACTCTCGGCCAAGGCCCGCGCCGGAAAACTGACGCCCGCCGAAATGTCGGGCGCGACATTCACCATTTCCTCGCTCGGCGGCATTGGCGGGACCAGTTTCAGCCCCATCGTCAACGCCCCGGAAGTGGCGATCCTCGGCGTGGTGCGCTCGAAAATGGCGCCGGTGTGGACCGGCGACGAATTCATCCCACGCCTGATGCTGCCTTTGAGCCTGTCCTATGACCATCGCGTCATCGACGGCGCGGCGGCCGCGCGATTCGCTCGCGCGCTCTGCGTCGTGCTCGAAGACATCCGCCGCCTGTCGCTGTGATGGGGTCACACATGACTATCGAAATCAAGGTCCCCGATATCGGCGACTTCAAGGACGTGCCGATCATCGAAATCCTGGTCAAGGCCGGGGACGCCATCCAGCCGGAAGACCCGCTGATCGTGCTCGAATCCGACAAGGCGACGATGGAAGTGCCCTCGCCCGCCGCAGGCCTGGTCAAGGAATTGAAGGTCAATGTCGGCGACCGGGTCGGCAAAGGCGCGGTGATCCTGCTGCTGGAGAGCGCGGCGGCCGAAACCGCCGCCCCGGCCGCGACCGGCGTCGCCGAGGCGCCCAGACCCACCGAGGCGCCCAAGCCCGCGTCTGAGACGACGGCCGATCTCCACGCCGAAGTCCTGGTTCTCGGCGCCGGCCCCGGCGGCTATACCGCGGCCTTCCGCGCCGCCGATCTCGGCGCCAAGGTCGTGCTGGTCGAACGCTGGCCGATGCTCGGCGGCGTCTGCCTCAATGTCGGCTGCATCCCCTCCAAGGCTTTGCTCCATGCGGCGAAAGTGATCGAGGAAGCCCATGAAATGGGCGAGAATGGCGTTTCCTTCGCCGCTCCGACGGTCGATCTCGACAGGCTGCGCGGCTGGAAGGAGGGCGTGGTCAAGCGCCTGACCGGGGGTCTCGGCGCCATGGCGAAACAGCGCAAGATCACGGTCGTCACCGGCGTCGGCAGGTTCGCCTCGCCGAACGCCGTCGAAGTCACCGCCGAAGACGGCGCGACAAAGCTGGTTTCCTTCGACAAGGCGATCATCGCGGCGGGGTCGGAGCCTGTGACCCTGCCCTTCATCCCGCACGACGACCCGCGCGTGATCGACTCGACCGGCGCGCTGGCTCTGGCCGATGTGCCGAAACGCCTGCTGGTGCTGGGCGGCGGCATCATCGGGCTGGAAATGGCGACGGTCTATCACGCGTTGGGGTCACTTGTGACCATTGTCGAACTGATGGACCAGATCATTCCCGGCGCCGACAAGGATATCGTCGCGCCTTTGGCCAAGCGCATCGGCAAGAAATACGAAAAGATCCTGCTCAAGACCAAGGTGATCGCGGTCAAGGCTGAGCCTGCCGGCCTGCGTGTGACTTTCGAGGCCGCCGACGGCAAAAAAAGCGAGGATGTGTTCGACAAGCTGCTGGTCGCCGTCGGCCGCAAGCCCAATGGCAAGCTCATCGATGCGGAATCGGCGGGCGTCACGCCCGACGAGCGCGGCTTCATCGCGGTGGACAGGCAGATGCGGACCAATGTCCCGCATATTTTCGCCATCGGCGACATTGTCGGCCAGCCCATGCTCGCCCACAAGGCGACCCACGAAGCCAAGGTCGCGGCGGAGGTGGCGTGCGGGCATAAGTCGGTCTTCGACGCCAAGGTGATCCCCTCCGTCGCCTATACCGACCCCGAAGTGGCCTGGGTCGGGCTGACCGAGACCGAAGCGAAGGCCAAGGGCCTCAAGTTCGGCAAGGCGACTTTTCCCTGGGCGGCGTCGGGCCGCGCTCTGTCGCTCGGACGCGACGAGGGCGCGACCAAGCTTCTGTTCGATGAGGAAACAAAACGTCTGATCGGCTGCGGCATCGTCGGCGTCAACGCCGGCGACCTGATCGCCGAAGCCGCGCTGGCCATCGAAATGGGCGCCGACGCCGAAGACATCGGCCTCACCATCCATCCCCACCCGACGCTCTCGGAAACCATCGGCATGGCGGCGGAGCTTTTCGAAGGCACGATCACCGACCTGATCCCGCCCAAAAAACGATAAAAAATCCTCCCCTTCATGGGGAGGGTGGCGAGCGAAAGCGAGCCGGGTGGGGCAACGTCATCGTTCGCGAAAGACCGAGTATGGCGGAAAGCGGAAGGCCAAGGCGGAGAAGGCTCCAGCGCCGAAGGGCAAGTTTAGGCGGGCTAGCTATGGTTGCGAAACTGCGCTGGAACCTTCAGGGCGAGGAGGGTCGCCGCCTACAAACTCGCCAACCTGGTTTTCACCAAGGAAAAATGCTCCAAGGTGATCGATTGTAATAAGGGGCGTCGGACAATGGCCTAGAAGAATCCATACGCAGGCGCTTCTGTCCTCTCGCGACGCTATACTTGCCACCTGGGTTGGATCCGGCAAGAATGACCTTCGTGTTCTCTAGGCCATTCTCTTGCACCAGATCATAAAGTATAGAGGCATTTTCAGGTGAGATGCGCACGCAACCATGCGAAACGGGTTTGCCAAGATTCTTCACATCGTAGCTGCCGTGGATGGCATGGCCGTCTCTCATAAAGAAAATGGAATGGGGCATGGGGGCATTATCCCACTCTTTGCTATACCAAATTTCGTTCATAGACGTCGCGGTATAAGTCCCCGATGGAGTTGAATATCCTGCTCGGCCTGTCGATACCGGCCATCGATATCTTTCTACCCCATCCAAAGAAACCGTCATTTGTTGATTGGTTTTGTCGATATAGACGAGGACCGCGCCCCGATTCTCTCCGAAGAAGCCGGAGCCCGCGTGAGCCGTCGGCGTGAAGAAGACTGGCGCCACATCAATAACGGTCAATAAAAGTATAATTCTCTGCAGTCGAACTAAGGATTTGCCCATGTGCTCCCCCTTCGCGCGGAATTGAACCTATCAGCCGTCGCTTCGCAGCACATTCGCCGAACGCCGTTTAGATGAACGCTTAACCGGCATAAATTGTTTCCTGCTTCTGGTCGGACTCTGAGCGTACTCTGGTAGTGCTTGCCGACGAATTCGGTCATTTGGACGCGATCCTCCCGTGGGCGGGTTCGATGGCGTCGAAGATGGACGTGGCGTGGTCCCACCGCAGGCGGCGCAGGAAACGACCGCAATGAGCCGAAACCTGCCTTTCTGGCAATCCATCAGACGAGCGCCAACCGTGTGATTTTTCTTAATCGTGAGCTCGGCAATGTGGGCGAACTTATGCAGCCACTCACCCCGGATGTTGCAGACAACAGGTGCAGGTCAGGAAACAAAAGCGCCACCCGATCCGGCCGGATGGGGTCCGACGCTCAGCCTTCCGCCAGCAGCCGCGCGACGCAGGGCGCCAGCGACTCCCGCCAGTGCGGCAGCGCGACGCCAAAAGTCCGTTGCAGCTTTCCACAATCGAGCCGCGAATTGGCGGGGCGCGGCGCGGGCGTGGGATAATCCGCCGTGCCGATCTTCTTGACCCGCACCGGCGCGCGTCCATGCTTCTGGCCTTCCGCGAAAATCGCTTCGGCGAAATCGGCCCAGGACGCATCCCCCGTCCCCGACATGTGGAACAGGCCGCGCAGCGACGGCGAGGAATCGGCGGCCATGCGCCGGGCGATGGTCAGGACGGCGTCGGCGATATCGAGCGCCGAAGTGGGATTGCCGAGCTGATCGGCGACCACGCCGACCTCGTCGCGGCTCTGTCCGAGCCGCAGCATGGTGCGGACGAAATTGGCTCCCGAGGGGCTGTACACCCAGGCGGTGCGTAGAATGGCGTGATTGTCGTGGATCGCGGCGATCTTCTGTTCGCCGGCCAGTTTGGAGCGGCCATAGGCGCTGGTCGGGCCGGTGGGATCGCCCTCGCGATAGGGCCGGTCGAGCTTGCCGTCGAAGACGTAATCGGTCGAGAGATGCAGCAAAGGCTTGCGCAGTTCGGCGGCGATTTCCGCGACATAGCCGGCGCCGTCGGCATTGACCCGCATGGCGACGTCCGGCTCGCTTTCGGCCTTGTCCACCGCGGTATAGGCGGCGGCGTTGACGATCGCGTCGCAATGGGTGGCGCGCAAAGCCGCCAGAACCGCCTCGCGCACCGAAAGGTCGAGGCGCGGACGGCCCAAGGCGATCAGTTCGACATCGGGCGGCTCCCGCTCGATCAACGCGCTGACGACCTGGCCCGTCAATCCTGTGACAACAATTCGCATGCGGCTCACGGCGAAAATCTCCCCCCAAATGCAGCGACGGTTTCGTCATCGGGCAACACTATCCCATCGGGTTCTTGGCGGGCGCGGGCCGATGATGATAATTTTCGCCTCCCTTGTGAAGGGAGCGGAAGGTGAAAGCAATCCCACGTCTGGCCGCGGCGGCCTTTTTCGTCCCGGGCCTCGCGGCGCCGGCGGTCGCGGCGCCGGCCAACGACCTGCGCCAGCTGTTCTCCTATCTCGACGCCTGCATGAAGGGCGTCGCGGGCGAGCCGGGAGAGGAGCTGACCGTCGCCTTCAGCCTCAAGCGCGACGGCTCGCTGTTCGGCAAGCCGCATGTCGCTTATTCCCGCCTCCCCGCCGATCCGGACGCGCGGGCGCGCTTCCTCGACAGCGTCGCCGGAAAATTCGGCGGCTGTTTCCCGGCGCCGATCACCGACAGCCTCGGCGGCGCCATCGCCGGGCGGCGGCTGACGATCCGCTTCGTCATTCGTCGCCCCGAGATTTAGTCCGAAGCCTCGGTTCCCCAGTCCTTCTCGACCAGTCGGCGCAGGCGTCGCGCCTCGCGCAGAACTTCGTCGCAGCGCTGGAGCAAGGCCAGGAAGACCGGCGCCGCGTGGTCCGGCGCCCGCGGCAGGCGGCGCTCCGCGCGCGGGCCCGCGATATCCAGCTCGGCCAGCGCGCCGCGGCGCGTGTCGTCGAGCAGCGCGCGGCTTAGCCGTGGGTCAAGCTCGTCGCGGCGCTGACGGATCATCAGGCGCACGGTGACGATCTGGGCGGCGGCGACATAGGCCGCGGCGATCACGGCGCTGTAATGCGGCCAGATTTCGCGCTGGCTCCTGGGGTCGGCGCGCATCCGCGCCGCCGATTCGCCGAGCGCCGAAAAGGCTTCCATCAAATCCTTGCGCGCCAGGCGATAATCCTGTTCCGAAACGTCCCAGCGCAACGCGCGATCCGCATAAACGCCGAGCGCGCGCAGAAAACCCGTGGCGAGGGCGGGCGCGCTCTGGCGCTCCCATTCCGGCAGCAGGAAAGCAAACAGGAAGGCGACGCCGGCGCCGATGACGGTGTCGACGAGTCGCGCGCCTACCAGTGGCGCCTGCGCCGGATCGAGAAGATGCAGGCCCAGCAGCGCCATCACCGAGGCGGCGAAGGAGGTCAGGCGATAGTCGATCTTCACATAGGCATGGGCGACGGCGATCGCGAGAATCTGCACTGCGAGCAGCACGCCCGTCGAGCCCGTCCACAACAGGGCGCCGGCCGCGCCGCAGCCGAGCAATGTGCCGACCAGCCTCTGGTCGCGCCGTTGCCTTGTCGCGGCGTAGCTCGCGCGCATGATCACCGCGATGGTCAGGAGAATCCAGTTCCCATGCTTCAAGCCCGGAACCGTCTCGGTCAGGGCGTAGCCGCAGCCGAGCGCCAACGACAGCCGCGCCGCATGGCGGAAGACCGGCGACGACAGGCGCAGCGCCCGGCGGATGGAGCCAGGCGAAATCCGCAGCGAAGGCGCGAAGGCGCGCATGTCCACGCCGGTCAGGGCCTTTGCGGCGGCTTCCCCGCTCGCCACCAGCGCCGGCAGGCCCGCGAGCTTCGACAAAGCCATGCCGACGCGGGCCCGGGTGAGCCGCGCCGCGCGCAGGACTTGCGGGTCGGCGCCGCCCCGCGCCTCCAGGGCCGCGATCGTCTGGGAAAAGCGATCGAGTTCCGCCGCGCGATCGGGGAAGGTCAGGCTTTCGCCGCGCACGACCAGTTCGAGCGCCAGCGCGTCAAGGTCATGCGCGGTTTCGCGCAGCAGAAGGTTCATTTGCGCCGCGAGGGAAACGCCGGCGCCGGAACCTTGCGCCAGCCGCAGCGGCGAATGGTCGGCGAGCGTCGAAACCATTCCGTCGAAAGCGTCGAGCACGGCGGCCAGCGCGGCGATGAGACGCGTCGCCTCGGCGCGGTCGGCGGCGGAAATGATCAGGCCGCGCGCGGTCTGGAGATGATCGGCGAAGGAGGCCTGCTGCTCGACCACTTTGAGGCAGACCTCGCCCTCGTCGGCGTCGCGGCGATAAAAACCGGCGACCCGGCGCAGGAAGGAAGCGAATTCGCGCAACACCTCCGCGAGCGTGATGCGGCGGCCCGAGGCGTCGGACACGCGGGTGAGCGCCAGCGCCACGGGAATATAAAGCCCCCCGCCAAAGGCCGCCATTGCCGCGTAATCCAGCCGGCCGGCTAGCGTCGCGGCGGGCGCGCCGAGCGTGAAGACCATCGAGATCAGGGTAAGGACGGAAAGCGAAATCGCCCAGCGCCCGAGCGCGATCAGAAGTCCGGCGGCAAAGCCGGTCAAGATGACGACAGCCCCTTCGACGAGCGGCGTCCCGCCGGCGAAAGCCGTGGCGAGGGCCGCGACCGTGGCGCAGGCCCAGGCCAACGGCAGGATGCGCAATTTCGCGGAAAAGGGCGTGGACGCATCGGCGATCGACACGCACAGGGCGCCCAGCGCCGCAGCCATGCCCCGCGCGAAGCCGAACAGGGCGACGGCGGCGAGCCCGACGGCCAGCACCGAAACGGCGACCGCGACGCCGTTGAGGATGTGGTGCCCGAAAAAATATTTCAAGAATTTCGGTTTTACGCGCATCGGCGCAAAAGCCTCACAAGCCTCACCTTTGGGCGTCGATCAGCCGCGCGAGACGCAGCAGCGCGAGTTCGTAGCCCTGGACGCCGCAGCCGGCGATGACGCCGTCGGCGCGGCGCGAAACATAGGAATGATGGCGGAACTCCTCGCGCTTGTGGATGTTGGAAATATGGACCTCGATCACCGGCCCCTCATAGGCGTTGAGCGCGTCGAGCAGAGCGATGGACGTATGGGTGTAGGCGCCGGGATTGATGACGACGCCGCCCGTCCGGCCTCGCGCCTCTTGAATCCAGTCGATCAGCTCATATTCGCGATTGCTCTGATGAAAATGGACTTCGAGCTTCAAGTCCAGCGCCATGGCGTGACAGGCGCGCTCGACGTCGGCGAGCGTCTCGGCGCCGTAAATCTGCGGCTCGCGCTGGCCGAGCAGGTTGAGATTGGGGCCGTTCAACACGGTGACGAGGCGGCTCATCCGGGCCTTCCTTTCGCGCGCAAGATTTCGCGGCGAATCCCTGCCGCCGCGCCGAATTTAGGCGCGTTTCGCGAAAAAAGCCAAAGGCCGGGTCCCCCGCCCTCTGGACGCGGTTCGCGCGGGCGTGCGATTTGATGGCGGCGCGAAAAGCGCGTCAAAACCAGGATTTCGGGATTCTCCCGCCATGAGTGACAAAAAGCCGATGCTCGCCGTCGAAGAGGCCCTCGCCGCCATCCTCGCCAATGTGTCGCCATTGGAAACCGAGGACGCGCCGCTCGCCGCCTGTTACGGACGGACGCTGGCGCGCGACATCGCCGCGCGCCGCACCCAGCCGCCCAGCGCGCTTTCGGCCATGGACGGCTACGCCCTGCGCGCGGCGGACGCCGCGAGGCCATTGCGCGTCATCGGCGAATCAGCGGCGGGAAAAGGCTTTGGCGCGGTCTGCGGCCCCGGCGAGGCGGTGCGGATATTCACCGGCGCGCCTGTCCCCCCAGGCGCCGACGCTGTGCTGATCCAGGAAGAGGCCGAACGCGACGGCGAAAGCCTCGTCGCCAGGGGGCAGGTCAAGGCGGGCGACAATATCCGCGACGCCGGCGTCGACTTCACCCAAGGCGCGATCGTTCTGGGCGCCGGGCGACGTCTCGGCCCCGCCGATGTCGCGCTCGCCGCTTCCGCCGACCACGCGACCCTGGCGCTCGCCCGCAAACCAAGGGTCGCCGTGCTTTCCACCGGTGACGAACTGGTCTCGCCCGGCGCGCCGCGCGGCCCCGACCAGATCGTGGCCTCCAACGCTTTCGCCGTCCTGGGGCTGATCGCGGCCTCCGGCGGCGAACCGCTCGACCTCGGCGTCGTCGGCGACCGCCTCGACCAGATCGAGGCGGCGATCCAGCGCGCCCGCGCCGAAAAGGCCGATGTCCTCGTCACCATCGGCGGCGCCTCGGTCGGCGACCGCGACCTGGTGCGCGGGGCCCTGGCCCGCGAAGGCATGGAGCTGAGCTTCTGGAAGGTCAGAATGAAGCCCGGAAAACCCCTGATCCACGGCCATATCGGCCCGATGCGCGTGCTCGGCCTTCCCGGCAATCCGACCTCGGCCGCGGTGTGCGGGCATCTGTTCCTGAAACCTCTGATCCGGGCGCTGAGCGGCGATCGGTTCGCGGGAGCCGACAGATCGGAGCCCGCGCTGGCCGGCGCGGCGCTGCCGCCGGGCGGTTCGCGTCGCGAATTTTTACGCGCCACGCTCACCGCGGACGAGGAAGGCCGCATGATCGCGACCGCCCATGAGAACCAGGATTCCTCGCTCAGTTCGGTGCTGGCTTATTCGCAGGCGCTGATCGTGCGCGCTGAAAACGCCCCGCCCGCCCCTGCCGGAACGCCGGTGCGTGTCATTCGTCTCGATTGATCGCCCGAACCAATGGAAAGGGGCGACGCGGGCCTGTCTTTGGACCCTGTCGCCCCCCGCGCCTTCTCTGCCGTGTCTCGCGGTTCAGAGAAGGAGTTCAGTTCTAGAGCCCCGCCAGATATTTCGACGGATCGACCGGCTTCGAGCCCTTGCGCAGCTCGAAATGGAGCTGGGGCGAGGCGACGTCGCCGCTCTGGCCGGACAGGGCGATGGTCTGGCCGCGCCGGACGCTCTGGCCGCGCTTGACTTCCAGCGAGCCGTTGTTGGCATAGGCCGAGACGAAGCCGTTGGGATGGCGGATCAGCACGAGATTGCCATAACCCTTGAGCTCGCTGCCGGCATAGACGACCGTGCCGCTTTCCGCCGCCTTGACCTGCGTGCCCTCCGGCACCGAAATATTGATGCCGTCATTGCCGCCCGAACCGAAGCCCTGGATGACACGTCCGCGCGCCGGCCAGCGGAATTCCGGATTGGCCGAGTCGGAAGAGGCCGACATGGCCGGGGGCGGCAGGCTCGCCGTCGCGCTCGCGTCGTTCCTGGGGGCCGGCGTCGTGTCGACGGCGGCGGCGGAAGCGTTCTGGGCGGTTTTCGCGGGAACAAGACGCGTCGCGGATTGTTCGGCAGCGGCGCCGCGGCTTTGTTCCTTTTCCGCCTTGAGCTGGGCGAGGCGAGCCGGCTTGTTCTGCGCAGCCTTCTCCCGAGCGGCCTTTTCCTCGGCGATACGGACGGCCTGTCTCGCCTTGCGGGCGTCTGCGGGAGACAGAGCCGCGGTCCGCGCGGGCTGTTCGCCTTCGCTCCAGCGCAGATGTTCGCCTTTCCTGCCCTGGGCCTTTTCCTCGCCCACCAGCGAGCGCGAGCCCAGACGCTGAGTTTCAGCCCGCGCCGCCCGCTCGGGCGCATGGCGCGCCACGGACGCCATCGGCGCGGGCGACGCCGCCGCGACCGGCCCGCCCTTGGCTCGATAGACCGGGATGGTCAGCCGCGAACCGGGCGCCAGCTGGGCGTGAGCGGAATAGCCGTTCAGCGTGAGCAGGGTCGCGACCGGCACGCCATAACGCTGGGCGATAACCTCGGCGCTTTCGCCCTGGGCGACGACGACGGGCGTGCCGCCCTCGGCGCTCCAGCCGCCGAGCGAATTGGGATTGGCCCGCAGGGCATAGGTCGGATGCGGCGCCGCGAGCGGAGCGGGGGCGGAATAAATCGCTGACCTGGTCACCGGCGCGAGGGGCGCGCTGGCGATCGGCTCCGGCGGAACAGGATGATTATATCGCGGCGCCCGATAGGCCGCGGCGTCCCCGGATGAAGGACTGGCGGGCGCCGGCTGCGAGTCGAAAGGCCGGAACGTGTCCGCGAAGAAATTCGACACCTTCGTCATCGGCGACGGCGACGAGTCGATGGAGCCGGTCGGCGTTCGATCGACGCGTGGATTGGAACTGGCGTATGGCGTTCCGAAGGAATTGCCGAATTGGCTGGTCTCCGAACATCCAGCCAGAAAGACCGTCGCCACTCCGAACAGGGCCACCCGGAACGCGCCTCCGGAAATCTTGATCCCAGCACTCATCACGCATCCCACCCACGCTTTAACCAACGGACGCAACTTAAGCGCAGGGCGGTTAAAGGAGCGTTTAAGATGAATCCTTGTTCAGCAAATCGCCGATCGAAAGCAATTCGTCAGGCTTAACGATCGCTGAAGACGCCGCGCAGCAGGCGCTGCGCCCGCCAGACCCCGAGACCGCGCTCGTCGAGGGCGCCGGAGGCGGCGCGGTCGAGGCGGACCAGTTCGCAAGACTCCTCCCCCGCGCGCCGGCGCGGACCGACCAGGACCGCGCCCTCCGCGAGCGCGCCGGCGATTGCCGCGGGAATCTCGTCGAAGGCGCCATGAACGAGAATGCGGTCGAACAGGCCAAAGGACGGGGAAAGCTCGAAACCGTCGGCCCAGATCACCGCGACATTGGCGACCCCCAGCCGCTCCAGCCGGGCGCGCGCGTCAAGCGCCAGACGCTCGAAACAATCGACGCTCACCACCTCGCGGCCGAGCATCGCCAGAACCTTGGCCGAAAAGCCCGAGCCGGCGCCGATTTCCAGGATGCGGCTGCCGGGCCGGGGGTCGAGCGCCGCGATCATCCGCGCCAGCGCGGACGGCGATTCCATGGTCTGGCCGAAGGGCAAGGGCACGGCGACGTCGCGCAAGGCGAGATCGGCGAAGGCCGGCCCGACGAAATTTTCGCGCGGCGCCGCATCCAGAGCCCGCAGCAGCGCCAGATCGACGTCGCCGCGCGCGCGCAGCCGCATCAAAAGCTGGGCCTTGGCCTCCGCCCGCGCCGAAGCCGTGACCGATGGATAAGACATGGGCGGGCGCGCCATCGCTTGGTCAGCCGAAAGCGCCGGCGAAATGGGCCAGCGCCGGATCGTCGGTCAGGTCGAGCCGCAGCGGCGTCACCGAAATGCGGTTCTGCGCCACGGCTTCGAGATCGGTGCCTTCGCCCGCCGTGAACCGCGGCTTTTCGAAAGCGATCCAGTAATAAGGATTGCCGCGCCCGTCGAACCGCGCCTCGATCTTCATCAGTTCCTGTTCGCGCCGGCCCTGCCGCGTCAGGGTCACGCCCTGCACGGCGGAAGGCTCGCAGGCGGGAAAATTGACATTCATCAGCACGCCGGGCGGAAAGCCGCGCGCCACGATCCTTTTGATCAGCTCGGGCGCGAGCGTCTCGGCGCAGTTCCAGGGCGTTCCGGCCGGCGAATAGCATTGCGACAGGGCGATCGAGGAAAAGCCGAGCAATGTGCCTTCCATCGCGCCGGCAATGGTGCCGGAATAGGTCACGTCCTCGGCGACGTTCTGGCCCTTGTTGACGCCGGACAGGATGAGGTCCGGCGGGGAATCGATCATCAGCTTGCGCACGCCCATGATGACGCAATCGGTCGGCGTGCCCTTCACCGCGTAATGGCGGTCGGTGATCTTGCGCAGGCGCAGCGGGTCGGACAGCGACAGCGAATGGGCGACGCCCGACTGGTCGGTCTCCGGCGCCACCACCATCACGTCACCGCCCAAAGCTTTGGCGATGCGCTCCAGAACCTTGAGCCCCGGCGCGTGAACGCCGTCGTCATTGGTGATGAGAATGCGCATCTTTCCCGTCCGATTCGAAATCAGGACGCGTTATAGCGCGCGTCTCGCCGGGAAGCAGCTTTTTTGCCGCCACAGATTTTTTCTGCGCCGCCGCTCAGGCCGGCGCGATTCTTTCCAGGCCCCCCATATAGGGCCGCAGCACTTCCGGCACGGTCACCGAACCGTCGGGGTTCTGGTAATTCTCCAGCACCGCGACGAGCGCGCGGCCGACCGCGACGCCCGAGCCATTGAGCGTATGGACGAAGCGCGGCCCCTTGCCCTCGGCCGGACGATAGCGCGCGCCCATGCGCCGCGCCTGAAAATCGCCGCAGACCGAGCAGGAGGAGATTTCGCGATAGCGGTTTTGCCCCGGCAGCCAGACTTCGATGTCATAGGTTTTCTGCGCGGCGAAGCCCATGTCGCCGGTGCAGAGCAGGACGACGCGATAGGGCAGTTTGAGCCTTTTGAGCACTTCCTCGGCGCAAGATGTCATGCGCTCGTGCTCGGCGCGAGATTGCTCGGGCGTGGTGATCGAAACAAGCTCGACCTTGGTGAACTGATGCTGGCGGATGATCCCGCGCGTGTCGCGCCCGGCGGCGCCGGCCTCGGCGCGGAAACAGGCCGTGCCGGCGGTCATGCGCAGAGGCAGCGAAGCCTCGTCCAATATCTGCTCGCGGACGAGATTGGTCAGCGGCACTTCGGCGGTGGGAATGAGCCAGAAATGTTCGGTGTCAAAACTTTCGGCCTTGGGCGTCGCCGCGACCTGCGCCGCGAGGTCGCCGACCTGCGCCGCCGCCTCGATTCCGGCCAGCGCATCCTTCAATCCCTCGACCGGAATGAGGCCGAGCGCCGCGAATTGGTCATCCTTGAACTTCGGCAGTTGCGCCGTGCCGAACATGGCCCGGTCGCGCACCAGCAGCGGCGGGACGACTTCCTGATAGCCATGTTCTTCGGTATGCAGGTCGAGCATGAACTGGGCGAGCGCGCGCTCCAGCCGCGCCAGCCTGCCCTTGAGCACGACGAAACGCGCGCCGGACATGCGCGCCGCCGCCTCGAAGTCCATCATTTTCAAAGCTTCGCCGAGCTCGAAATGCTCTTTCGGCTTGAAATTTTCGGGAAAGACCGGCTTGTCGCCGATTTTCCGGATTTCGACATTGTCGTTCTCGTCGGCGCCTTGCGGAACTTCGGACAAGGGACGGTTGGGGATGGCGGCAAGCTCCGCTTCCAGGGCGGCGATGGCGACGCGCTCCTGCGCTTCGATCTCGCCCATCGAATTCTTGAGATCGGCGACTTCCTGCTTCAGCTTTTCGGCCAGCGCCGTGTCCTTGGCTTTCATCGCCGCGCCGATCTCTTTTGACGCGGCGTTGCGGCGCTCCTGCGTCCCCTGCGCCTTCGCGATTGCGGCGCGGCGGGCGTCGTCGAGCGCGAACAGCCGGCCGATCAGGGCGTCCGCTGCGGCTTCATCCGGCTTGCGGCGCAGTAAATCGGTGCGAAAGCCCTCCCTGTCGTCGCGGATCGATTTGATGTCGTGCATGAGAGGCTCGGAAATGAAGACGAAGGATCAAGCGGAGGGAGCGGTAGATCGGTTCTTCTCGATCAAGCCCACCGCGAACACGGCGCCTTCGTAGAGAACCGCCATGGGAAGGACAAGGGAGATCATCGAAATCAGGTCGGGCGGCGTCAGAATCGCCGCGACCACCGTGATCAGCACGATGGCGTAGCGCCGCTTCGCCTTCAAAAAAGCCTGGTCGATGATCCCGGCCTGGCCGAGCAGGGTCAGGATCACCGGAAGCTGAAAGGCGGCGCCGAAGGCGAAGATCAGGGTCATGATCAGCGACAGATATTCGCCGACCTTGGGCAGAAGCTCGATCGTCGGCTCGCCCTTGACGTTCAACTGCTGGAAGCTCACCGAAAAGCGGATGAGAAAGGGCATGACCGCGAAATAGACCAGCAGCGCGCCCAGGAAGAACAGGGTCGGCGTCGCCACGAGATACGGCGCGAAGGCCCGCCGTTCATGGCCGTAAAGCCCCGGCGCGACGAATTTGTAAATCTGCAGCGCGATGATCGGGAAGGCGATGAAGGCGGCGCCGAACATCGACAATTTCAGCTGGGTGAGGAACTGCTCCAGGAAATGGGTGGCGATCAGCTTGGCGTTCTCGACGCCGACCACCCGGACATAGGGCTGGAGCAGGATGTTGTAGATTTCGTGCGAGAAATAGAAACAGGCCACGAAAGCGATGAGAAAAGCGACCAGCGCCTTGATCAGCCGGGCGCGCAGTTCGATCAGGTGATCGATCAGGGGCGCCTTGGTGGCGTCGATATCGGCCTGGCTCATGCGGATTTTCCGGCCTGCGGCGCCGATTCGGGCGACGGCGGGACAGGCTCCGGCGCGGGCTGATCCTCGACAATGACGAGCCCCGTGCGCGCCGGCGGCGGCTCCGGGCTCGCGGCCGGAGTCTCGGCTTTCGGCGCCGCGGGGGCCTCCAGCATGTCAGCGACGCGGTTGAGCGCGCCTTCCATTGAGGACTTTTGCTTCAGGTCGTTGAGGCCGTCGCGGATCTGGGTCAGTTCGGCCTCGCGCATGGCTTCATGAAACTGGCTCTGAAAATCGGTCGCCATCCGCCGCGCCTGTCCGACCAGACGGCCGAGCATGCGCAAAGCCTCGGGCAGATCCTTGGGCGGAATGAAGATCAGGGCCACGACGCCGATCAGCAGCAGCTTGCCCACATCGAAATCGAACATCGAAGCCTCGCCGGCAATCGCGTCCCGCCCCGGCCGCCCTGGGATGGAGGCGCGTCAAATCCGGAAAGTTTGACGAAACTCCGGAAAAAGGACCGAAAAAAGGGTTCAGCCAACCTTGTTGACGTCGCGGGAAGCGTCCACCGGCGTCGTCGCCTGATGTTCGATGGTTTGCGGCGTCTCGGCGGGCCGGGCCGGCGGCTCGTCGTCGGAGAGGCCCTTCTTGAAGGCTTTGACGCCCTTGGCGACATCGCCCATGATGTCCGAGATCTTGCCCTTGCCGCCGAACAAGATGAGGACGACCGCGCCGACAAGCAGCCAATGGAACAACGACAAACCGCCCATGACGGCGAACCTCCCAACAGCCTGCGTCCTGTGGTGGAACGCACTTTCATCCAGCCAAACTAGTGCGCGGAACCCGCAAAAACAAGCTTCGCTTCGACTGGGGATAAGTTCCACGCGGCGCGAAGCACGATTATGACGCTTCAAAAGCCGTGCTAAACAGACTAAGAGCAAACGCCGAGAATCGCTTTGGGGCGAAAGAAGCGCGCGAATCCGGCGCTTTTCTGCGCCTCGCGGGACGCGCCAAAGGCCCGTCAAATTTCACGAAGGCCCACCGAATGAGCAGAACAAGCGCCACCGCCGCCAAGACCGCCCGAGCCGGCCAGGCTTCGGAAAAGACTTCCGAAAAGATCGACGCCAAGCTGGTGCGCGAGATCGCGACCCTGTTGAGCGAGAGCGACCTGACCGAGATCGAGGTGGAAAAGGGCGACCTGCGGATCAGGGTGGCGCGCCAGTCGAGCTTCGTCGCGCCGGCGATCGTCCATGCGCCGGCGCATCTTCCGGTCCACGCGCCCGCGCCCGGCGCACACCCGCTCGCGCCCGCCGCGGAAACCGCCGCGCCCGTCATTGATCACGCCGATGCGCTGAAATCGCCCATGGTCGGCACCGTCTATCTGCGCCCGAGCCCCGACGCCAAGGCCTTCATCGAGATCGGCTCCCATGTTTCCGCCGGCCAGAAAGTGCTGCTGGTCGAGGCGATGAAGACGTTCAACGACATTGTCGCGCACAAGACCGGCACGGTGACGGCCATTCTGGTCGAGGACGCGCAGCCGGTCGAATATGACCAGCCCCTGCTGGTCATTTCCTGATGTTCGAGAAGATTCTCATCGCCAACCGCGGCGAAATCGCCCTCCGCATCCTGCGCGCGGCGAAGGAGCTGGGGATCGCCACCGTCGCCGTCCATTCGACCGCCGACGCCGACGCCATGCATGTGAAGCTCGCCGACGAATCGGTGTGCATCGGGCCGCCGCCGGCGCGCGACTCCTATCTCAACATCCCGGCCCTGCTCGCGGCCTGCGAGATCACGGGCGCCGACGCCGTCCATCCCGGCTATGGCTTCCTTTCGGAAAACGCCAAATTCGCCGAAATCCTCGCCGATCACAACATCGGCTTCATCGGCCCCAAGGCCGAACATATCCGCATCATGGGCGACAAGATCGAGGCCAAGCGCACGGCCCGCGCCCTCGGCATTCCCTGCGTGCCGGGCTCGGAAGGCGGCGTGTCCGACGACGACGAGGCCATGCGCATCGCCGGGGACATCGGCTTTCCGGTGCTGGTGAAGGCGGCGGCCGGCGGCGGCGGGCGCGGCATGAAGGTCGCGCGGACCGCCGCGGACCTGCCCGACGCCCTCGCGGTCGCCCGCGCCGAGGCCAAGGCCGCCTTCGGCGACGACGCGGTCTATCTCGAAAAATATCTCGAAAAGCCGCGCCACATCGAAATCCAGGTCCTCGGCGACGGGATGGGCAACGCCGTCCATGTCGGCGAGCGCGATTGTTCGCTCCAGCGCCGCCACCAGAAGGTGCTCGAAGAAACGCCCTCGCCCGCGCTGAACCAGGACCAGCGCAACCGCATCGGCGAAATCTGCGCCGAGGCGATGCGCACGCTGCACTATTCCGGCGCCGGAACCATCGAGTTCCTGTACGAGAACGGCGAGTTCTTCTTCATCGAGATGAACACCCGCATTCAGGTCGAACATCCGATCACCGAAATGATCTCCGGGCTCGATCTGCTTGTGGAGCAGATCAAGATCGCCAGCGGCGCGCCCCTGAGCTTCGTCCAGGCCGATCTCGAATTGCGCGGCCACGCCATAGAATGCCGCGTCAACGCCGAAAACCCGGTGACCTTCCGCCCCTCGCCCGGCAGGATCCTCTATTACCACCCGCCGGGCGGCGTCGGCGTGCGCGTCGATTCGGCGGTCTATCAGGGCTACACCATCCCGCCTTACTACGATTCCCTCGTCGGCAAGCTGATCGTGCAAGGCCGCACCCGCATCGAGGCGCTGATGCGCCTGCGCCGCGCCCTCGACGAGTTCATCGTGGACGGGATCGACACCACCTTGCCCCTGTTCCGCGCCCTGGTGCGCAACGCCGACATCCAGGACGGCGTCTATGACATCCATTGGCTGGAGAATTTTCTTGCCAAGGGCGGCATGGAAAGCTGAGTGAGACTCGCTGTCGTCCTTCTCACCTTGTGCGCGCTGGTCGGCGCGGCTTTCTGGCTGTTCGGCGCCCCGGCGCCGCCTCCCGCCCTGATCGCCGGCCTGCCCGACGACGGGATGCGTGGCGCGCCTTGCCCGGCGGGCACGCTCCAGGAGGAAAGGGCGCGGATGAAACGGGGCGTCTCGCCGCCCGCCGCCTTCGGGCGAAAGTTGCGTGAGAACTTTCCGCTCGGCTCGGACGCGGCCGCGCTGGAGGCTTTGCTGACCGCGCAAGGGTTCGAAACATTCCCGCCCTGCCCCAATGACGAGAGCGTCTTCGGCGCCCGCTGGCTCAGCCGGCGCTGGGGCGATCCCGACGCCTATGTTTTCTGGCGCGCCAACGACAACGGGAAGCTGACCTTCCTCGACGGGCAGGTCAGCCGGACGCGGTGAGGCCTTCCCGCTCCCCGAGACCGGATCGCGCTTGAGACGCGGGCGCGAAAAGCTTAGACGAAAGCGACCGCAACTTCTCGCTGGCCGCCATGACCATCCCCGATCCGACCGAAAACCTGCTGGCGCGCATCGCCGAGGCGCTGGAGCGTCTGAGCCCGCCGCCGCCGCCCCGCCCCGATTTCGCCGCCGCCGACGCCTTCGTCTGGCGCGCGGAGACGGAGAGGCTGGTTCCGGTGCAAAGGGTCAGCCGGGTGGGCATAGGCCTGCTGCGCGGGGTCGATTACCTGCGCGACCAGCTTCTGGGCAACACCGAGCGCTTCGCGCGCGGCCTGCCGGCCAATAACGTGCTGCTGTGGGGCGCGCGCGGCATGGGCAAGTCGTCGCTGGTCAAGGCCGCCCACGCCGAGATCAGCGCCCGGCTCGGCGGGACGCCGGGTTGCTCCGGCCTCAAGCTGATCGAAATCCACCGCGAGGACATCGAATCGCTGCCCGCCCTGATGGCCCTGCTGCGCGACGCGGATGGGCGCTTCATCGTCTTCTGCGACGACCTGTCCTTCGACGGCGGCGACGCCTCCTACAAGTCGCTCAAGGCGGCGCTCGAAGGCGGGGTCGAGGGCCGGCCCGCCAATGTCCTGTTCTACGCGACCTCCAACCGCCGGCACCTTCTGCCGCGAGAGATGATGGACAACGAACGCTCCACCGCGATCAATCCGGGCGAGGCGGTCGAGGAGAAGGTCTCGCTGTCCGATCGTTTCGGGCTCTGGCTCGGCTTCCACAAATGCAGTCAGGACGATTATCTCGCCATGGTCTTCGGCTACGCCGACCATTATCGGCTTGGGGCGCCGGAGGAGCGGATTCGCGCCGAGGCGCTGGAATGGGCGATCACCCGCGGGTCCCGCTCCGGCCGCGTGGCCTTCCAATATATCCAGGATCTCGCCGGAAGGCTCGGCCACAGGCTGGACGGCTAGCTCGCCTTTTTCCGGCTGCTCCGCGTAGCGCCGGGCGTCGCGCTTTTGCGCGCCGCCGCCCTCGCCCGTTCGAGATCGCCGCGGGCGCGCGTTTCGAGCGCCGCGCGAATTTCACCCTGGATCGCCGGAAGCTCGACCTTCAACCGGTCGCGCTCCTCCAGGGCCGCGCCAAGCTCCCCCAGAATATTGTCGTAATAGGCCGCCAGGCCGGGCAAAGAATCGCCGCGCCCATTATCCAGCAGCGCCTTCAGCCGCTCGGCTTCGGCCAGGCGGGCTTTGACACGTTCGCGATGGCGGCGCTGCTTTTCCGCGCCGGTAAGAGGCCGGGTGCCAATTTGACGCATAAGTCGGTCAATCTTTTGTGCTGTTTTGCTTGGACTGAAGTCTTGTCATGATAAAGCCGCAATCAAGCGTACGTCAACGGCATGACGCACGGGGCGCTGATCAAAGCCCGCGCCTTTCGGCGGCGCGGTTTGAGATAAATAACGTTATATTTCAATGCATTATGCCGCGCTCTCGTTCTGAGTGCCCGTTTTTAGCCAAATTTTCGTAAAATCACAATTTGTTGCTTGGCCAGTGAAGGATTTCTCCGGCGTTTCGCGCGCCGGCCGCGAATTTTCCATTTCGGTCTTTCCAATCGGATTCTTCGCTGCTATACGGCGCCCATCGCAAGCGCGATCCCTGATAGCTCAGCCGGTAGAGCAAGCGACTGTTAATCGCTGGGTCGCAGGTTCGAGTCCTGCTCAGGGAGCCACTTTTCCCCTCGATCGCGCGAGCCGCGTCCCTGAATTGGCGAGAACGCGCCCATTCCGATCGTCCGGGGAGAGCATGATCTACGACAATCTGTTCGGCGCGGCGCCGCCGGAACTCGCCGAAACCGCGCCCGGCGCGCGCCAGTTCTCGCCTCTGGCGCCAGGGTCCGGCGAACTGGCCGCGGTTTCACCCGGCGCACTCGCCAATTTCGTCCTGCTCGCCCCGCCCGGCGCCGTCGAGCGCCGCGCCACGCTCGCCCTCGCCCTGCGGGCCCTCGCCCCCGGCGCGCCATTTCTCGTCATGGCGCCCAAGGACAAGGGCGGCGGGCGAATCGCGAAAGAACTGGCCGAGCTGGGCTGCCCGAGCCAGGAAAGTTCGAAACGCCACCACCGGCTCTGCGCCGCGAGCGCCCAGGGCGACCCCGTCGCGATCCAGGCGGCGATCGACTCCGGCGCCCCGCGCTTTTCCCAGGCCCTCGGCCTGTGGACCCAGCCCGGCGTCTTTTCCTGGGACCGGATCGACCCCGGCTCGGCTCTGCTGCTCCGCCATCTGCCGGAATTTTCCGGCCGGGGCGCGGATTTCGGCTGTGGCCTCGGGGTGATCGCCCACGGGATTCTCGCCTCGTCCAAAGTGAAATCCCTTGTGCTGGTCGATATCGACCGGCGCGCGACCGAGCTATCCGCCCGCAACGCCGCCGATCCGCGCGTGACGATTCTCTGGGCCGATGCGCGGGGCCTGAAAAACGGGCCGTTCGATTTCATCGTCATGAACCCGCCCTTCCACGAGGCGGGCAAGGAAAGCAAGGAGCTTGGGCGCGGCTTCATCGCCAGCGCCGCGGCCAATCTGCGCCCCGGCGGCCGGTGCTGGCTGGTGGCCAACCGCCACCTGCCCTATGAGGCCGCGCTGGCCAAAAACTTCCGCTCCATCACGCCGATTGTGGAGGAAGGCGGCTTCAAGGTGATCGAGGCGATCAAATGAGCGGAAAAACCATCCGGCTCGACCGCCTGCTCGCCAATCTCGGCTATGGCTCGCGGCGCGAGATTCTTCTGCTCGCCCGCGCCGGGCGAATCCGTCTCGATAACGAAATCCTGCATGACGTGGAGCAGAGACTCACCCTCGACCCGGCGCTTGCCTCACGGCTCAGCGTGCATGGCGAAGAGCTCGACCCCCTGCCCGGCGTCGTGCTGATGATGAACAAGCCGCTGGGCGTCACCTGCTCCCGCAAGGAAAGCGGGCCGCTGGTTTTTTCGCTCCTGCCCGAACGCTGGCGCCGGCGCGATCCGGCGATTTCGACCGTCGGGCGGCTCGACAAGGATACGTCCGGCCTGCTGCTGCTGACCGACGACGGCGCCCTGCTGCACCGGATCATTTCGCCGCGTTTATCGACGCCCAAAACCTATCGCGCCACGCTCGACCGGCCGCTGCGCGGCGACGAGGCGCCGATTTTCGCCGCCGGAACCCTGATGCTGGAAGGCGAGGACAAGCCGTTGCTGCCGGCGCGGATGGAGGTTCTGGACGAACGCGCGGCCCTGCTGACCCTGCGCGAAGGCCGCTATCATCAGGTCCGCCGCATGTTCGCCGCCGTCGGCAACCATGTGACGGCGCTCCACCGAATCTCGATCGGCGCCCTCGCCTTGCCGAGCGATCTGGCGCCGGGCGAGTTCGCCCTGCTCGACGCGGCAGGGATTTCGCGGATTTTCGCGCCGGAGGCGACCTGAGTCATTCGGCCCGCGAATTCAGGCGAGCAGCGCGGACAAGGCGACGAATTTCCGTTCGAGGCCGCGCCTGATCGCTTCCGGACCCTGCGCGGGCCGACCCTGGCGGCGCCGGGCGCTCACTTCGGCTCGCCGCCGATCTTGATCTGCTGGCCGTTGGCGATCGATCCGAGATAGGCGGTCAAGGCGACCAGATCGGGGCTGCCAAGTTGGGGCGGCGTCCCGCCCAAACCACCCCTGACGCAGGTCTGCAACTGGCCTTCCAGCGTGACCACCTGTCCCGCGCCGCGGCTGAAGCGCGGAAAAATCGCGGCGGCGTTGAGCAGGCTGGGCAATTTCCTGTCGCCAATCTGGCCCGGCGTCTTGCCGCCGTTCTGGTGGCAGGTCTCGCAGGTGCGTCCATTGCCGTCGAAAGTCGCGGTCGCGAAAAGCCGGGCGCCTTTGGCCACGGCAATGTCCAGCGGGGAGTCCGCGGCGCCGGCTGACGGGGCCGCGGCGAACAGCAATGTGGCGCCAAAGGCGGCGGACGAGACGCGAATGGAAAACACGGGAGCCTCCTCAAGGGCCGTTCGGACTTCGGGCGGCAGTCTAGCCCAAACGATCGACGGGTGGAACGCCAGGAATCAGTGCGCCAGGAATCTGCACGCCAGAAATCTGCACGCCATGAATCTGCGCGCCATGAATCTGCGCGCCATGAATCTGCACCCCATGAATCTGCTCTTGCCCCGTCGCCGCTCGCGAAACGAGCCGGGTGAACCCGGCCGGAATTTCCGCGTAGAATGAATGTCGTCGATTCGCTCCTTCCGCCCGATGCCGAAACCCACCGCCCTCGTCTGGTTCCGCAACGACCTCCGCGTCTCCGACCACGCCGCCCTGACGGCGGCGGCGGCGAGCGGCCTGCCGCTGCTTTGCCTCTACATTCTCGATGAGGAAAGCCCCGGCCCGCGCCCGCCCGGCGGCGCCAGCCGCTGGCGGCTCGACCACGCCCTGGCGGCGCTGGAGGAGGATCTCGCGGCGCGCGGCGGAAAACTGCATTTTCTACGCGGCCCGGCCGAAGAACTGCTGCCGGAAGTCGCCCGCGCGGCGGGAGCGCAAAAGATTTTCTGGAGCCGGCGCTACGGCGGGGCGGAAATCGCGCTCGACGCGCGGCTGAAGGCGGCTTTGCGCGAGAGCGGCCGCGAGGTCCACAGCTTCAACGCCGCGCTCCTTGCCGAGCCCTGGCAGGTCAAATCGAAATCCGGCGGGGCGTTCAAGGTCTTCACCCCGTTCTGGCGCGCCTTGCGCGAAAAAATCGCGCCGCCGGCGCTCCTGCCCGCGCCGCAAAATCTTGTGGCCGCGCCCTGGCCGGACGGAGCGCCACAACCCCTTGCCCGCGAGGCGTTGGCTCTGGCGCCGGCCAAGCCGGACTGGGCCAGGAATTTTCCCGATCCCGACGCCGGGGAAGCGGGAGCGCGCAAAAGACTTTTTGACCTTCTCGACCGCAAGATCGATCATTATCCGACCCATCGCGACCGGCTCGACTTCGACGGGACGTCGCATCTTTCCGCCCATCTCCATTTCGGCGAAATGTCTCCGCGCCAGATTTTCGGCGCGACCCCGCCCTCGGGCGGCGGCGATAAATTCTTGGCCGAACTCGGCTGGCGCGAATTTTCATACCATCTGCTCTACGCCCATCCCGAATTGAGCTGGCGCAATTTCAACCCGCGATTCGATGCTTTTCCTTATCGCAAGGACGAGGCGGCGCTGGAGGCATGGCGGCGCGGAAAAACCGGCTATCCTTTGGTGGACGCCGCGCTGCGCGAATTATGGACGACCGGTTTTATGCACAATCGCGCCCGGATGATCGCCGCGTCATTCCTCACCAAGCACCTGCTGATCGACTGGCGCGAGGGCGAGAAATTCTTCTGGGACGCGCTGGCCGACGCCGACGAGGCCAGCAATGCCGCAAGCTGGCAATGGGTCGCCGGCTGCGGCGCCGACGCCGCGCCTTATTTCCGCATTTTCAATCCAGTGCTCCAGGGCGAGAAATACGATCCCGACGGCGCCTATGTCCGCCGTTTCCGCCCCGAACTGGCGGGCCTGCCCGCCGCTTACATCCACAAGCCCTGGTCCGCGCCGGAAGCCGTGCTGGCGCGGGCCGGCGTGAGACTGGGCGAAACCTATCCCCACCCCATCGTCGATCACGATTTCGCCCGCCGCCGCGCGCTCGCCGCGCTTGCCGCGCTTGCCGCGGGCGATACGCATCGTTAGCTTGGGCGCGAAAGTTCAATCGGGCAGGTCATGAAAGTCACGTCATCGGTTCTCGACGCCATCGGCGGCACGCCGCTCATCAAATTGCGCGCGGCGTCGGAAGCCACCGGCTGCGACATTTACGGCAAGGCGGAATTCATGAATCCCGGCGGGTCGATCAAGGACCGCGCGGCGCTGGCCATCATCCGCGACGCCATCGCGCGTGGCGCGCTCAAACCCGGCGGGACCATCGTCGAAGGCACGGCGGGCAATACCGGCATCGGCCTGACCCTGGTCGCCAGCGCCTTGGGCTTTCGCACCGTCATCGTCATTCCCGACACCCAGTCGGAAGAGAAAAAAAGTTTTTTGCGCCTGCAAGGCGCCGAGCTGATCGAGGTCCCCGCCGTCCCCTACGCCAACCCCGACAATTACGTGAAATATTCCGGCCGGCTGGCGGCGGAGCTGGCCCAAAAAAATCCCGCCGGCGCGGTCTGGGCCAATCAGTTCGACAATGTCGCCAACCGGCAGGGGCATGAGGAAAGCACCGGCCCGGAAATTTTCGACCAGCTCGGCGAAAAACTCGACGGTTTTATTTGCGCGGTCGGCACCGGGGGAACCTTGGCGGGAGTCGGCCGGGCGTTGAAGGCCCGCAATCCCGAGATCAAAATCGGCCTGGCTGATCCGATGGGCGCGGCGCTTTATTCTTATTACACCACGGGGGAGCTGAAATCCTCCGGCTCGTCGATCACCGAGGGCATCGGCCAGGGCCGGATCACCGCCAATCTGGTGGACGCGCCGATCGACATCGCCTTCCAGATACCCGACGAGGAGGCCTTGCCGATCCTGTTCGACCTCGCGCGGGAGGAAGGCATGCTGCTCGGCGGCTCCTCCGCCATCAATGTCGCCGGCGCGATCCGCCTCGCCCAGAAACTCGGCCCCGGCAAGACCATCGTCACGATCCTGGGCGATTCCGGCGCGCGCTATGCGTCGAAGCTCTACAATCCGGAATTCCTGCGCGGCAAGGGCCTGCCGGCTCCAAGCTGGCTGGCGTGACCGAAAGGTTTTTCGGTGGCCGCGGC
Source organism: Pseudomonadota bacterium (assembly GCA_021777915.1). Classification (GTDB taxonomy): domain Bacteria; phylum Pseudomonadota; class Alphaproteobacteria; order Rhizobiales; family Beijerinckiaceae; genus Rhodoblastus. Next base: position 25,489 of record JAJYCZ010000004.1, on the reverse strand, counting down.
TATCGGAGATTCGAAATCTGATATTTTGTCCTGTCTGGACGCAATACCAATTACACAAATTGGTCGCCGCGCGTTTCCAAATCTTCGAGACGCGTTTTGACGACCTCTCGTCATCGCGAGCGCGGCGAAGCGATCCGCCCTGCGATGCGCCGAAACGTGGATTGCTTCGTCGCTTCGCTCCTCGCAATGACGGCGCGCGCCATTGACGGCGATCGCTATTGCCGGAACCGCGCCAGCGCCGGGTCCATGCCGTTCATTCGACGGTGGCCACGGAGACCGAAATGCGTTCGCCGACAAGGGCCAGCAGGCCGGAGCCGGCGATCGCCGCCGCGCCGAGAAGCACCGGCGTCGAAGGCCATTGGCCGAAAAAGATCACGCTGGCGAGCACCGCCCAAACAAGAGCGAAATAATCATAAGACGCAAGCAGCGAGGCGTCGGCGTAGCGATAGGACGCGGTGACGAAAATCTGGGCGCAGCCCCCCATCAGCCCGGCGCCGACCAGCGCCGCCAAATCGCGCGGTTGCGGCGCGACAAAGGCCTGCGAGGGCAGGAACGACGGCGCGGCCAGGGCCAAAGCGAGCACGGCGGCGCCGACGAAAGTGGTCAGAAGGGTGAAATAGAAGACAATAGCCGCGGTATGCTCCGACAACGCCAGCCGGCGGGTCTGAATGATCGACAGAGCCGCGAAAGCCGCCCCGGCGAGCGCCACGCCCGCGCCAAATCCCTGTGCCCCCAGCCCCTGGGCGCCGAGCGTATTCGCAAAATTTCCGAAGCCGACATGCTCGGTGAGCATGGCGAGCACGCCGCCGAAACCGATCAGCACCGCCATCCAGCGGCTGGCGCGGACTTTTTCGCGCAGGCCCAGCGCCGCGATGAGAGTGACGAAGATCGGCGAGGCGTAGAAATAGGCGGTGGCGTCGGCGAGCGGCAGAAGCGCGAGGCTGCCGAAATTGGCGAACATGCCCGCCGCGCCGGTCAGGCCCCGCCCCAGATGGCCGAACGGGCGCCGGGTCGCCAGCGCGCGGGGAAACTCGCCGGTCGCCGCCAGCCAAAGCAACAGCAGAACCAGCGCGACAGCCGAGCGGAAAAAAACGATTTCCGCGATCGGGATGCGCGGCGCGGCCATGCGCACGCCCACCGCCATGACGGTGAAGGCCAGGGTCGAAAGAATCTTGAGCAGAACTCCGGGCGTCATCCCGCGACTAAAAGCAATATTGTCATCCTTCCGCAACAATAAGATGGCAGCACATGGGGCATGAACGGATCAGCAGGCGCGACCATGAACGCCAATTCCGACGTGACTGCCGAGCCGCAGGCGACCCATCAATACCGCACCCTGTTCATTTCCGACGTTCATCTCGGCACGCGCGGTTGCCAGGCCGATCTGCTGCTCGATTTTCTGAAACACAACGAATCGGAGGAGCTGTTCCTGGTCGGCGACATCATCGACGGCTGGCGGCTCAAGCAGTCCTGGCACTGGCCGCAGGCCCACAATGACGTGGTGCAGAAACTGCTGCGCAAGGTGCGCAAAGGGGCGCGCGTGGTGTTCGTGCCCGGCAATCACGACGAATTCGCCCGCGATTTTCTCGGCCTCGAATTCGGCGGCGTCGAAGTGATCGACCACGCCGTCCATGAGACCGCCGACGGCAGAAAAATGCTGGTGATTCATGGCGACCAGTTCGACATTGTGGTCAGCCACGCCCGCTGGCTCGCCCATCTCGGCGACTGGGCCTATGATTTCGCGATTCTCATCAACAGCTGGTTCAATCGCGCCCGCCGCAAGCTCGGCCTGCCCTACTGGTCCTTTTCGCAATGGGCCAAGCTCAAGGTCAAGAAGGCGGTCAATTTCATCGGCGATTTCGAGCGCGCCCTGGCCGCCGAGGCGCGCAAGCGCGGCGCGGACGGTGTGATCTGCGGCCATATCCACCATGCGACGATCCGCGACATCGACGGCGTGACTTATGTGAACACCGGCGATTTCGTCGAATCCTGCACCGCGATCGCCGAACATTTCGACGGCAGGCTCGAACTGATCCGTTGGAGCCTGCTCGAACACGAGCGCGCGCCGCTTCTCCTGTCCGGCGCCGTGGATCCGCCCGAGCCGGCGCTCCCGCAAAAGGCCGCGGCCAAGGCCTGAATTCAATATTCCAAAGGCTCGCCGGCGCCGGCCCAGTCCAGCAGCGAGCCGGCGTAATGGGCGGAGGCGTCGCCCCGGCCGAAAAGCCGCGACATTTCGATCGCCAGCAGCGTGCGCCGGCCGGACCGGCACACGAAGACGACGCGCTTGTCTTCCGGCAGCTTCGAAGGGTCGAAGCGCGACAGCGGCAGGCTCAGGGAGCCCGGAATATGTCCCGCCGCAAATTCGTGAGGCTCGCGCACATCGACCAGAGCGATCGACTCGTCCGCCAGCCCCGCCTTCACCTCCTCGCGTGTGAGCACATCCACCATCCAACAGCTCCCGACATTCCGATTCGGCTCATAAAATAGTGTCCGGCGTTGCGATTTCCAACTTCTCGCCAGACATTCGACACGCGGCGCGTCTAAAGAAGGCCTGGACCGCGGCCGCGCCGCGCGAAACCGCCCGGCGCTGCAGCCGAGACCTTGGCAAACCCGGCGAATCCACCGACACTGCACGGATGAGACACGACATGCCGCCATACTTTCGCGCCGCTTTCCTCGTCCTTGGACTGAGCCTCGGATCGGGCCTGCCCGCCGCGCCGGCCCACGCCGCCGACATCGCCATTCCCCAGGCCACGATCGACAAAGGCAAGGATGGAAAGGTCACGTTCAAGAACGTCACGCTGAAGGATTGCAACCTTGGCCAGGACGAAGCGACCAAATTGTTCTCGGGCGCGCTGACCCCCGAAGACGCCGCGGCGATGGTCCAGCGCATGACAGCGGGCGAGGCGCGGATCGCCGAGGTCGACATGGAGACCGGCGCGGGCGACCGGCTCACGGTCAAGGACATCGTCGCCGGGAAGATCGGCGGCGGCGGCGCGCAGACTCTGACCGTCGCCTCGACCGAAGGCGTGGTTCCCGACGACGCCGGCGATTCCACCCTCCATTTCGGCAGTTTGCGGATCGACCACGTTTCGCTGGTCGATCTCGCCGGCGCCTTGCGCGCGGGCGATCCCGCCCGCGCCGCCCTGCGTTTTTCCCATCTGTCCTGGGATGGCGGCGATCTCACGGCCGTTGACAAGGGGACGCCCGCCGGCGCGCCCGGCGGCAATCGCATCGCGCTTCACATCGGGCCGGCCAGGATCGACCAGAATTTCGACGGCCAGGGCGCGCCGCTCGACGCCGCCGCGTCCCTGACCGGCCTGTCGCTCAAAATGCCGCCGGAATCGCGTCTGGGCGCCGTCCTCAACGCCTATGGCTATCCGGAAATCGACGCCGATGTGACGATCGGCGGCGTCTATGACCCAGCAACCAAAACCTACCAGCTCAAGAATTATGCGATCGACCTGAAGAAGATCGGCAGCGTCGCGATCAGCGCCCAGTTTTCGGGCCTGAAGGAGACAGCCTTTGTCGGTGACAAGGAAGCGCGCGAAAAGGCCATGCTCGACGCCACGCTCGACTGGGCGCGAATCGAAGTGGCCAACGCCGGCCTGTTCGACAAGGTGGTGGCCTTCGCCTCGCTCAGCCAGGGCAAGACCCCCGCCTCGGTCAAGGACGATTGGCGCGCCATCATCGCCCAGGCGCCGCTGCTGTTTTCCGGCGCGCCCGCCATCGCCATCATGGCCAAGGAACTGGAGCGATTCGTCGTCGATCCCAAAGTGCTGACCCTCACCATCAAGGGCAAGGGGGCGCCGCTGAAGCTGAGCGAATTCGTCCATATCGAAGATCCGACGGATTTCCTCAACCGGCTGGACGTCACCGGTTCGCCCGCGCCCGCCAAGCCGGCGAAACCGGCGGGCGGAACCAGGCTCTGAGCGCATAGCCGAAAAGTCGATGGAGTCTTCGGACCGGAATATGCGCTAGAACAATCCGATAAAAGAGCGCATTCGACTCGATGATCCGCGAACGCGCTTCAAGCCACGCGCGTTTCGCCGACAATACCGGAGGGTTCCCCCATGACAGAACGCCCACCGTCCGATCTGCGATCGGACGCGCTGCGCTACCATGCCCGTCCGCGGCCGGGCAAAATGGAGATCCGCGCCACCAAGCCGCTCGGCAACCAGCGGGACCTCGCGCTGGCCTATTCGCCCGGCGTCGCCGCGCCCTGCCTCGAAATCGCCGCCGATCCCGGCAAGGCCGCCGACTTCACCATCCGCCAGAACCTCGTCGCCGTCGTCACCAACGGCACCGCCGTGCTGGGGCTCGGCGACATTGGCCCGCTCGCCGCCAAACCGGTGATGGAAGGCAAGGCGGTGCTGTTCAAGAAATTCGCCGGCATCGATGTTTTCGACATCGAAGTCGCCGAGCGCGACGTCGAAAAGCTGGTGAGCGCCATCGCGGCCCTGGAGCCGACCTTCGGCGGGATCAATCTCGAAGACATCAAGGCGCCCGAGTGCTTCGAGGTTGAACGGCGCTTGCGCGAAAAACTGTCGATTCCGGTCTTCCATGACGACCAGCACGGCACCGCGATCATCGTCGGCGCCGCCGTGCGCAACGGTCTCGCCCTCGCCGGCAAGGAAATTTCGCACGCGCGGATCGTCGCCTCGGGCGCCGGCGCGGCGGCGCTTGCCTGCCTCGAATTGCTCGTGGCGCTCGGCGCCCGGCGCGAAAACATCTTCATTTCGGACATCGAGGGCGTGGTCTACAAGGGCCGCGAAAAGCTGATGGACCCGATCAAGGCGACTTTCGCGCAGGACACGTCGGCGCGCACGCTCGCCGAAATCATCCCCGGCGCCGATGTTTTCCTCGGTCTCTCCGCCGGCGGCGTGCTGAAGCCGGAGATGGTCAAGACCATGGCGGCGACGCCGCTGATCCTGGCGCTCGCCAATCCCGATCCGGAAATCCTGCCCGAGGACGCGCTCGCCGCGCGGCCCGACGCCATGCTCTGCACCGGCCGGTCGGATTACCCCAACCAGGTCAACAACGTTCTCTGCTTTCCCTATATCTTCCGCGGCGCGCTCGACGTTCACGCCAAGGCCATCAACGAGGCGATGAAACTTGCGGCGGTGGAGGCCATTTCGGCGCTGGCGCGCGAGACGCCCTCCGAGGTGGTGGCGCGCGCCTATGGCGGAGTCGCGCCGGTCTATGGCAAGGAGTCGCTGATCCCCTCGCCCTTCGATCCGCGCCTGATCCTGCGCATCGCCCCGGCGGTCGCCCGCGCCGCGATGGAGAGCGGCGTCGCCAGGAAACCGATCGCGGATTTCGACGCTTACCGCGAGGGCCTGGAGCGCACTGTCTATCGCTCCGGCTTCATCATGAAGCCGCTGATGCAGGCGGCCAAGGCGAACCCGAAGCGCGTGGTCTACAGCGAGGGCGAGGACGAGCGCGTGCTGCGCGCGGTGCAAACCGTGATCGAGGAGGGCGTCGCCCAGCCGATCCTGATCGGCCGGCGCGCCGTGGTCGAAAAGAGGCTGAAAACCTTTGGCCTGTCCATCGCCGCCGATCGCGATTTCGAACTGATCGATCCGCACAGCGACCCGCGCTACAACGATTATGTCGCCACCTTGCTCGCCGTCGCCGGGCGTCGCGGAATCAATCCCGGAACCGCGCGCACCCTGGTGCGCACCAACGCCACGGTCATCGGCGCCCTGGCGCTGGTTCGCGGCGAAGCCGACGCCCTTTTGTGCGGCCTCGAAGGGCGTTTCGGCGCCCGCCTCTCCTATCTCAAGGACATTGTCGGGGTCGCGCCGGGGGTAAGCGATTTTTCCTCGATGAGCCTTCTCATCAGCTCCAAGGGCGCGTTCTTCATGGCCGACACCCATGTCCGGCGCGACCCGACGGCGGCCGAGATCGCCGAAACCGCGCTGCTCTGCGCGGTTCACGTCCGCGGCTTCGGCGTCACGCCGAAAATCGCCCTGCTCTCCCATTCGGATTTCGGATCGGACCTTTTTTCGCCCGTGGCGGCCAAAATGCGGGACGCTCTGGAGATCATCCGCGAAAAAGCCCCCGACCTGGAAGTCGACGGCGAAATGGCCGCCGACACCGCCCTGTCGCAGGACGTGCGCAACCTCGTCCTGCCCGGCTCCCGGCTCAAGGGCGAAGCGAATGTGCTGATCATGCCGGATTTGGCCTCCGCCAATATCGCTTATCAGATGACCAAGACGATGACCGACGCCCTGCCTGTCGGCCCCATATTGCTCGGCGCCGCCCGGCCCGCTCATGTGCTGACGCCCTCGATCACCGCGCGGGGCGTCGTCAACATGACCGCGGTGGCGGTCGCCGAAGCGCAACGCACGGATCAAGGCGGCGTGGCGTGACCGGATGCAAGACGCCCGGGGACAAAAGCCCGCAAAATCACTAAGCTCGCCTCATGCCTGTTTCCGCTCTGGCTCTCGCCCTGTCCCGCCGCATCTTCGGCTACGCCCGGCTCGACGCCTCGTTGCGCGTGATCGAGCGCGCCGGCGCGCTGATGGATTGGGTCCCCTCGCCCGGCGCGCCGATCGCCGACTCTCCGGTGTTCTTCGCCATGGAGCCGGAATTCGACACGCTGCGCGACGGTCGGCGCGCCGTGCTCGACTTGCCCGGCCTGCGCCTGTCCGCCGACGACGACGCGCCCTTTTCGGTTTCGGTTCTGCATGACGCCGCCGCGGACGGCTTCCTGCTTCTGGCCAGCTCCGACCGCGGCGCGCACGACGTCGAGCGTCAGTTCGCCCGCGAAAGGCGCGAGGCGCGGCTGATCGCCGAACAGGCCGCCGCCGCCGGGCGCCTGATCCGGGAACAGGCGGCGCTTTATTGCGACATTGTCGAGAGCGCCAACGATCTGGTGTTCCGCCTCTCGGCCAGTCTGCGGATCACTTTCGTCAACGCCTTCGCCTGCGCCGTGCTGCGCGAGGACGAGGGCCAACTGCTCGGCCGCGCGATCGACGAGGTGCTCGCGGCTCCGGGCGCCGACGACGGCTGGCGCGCGCGGCTGGCTTCGCGCGGCGACGCCTCCTTCGAGCAGGAGGTGAAGCTTCCCGACCGCGAGCCAGTGTGGATCTGGTGGAGCGTGCATTGGGTCGGCGACAGGGCCGGGCTCGGCGAATTCCTGGGCGAATACCAGGCTTTGGGCCGCGACGTCACCGATCTGCGCCGGCTGCGCGCCGAGGCGGCGCGCGGCGCCGACGAGGCCCGCCGCGCCGCCGTCATGCGCGAGCGCCTGCGCATCGCCCACGACCTTCATGACACGCTCGTCCAGTCGCTGGTGGCGCTCGCGCCGCAGTTGCGCCTGATCCGCAAGGTCGCCGGCCCCGACGCCTCGCCACGCCTGATCGAGGAGCTGACCCACGCCGATTCCGCCGTGCGCGAGGGCCTGGCCCGCGCCCGCGCCGCGCTCGGGGATCTGCGCGGGCAAACCATCGAAACCCAGGGTCTCGGCGCGGCGCTCGACGCGCTTGCGGCGCGTTTCGCGGAGCGCACCGGCGTCCATGCGCTGGCTGAAATCGACGAGCGCGCCCGCCCCGCGAGCGGCGCCGAGGCGGCGACGCTCTACCGGATCGCCGAGGAGGCCTTGCGCAATGTCGAACTGCACGCCCATGCGCGTGGCGTGAGCCTGAGGCTTTCGACCAATCTTTCGGGCGACTTGACCATGACCATCATCGACGACGGGCAGGGTTTCGACACCGCCGAAGTCGCGGCGGGCCATTTCGGATTGATGGGCATGCGCGAACAGGCCGAATTGATCGGCGCTTCCTTCATCCTGCGCGCGCGGAAAAGCGGCGGCGTCCGAATCGATGTCGTCGCCCCGACGGGGCCTCATTCCGCCTTTCGAGCGAAGTCTTGTTGAAAGCTTTTGGCATCGGCGAAGAGGGTTGCGGACGACATGTCGCCGCACGTCGCCAAGGACAGGAAAAGGAAATCACCCCAAAATAAGTGGTTGTTTCTACACAGAATTGCAATTTTTGCGAGAAAGCCTTACAAGTTGCCCCGGAAAACGGCAGGTCGCCTGGCCGGCGCTCGCCCGAGACGGGTCGGTTTGGTCTGTTTCAGCCCTCTGATCGTGACGAACGCCCGCGGGCCGAGCTTGTCGCGCCCGCGCGCCGCCCGATTTGAGTTTTCACCAGGAACGCCCGCGCCGCTTCCCGGCGCCCCGGCGTCTTTTCACGGAATTCCAGTGACGCCGTCGAAGCGAGCGGCCATGTTTATTACGCAAAGCCGGTTTCGACATCTGGAATTGAACGATCGAGCGTCGCGCTCTGTCGTTGCGGAGGAAATGCATTGCCCCCCGAAAAACCAATCCGAATTCTCATCGCCGAAGATCAGCCGCTGATCCGCCGGGCTTTCGCGTCGATGCTGGCGCTGGAGCCGGATTTCGAGATCGTCGCCCAGGCCGCGGACGGCATCGAGGCCGTGCAGGCGGCGCGCCGCTATCTGCCCGACGTCGTGCTGCTCGACATCCAGATGCCCCGCCTCAACGGCATAGCCGCGACCCGGCAGATCGTGCGCGACTGCCCCGAGGCGCAGGTGATCATCCTCACCACTTATGACACCGACGACCTGATCTTCGATTCGATCTGCGCGGGCGCCCAGGCCTATCTGCTCAAGGACGCCGAGGAGAGCGAAATCCTCGACACGATCCGCGCCGTTTCCTGCGGACAGTCGCGGCTCACCCCCAATGTCGCGCGCAAATTGCTCGACGAGTTCCGCCGCGTCCGCCGCGCGCCGCGGCTCGGCGACGCCGGCGGCCTGGAAGAGCCGTTGACCGATCGCGAAAGTGAGATTCTCCATCTGATCGTCGAAGGCAAGGGCAACAAGGAAATCGCCGCCCAGCTTCGCCTCGCCGAAGGCACGGTGAAGAATTACGTCAGCCGCATCCTCGAAAAGCTCAACGCCCGCACCCGGACGGAGCTTGCCGTCAAGGCGCTGAACCGGCGGATGGAGTGACGGCGACCGCTTCAATGATGACTTGCGCCTGGGCGAGCGGATATTCGTCGGTCAAAGTCAGATGCACGCGCGCCTCGTGGCCGGAAGGCGTGAGGCGGGCGAGGCGGGCGGCGGCGGCGCCCTTCAGTTCCAGCATTGGTCGGCCGTGCGCGTCGTTGACCACCCCCATGTCGAGCCAGGCCACGCCCTGCCCCAATCCGGTGCCCAGCGCCTTGGCGCAGGCCTCCTTGGCGGCGAATCGCTTGGCGTAGGTCGCGGCGCGGGCTTTCCTGCCGTCGGCCTTGGCGCGTTCGACCGGCGTGAAGCAGCGGCGCGTGAAACGCTCGCCGTATTTCTCCAGCACTCTCTCCACGCGGCGGATGTCGCAGAGGTCGACGCCGAGGCCGATGATCATGCGCCGCGTCCCAATAGCGGCGATGTTTCGCCGCGTCCCTTTTCCGATAGCGGCGATGTTTCGCCACGTCCTTTCTCAATCGCGGCGATCATCTGCTTCACCGACGCCTCAAGCCCGATGAAGACCGCCTCGGCGACGAGGAAATGACCGATGTTCAGCTCGACGATCTGGGGAAAGGCGGCGATTTTGCGCGCCGTGCCGAAATCGAGCCCGTGGCCGGCGTGACATTCGATCCCGAGCTTTTCGGTTTCGGCCGCCGCCGCGCGCAGCCGCGCGAATTCGGCCGCCGCCCGCGCCTTTTCGCCCGCTTCCAGCGCATGACACCAGGCGCCGGTGTGCAGTTCGACCACCGGCGCCTTGATCTCCTTGGCCGCCGCGAGCGCCTCCGGTGAAGGCTCGATGAACAGGGACACGCGAATCCCCGCATGGGAGAGTTCGGAGACGAAGGGCTTGAGCCGGTCGAGTCCGCCGACCACGTCGAGCCCGCCTTCGGTGGTGCGCTCGGTGCGCTTCTCCGGCACCAGACAGCAGGCGTGCGGCCTGATCTTCAGGGCGATGTCGAGCATCTGTTCGGTCGCGGCCATTTCGAAATTGAGCGGCGCCGGCAGGTCGCGCAGGCGCTTCATGTCCTCGTCCTGGATATGGCGGCGGTCCTCGCGGAGATGGGCGGTGATCCCGTCCGCCCCCGCCGCCAGCGCCATCCGGGCCGCGCGCACGGGATCGGGAAACAGCCCGCCGCGCGCATTGCGCAAGGTGGCGACATGATCGACATTGACGCCGAGGCGGATTTTTCTGGCGGAAGTCATTCTGGGCCCTTCGGAAACTTTCACCCGATCACCCGCTCGACTTTGTGGACCATCGGCAGGACCCGCAGGCGGGAAAGAATATCGTTGAGGTGTTTCAGGTCGAAGACCTGGATGTCGAAGATCATTTCGCGGAAATCCGGGGATTTCTTGTTGAAGGTCACGTCGTCGATATTGGCGCCCTGCTCGCCGACCAGCGTCGCCACCGCGCCGAGGCTGCCGGGCTCGTTGATCGCCGCGACGATGATCCGGGCCGGGAACAGGGCCTGAGAGTCTTCCACGTCCCAGCGCACGTCGAGCCAGCGCTCCGGCTGATCGTCGAAGGCTTCGAGCGCCGGCGACTGGATCGGATAGACGGTGATCCCCTCGCCCGGCGTCATGATGCCGACGATGCGGTCGCCCGGCACCGCGCCATTGGGCGCGAAGCTCACCGGCAGGTCGCCCTGGAGGCCGCGGATCGGCAAAGCGGCGCCCGCCGCGCCCGGCGACTTGAACTCCACCCCTTGCGCCTTCTGCATCCGGAACCAGCCGGGCTCGGTGCGGTCGGGGACGGGCGCCTTCCGCTCCTCCTTGAATTCGGGATAGACCGCCTTGACCACGTCGCCCGAAAACATTTCCCCCCGCCCGACCGCCGCGAGAACGTCCTCGATGCTGGAGCGCGCGAGACGCGGCAGCGCCGGGCGCAATTTCTCCTCGGAGAATTTCTTGCCCGCCCGCTCGAAAGCGCGCAGCACGATCTGGCGCCCCAGGCCGGCATATTGGGCGCGCACCGCGTCGCGGGTGGCGCGCCGGATCGCCGCGCGGGCCTTGCCGGTCACCGCGATGGACTCCCAGGCGGCCGGCGGAATCTGCCCCTCGGCGCGGACGATCTCGACCTCGTCGCCGTTGACCAGCGGGGCGAGCAGAGGCGCGAGCCGTCCGTTGATCTTGGCGCCCACCGCGGAATTGCCGACATTGGTGTGGACGGCGTAGGCGAAATCGATCGGCGTCGCGCCGCGCGGCAAGGCGATCAGCCGGCCCTTGGGGGTGAAGCAGAACACCTGGTCGTGGAACAGCTCCAGCCTGGTGTGCTCCAGGAATTCCTCCGGGCTCGATCCTTCGGCCAGCATGTCGATGGTGCGCTTGAGCCAGTTATAGGCGTTGCTCTCGTGCGAGAGCGCCGGCGCCGAAGCTTCCTGGCCGTCCTTGTAGAGCGCATGGGCGGCGATGCCGAAACAGGCGATGTCGTGCATGTCGCGCGTGCGCACCTGAAGCTCGACGCGCTGACGTCCCGGCCCGACCACCGTGGTGTGGATCGAGCGGTAGTCGTTCTGCTTGGGGGTCGAGATGTAATCCTTGAACCGCCCCGGCACCATCGGCCATTTGGTGTGGACGACGCCGATCACCCGGTAGCATTCATCCGTCTCGCCGACGACGACGCGGAAGCCGAAAATATCCGACAATTGCTCGAAAGCGAGCGACTTGCGCTCCATTTTCGACCAGACCGAATAGGGCTGTTTCTGACGCCCGCGCACTTCGGCCTCGATGCCGCGCAGCGCCAGCTCCTCGGTCAGCTCCTTTTCGATGGTCTTGATCAGCTCGCGATTGGTCTCGCGCAGATCCTCCAGCCGGGTCGAGACCATGGCGAAGGCCTCGGGCATCAGATATCTGAACGAGAGATTCTCCAGTTCGTCGCGCAGATTCTGCATGCCCATGCGCCCGGCGAGCGGCGCATAGATGTCGAGCGTCTCCTCGGCGATGCGGGCGCGCTTTTCCGGCGAGACGTAATGCAGGGTGCGCATGTTGTGCAGCCGGTCGGCGAGCTTGACCAGCAGCACCCGCACGTCCTCGGAAATGGCGAGCAGCAGTTTTCTGAAATTCTCGGCCTGGGCCGCGCGCTTGGAGACGAGATCGAGCTTTTTCAGCTTGGTCAGGCCATCGACCAGACTGCCGATCTCCGGCCCGAACAAGGTGTCGATCTCGGCTTTGGTGACGCCGGTGTCCTCGATCGTGTCATGCAGGACGGCGGCGACGATGGTGGCGTCGTCGAGCCGCAATTCGGTCAGGATCGCCGCGACTTCGAGCGGATGGGTGAAATAGGGATCGCCGGAGGCCCGCTTCTGCTGGCCATGCGCCCGCATGGCGTAGACATAGGCGCGGTTGAGCAGGTCTTCGTCGGTATGCGGGTTGTATCGGCGAACGCGGTCGACGAGTTCGTATTGCCGCATCATGCCGCCGAAAACCTCCTTGCCCCGATTTCGACTTTCACTATCGGCCGCGCGAAGCTTCGGGGCAAGCACGGTTTTTCACCGGCGGCGAAAAAGACGCTCACATGAAAAAGCCTCCCGCGCGGTCCGCGCGGGAGGCTCTTTCACGGCTTGCGCCGATCTTATTCGGAATCGTCGTCGGTCTCGGCCGGCGGCACCAGGCCTTCCAGCCCGCGCAAGAGGTCTTCCTCGGTCATGCGGTCGAACTGGACCTCGCCATCCGTTTCGCCGGCCGGGGTCGCCAGTGTCGGCACGACTTCGGCTTCGGGCTCGTCCACTTCGACATGCTTCTGCAGCGAATGGATGAAATCTTCCTTCAAATCTTCCGGCGCGACCGTTCCGTCGGCGATTTCGCGCAAGGCGACGACGGGATTCTTGTCGTTGTCGCGCGAAATGGTGATCGGCGCGCCGGACGAGATCATCCGCGCGCGGTGGCTGGCGAGCAGCACAAGATCGAAGCGGTTGTCGACCTTTTCAATACAGTCTTCGACGGTGACGCGAGCCATTCGGCGACACTCCTGAAATGCGGACGCTTTTGGGATTCCCGATCAATTACAGAAAAAACCGCGTCAAGGCAAGAACTGATCCTTCGGCTACCCCGCCCAGGCCAGCACGCCGCCGCTGACCGGCTCGCGAACGCCGGTCGTGGTTGGAAAAGTCAGCGGCAGGCCCTTGACCGAGCGCACGGCGAGATAAGCGAAAGCCTGGGCTTCGATCGCCTGCGAGTCCCAACCGAAATCTTCCGCGCGGCGCACCGCACAGGCAGTGCGGCGCGAAAGAGCCTCGACGATGGCGGGATTGCGCGCGCCGCCGCCGCACAAAATGATGACGCGCGGCGCCTCGGGCAGGAAGTCCAGATGCGCGAGAATGCCGCTAGCGGTGAAGGCGGTGATCGTCGCGGCGGCGTCGGGCGTGGAAAGTTTCGACACCGCTTCAGACGAAAATGCATTCCTGTCCAGAGATTTGGGTGGCGCTTTCTTGAAAAACGGATGAGACATGAAGGCCGCCAGCGCCGCTTCATCCACGGCCCCGGAGAGGGCGCAGGCGCCATCCACGTCCATCGCCGCCCCGGTACGGAAAAACATCAGATCGTCGAGCAAGGCGTTGCCGGGACCGGCGTCGCTGGCGATCGGGTCCGCGCCCTCGGCGACAAAGGTGAAATTGGCGACCCCGCCGACATTGACCAGCAGCAAGGGCAGCGCCGCGCCCGAGGCTTGAGCGAGCGCGCGGTGATAAACCGGAACCAGCGGCGCCCCCTGCCCGCCCGCCGCCATATCCTGCGCGCGCAAATCGTAAACCACGTCGATGCCGACGGCGCGGGCGAGCGCCGCGCCGTCGCCGATCTGGACGGTCAGGCCGCGCTCGGGCCGATGCAGCACGGTCTGGCCATGAAAGCCGACGACATCGACGGTTTCCGGCCTGATATGTTCGCGCGCGAGGAAATCGCCGATCGCCTCGACATGACGGCGGGTGATCAGGTCTTCGGCCGCCTTGAGCGGGTCGGGCCGCTCGTCGCGACGACCGAGATAGCGCGCCGCGTCCATGGCCGCGCGCAAAAGCGCGCGCTCCTGGTCCGAAAAGGGAAAGGAGGCGGTCGGGCCGAATTCGAGCGCCTGCCGGCCGTCGGTTGCGAGATAAGCAAGATCGACGCCATCCATCGACGTGCCGGTCATGGCGCCGATGGCGCGGAAGATTTTCGGCATTGCCAAGCCCGCCGGGATTTCCAACAATGTTTGTCGGGGCAGGCTAACGCCAAACAGCGGGAAAGGCGACCATGATCGAGCTCTTTTACTGGCCGACGCCAAATGGCCATAAAATCACGATCTTTCTTGAGGAGTCCGGGCTCCCCTATGAGGTCCGGCCGATCAATATCGGGGCCGGCGACCAGTTCAAGCCCGATTTCCTGAAAATTTCGCCGAACAACCGCATGCCGGCGATCATCGACCACGCGCCGGCGGACGGCGGGGCGCCGATCTCGCTTTTTGAATCCGGCGCCATTCTCGAATATCTGGCCGAAAAGACCGGCAAATTCCTGCCCGATACGACGCGCGAAAAATATAATGTGCTGCAATGGCTGCATTGGCAGATGGGGGGCTTGGGCCCGATGGCCGGGCAGAATTCGCATTTCGCGGTCTATGCGACCGAGAAAATCCCCTACGCCATCGATCGCTACCGCAAGGAAACCAACCGCCTCTTTGGCGTGCTCGACCGCCAGTTGGCGCAAACCCGCGATCATGGCGGCTTCATCGCCGGCGACTATTCCATCGCCGACATGGCCTCCTACCCGTGGATCGTGCCGTGGAAGAACCTCGGCCAGACCCTCGACGACTTCCCCGACCTGCGCCGCTGGTTCGACGGCATGCGCGCCCGCCCGGCCGTCCAGCGCGCCTATGAGGTCGGCGACCGCGTCCGCCCGCCCCAACCGATGAAGGACGAGGAAAAAAAGGTGCTGTTCGGCCAGACCGCCGACAGCGTCAGGCCGAAAGACTGAGCGCGGATTCGCTCAGTCCGCGCGGGCGATGCGCCGGCTCGGCAGCAGTTCGCCCGCCTTTTCGAGCAAGGGATAGGCGGCGGCGGCCACGACATGGCTGTTGATCTGTTTGAGGTCGCGGATCAACGCGAGACGGAACGCGCTGTCCCGCGTCGCCGCCGCGTCGCCCGCGCTGATGACATTGAGATGGTCGAGCGCGGCTTTGGCCTCCGCGTCTCGGAAAACGACCTTGTCGTCGGACAGGAGATGCGCGGCGCCCGGGTCGCCGGTCATGAACAGGGAGCCGGCGACGCGCAGGTTTTTCTCGAGTCGCGCGATCAGCGCCAGCACCTCGTCGCGCCCGGGAAACTCGAGACTCGCGGTTTCCTTGAGTTCGCGGGCGAGCGCGGAGATGAAACCGCGCGCGACCGCGTCCGCCGCCTGTTCAATTTCGGAAACGAAGGTCGCGATCTCGGTGAAACGGCGCTGATCGTCTTCATTGAGGGAATCCGCGTCGAGTCCGCCAAGATAGGCTTTGATCGCCTTGGCGAGCCGATTGGTCAGGTCGTCGCGCTTTTTCGCCTCGACCGCCATGCGCCGGTCGGACTTTTCCAGCGCCTGGCGCGCGGAAGCGATCATCTCGGCTGCGAGGTCCGACAGGCGCAAGGCTTCCCGTGCGGCCCCGCCCAAGGCGACGATCGGCGTCTCGCGCGCGCCGGCGTCGAGATAGATCGGCGTCGCAGGATCGGCGGGATCGGCGCGGCGCGGCAGGATCCGGGTCAGAACTTTCGCAAGGGCGGGAAGAAACGGAAAAAAGACCGCCGCGACCGCGAGATTGAACAAGCTATGGAAATTAGCGACCACTCGGCCATTGTCGGGAAAGGCCGTGACCATGAAGCGGCCGATGGGATCGAGCAGGACGAGCGCGACAAGGGCGCCGAAAAGACGCGTTATCAGATTGCCGATGGGAAGGCGCTTCGCCACCGGATCGTCGCCGGCCGGCCCTTCCAGCACGGGATTGATGGCGGCGCCGATATTCGCGCCGAGGACCAGGGCGAAGGCGGCGTCGGGCGGCACGGCGTCGCGCGCGGCGAGCGACATGATGAACAGCACCACGGCGACGCTCGAATGGGCCGCCCAAGTCAACGCCATCGCGACCAGAACGTCCACCACAGGCTGGGTGGCGATCGCGCCGAGCATCAGGCGCAGGCTCGGCGTGTCTTCATAGACGGTCATGACGTCGAGTAGCTGGCTCAGCGCCAGAAACATCAGGCCGAGGCCGATCAGCGCGCGCCCGAGGTCGCGGGCAATCGGGCCGGAATTGCGCCGGAACAGGATGACGCCGACGAGGATGAAGGTCGGCGCGAAAGCGGTGACGTTGAAGGACAGGAATTGCGCGACCAGCGTCGTGCCGACATTAGCGCCCAGCATGACGGCGAGCGCGGGAACGAGATCGACCATGCCGGCCGCCGCGAAACCCGTCGCCATCAGGCCCGTCGCGGTGCTGCTTTGCAGCAGGGCCGTGACGCCGAGGCCGGCGAGAAACGCCCTCGGCCGGCTCCGCAAAGCTGACAGGAGAAAGGAGCGCAGGCGCGGTCCGAAGGCGCGCTGCACGCCCGTCTGGACCATGTGCGAGCCCCACAGCAGCAGCGCCACGCTCCCGCACAGGCTCAGAAGATTCGAGGGAAAATCCATGGCCGTGTCCTCCCCCGGAGTGCGCCAGGCGTGTCCGTCAATCACAACGGGTTCGCGCGGGGCGCCGCGACAAGCCCGGTCGCATGATTTTCGGGCCGCCTCACCCTCCGATCACGCTGGTGATCACCTGGCCGCCGCGGTTGATCTGGAGCCGCCAGACATAGGGGCTTTCCGCCGCCGCGCGCTGGAGGTCGCGGGTGGTGTGGATTTTCTCGCCGTTCAGCGAAAGCACGATATCGCCGTGCTGAACGCCGACCATGGCGGCGGGACTCCCGTCCTGGACCCCGATCACCGCCACGCCCTGGCTGGCGTGAGAGAGGGAATATTCCTCGATCGTGGCCGGCGAAATATTGACCACGGTCGCGCCGGCGAAAGGCGATGAGCCGGCGATGGTGAGTTCTTCGCGCGGCGGACGCTCCGGGGCGGCCGCCAGTTTCAGCGGCACGACCGTGGCTTTGCCGTTGCGCAGGACCGAAAGCGAGGCGACGCCGCCGATCGGCATCGCGGCCAGCCGATAGCCGACGCCGCCTGAATCATAGACATCCTTGCCATCCACGGCGGTGATGACGTCGCCCTGCTTCAACCCGCCTTCCGCCGCCGGCCCGTGCGGATCGACATCGGCCACCAGCGCGCCAGCCTGCCGGTCGAGGCCAAGCGAATCGGCGATGTCGCGATTGAGATTCTGCAATGTCGCGCCGAGCCAGGGACGGTGAACCTCCTTGCCGCCGGCCATGGCGGTCGCCAGCACGTCCTTGACCATATTGACCGGAATGGCGAAGCCGATGCCGACCGAGCCGCCCGATTGCGACACGATGGCTGCATTGATGCCGATCAGCCGCCCGCTCATGTCCACCAGGGCGCCGCCCGAATTGCCGGGATTGATCGCGGCGTCGGTCTGGATGAAGAAGCCATAGTCGGAAATGCCGGTCTCGGTGCGAGCCAGCGCCGAAATGATGCCCTGGGTCACGGTCTGGCCGACGCCGAAGGGATCGCCGATCGCCAAAGCGAGGTCGCCGACCTGGAGCGCGTCCGAGTCGCCCATGGGCAGCACCGGAAAAGTCGCGCCCTTGGGGCCCCTGATGCGCAAAATGGCGAGATCGCTGCGCGTATCGCGCAACAGGATGTCGGCGGGAAATTCCCGCCGGTCGGCGAGCGCCACCTTCACCTCGTTCATGTCGTCGATCACATGGTTGTTGGTGACGACGAGGCCGGAAGGATCGACGATCACGCCCGAGCCCAGCGACCGCGCGGTCGCCCCGCCCGGTCCCCGGCCCTCGCCGAAAAAGCGCCGGAAAATCGGATCGTCGAACAGGGGATTGCGGCGCGGCGTCCGCTCGACGCGCTGGGCATAGACATTGACCACCGCCGGCGCGGCCCTTTTGACCACCGGCGCGAAACTCAATGTGACCTGCGTTTCCGAGGCGGGCGGCTGCCGCGCGGTCTCGGCGTGAAGCGGCGCGGCGCAAGAGGCCAGGACGACGGCGGCGAAAATTTTTCGAAACATGCGACTCCTCACGGCTTGCGCCCAATATAGTCGGCGCCGCGCGGCGGAAAAAGGGAGCGCGGCCGCCGTCACGCAGCCTGAACCCTCTCGCGCCGCAACATCGGCCCGCGGCCGGGCCTGATCGCCGCCGCGCCGACCGGCGGGACCGGCTTGTCGCCGGCGCGCGCAATTCGGCCTTGTCGCGGCTTCGGCCGGCGGCGACAATAGACCATGAGCCCGCCGCCGCCCAAGCCTGAACCGATCACGCCGCGCATTCTGCTGCGCGCCTATGCCGCCGGCCTGTTCCCGATGGCCGAGGATGCGGAGGCTGAATATCTGCACTGGTTCGACCCGCGCGAGCGCGGGATTTTTCCGCTCGATCGCCTGATCGTCTCCAGAAGCCTCGCAAAAACCATCAGGGCGCGGAAATTCGACATCGGCGTCGACACGAATTTCGACGCCGTGCTCGCCGGCTGCGCCGCAAGCCGGCCGGGCCGGGAAAAGACCTGGATCAACGGGACCATCGCCGTTTTGTTCCGGGAATTGTTCGACCTGGGCTTCGTCCATACGGTCGAGGCCTGGCGCGACGGCGAACTGGTCGGCGGGCTTTACGGCCTGGCGCTGGGGGGCGCCTTTTTCGGCGAGAGCATGTTCCACCGCGTCGCCGACGCGTCAAAGGTCTGCCTGACCTATCTCGTGGCGCGGCTGCGCTTCGGCGGCTTTTCCCTGCTCGATGCGCAGTTCGTCACGCCGCATCTCGAAAGCCTCGGCGCCGTCGAGATCACCCGCGCCGAATACCGTCGCAGGCTCGATGCGGCGCTGGCGATCGAAGGGGATTTTCACGCCCTCGACGCCAGGACCGCGCCCGAGGCGATTCTGGACCTCGCGCGCGGGCGCTGAGCTGTCGAGCGCGTTCGAAACGCCCGAATCGAACGCGCTCTGTCATCTCATTGTTCTGGCGCATATTCTCATCTGAAAGGTCGATCAACTTTTCGGGAATATGCACTGGCTCAATGCATGAAGGGCAGGTTTTTCAGCAGGTTCTGCGGGCCGGAGGGCTGCGGCGCCGGTTGCGGCGCCGGCGTCGGGATGTCGGCCGGCGGGATCGGCGCGTCGGCGTTCGGCGGCGGCTGGCGCTTGTGTTTCGAGCGCCGCGCGGGCTTGGGCGGCGCGATCGGCTCGCCTTCCGGCCGCATGCCTGGCGCCGGCCCGACCTCGACCGGCGGGCCGAGGCCGTTGTCCGGGTTTTCGAGTTGATCCGACGGCAGGGGCCGCCGTTTTCCGCGCGGTTCACGCGCGGGGACCTGTGGCGCAGGCGTCGGCGGCGCCGGTTGGAATTCGGGCGCCGGCGTCTCGGGGGACTGGGCCTCGGGATTTTGCATGTCGGGCGAATCGACATCGGCGGGGCTCGGCGGCAAGCTGTCCATCGACGGCTCGACCGGTTCCTCCGGCTTGATGGTGCGGCTCGCCCTGCCGGCGGGCGCGCCCTCGGCCGGCGACGGCGCGGCGTTGGGCGGCGGCGCGCGATTGGCCTCGGGCGCGGCGTTGGCCGGCGCGGGCGTGACCTCCTTGCCGCCGACGCAATCCTTCAGCCAGACGTCGAAGACGGGATGCTCGACGCCGTGGAGGCCGGGACTCGCCGCGAACATCCAGCCGGAAAAAATCCGCTTCATCCTGCCGTTTTCGACATCGTCGACCTGAACGAAGCCTTCGGTCAGCGGCGCCTCGGTCTGGGGACGGGTGAGGCAGACGCGGGGCGTGACCTGGAGCGTGCCGAATTGCACCGTTTCGTCGATGGCGACGTCGAAAGTGGTGATGCGGCCGGTGATCTTGTCGATGCCGGCGAAAATCGCTTTCGGATTGCGGATCTCGTCGGCGCGCGCCGGCGCGCACGGGCCCGCGCAAACCGGAAGGACGGCCAGAACCGGGATGACGGAACGGAAAAACCTCATGTCGCGATCGAACCCCGGCGCCGGCGCGTCACAGTCCGCGTCTCACGCTTCGGGCGACCAGGCCTGATAGTCCCCCGTGGCGCGCGGCCGGATCCCGGAGGCGAGGGTCGAGCCCTGCGGACGCCAGGCGTTGGGCGTGCCGGTCTGGTTGGGGACATAGGGCTTTTCCCATTCGCGCGGCTTGTAATCCGTCTCGGTGGGCAGTTCGTCGGTCATGTGGTGCAGCCAGCCATACCAGCCGGGCGGCACTTTCGAGCCTTCGCTCTCGCCGTTGAAGATCACCCAGCGGCGGTTGAAGCCCAGCGCCTTGTCGATCTCGCCATTGCGGAAGCGATAATAGATATTGCCGAACTGGTCCTCGCCGACGCGCTCGCCATAAAGCCAGGTGTAGAGCCGGGTGTTGAGCGTCTGCCCGTTCCACCAAGTGAGGAATTGGACGAGCCATTTCATCGCGCTTGATCCCATTTTAGCCCCGCCGACGACAATTCGCGCGGACTATGGCCGCGTCGCGACCTTCTGTCCAGTCGTTCCTTGTTCTATCCTGGCGCGGCTCCGGGGCCAAACGCCCCTCCCGCCCCAATGGAGAAACGCATGATCGCCGCTTTCGCCGGCATACTGGCCTGCCAACTGGCCGGGGAGTTCGTCGTCCACGCTTTCGCCCTGCCCCTGCCCGGCCCGGTGCTCGGCATGTTCCTGCTGTTCGCCTTTCTGGTCCTGCGCGGCGGCCGGAGCGCGGGCGCCGTTCCCCAAAGGCTCGGCGGCGCCGCCGACGGCCTGCTCGGCCATCTCTCTCTCTTGTTCGTGCCGGCCTCGGTCGGGCTGATGCGCTATCTGGACGCCCTCGCCGCCAACGCCGTGACGGTGATTCTCGCGGTCGCGCTCTCCACCGCCCTCGCCCAGGCGGCGACCGCGCTCACCTTCCGCCTGCTCGCCAGGAGCGAACCCACGAGCCAGCCATGATCCCCACACTGCTCAAGCCCCATCCGGAAGTCTGGGTCTATCTCGCCGCCAGCCCTTTATCCTGGCTGACCCTGACTCTGGCGGCCTATCTCGTCGCCGACCGGATCTCGATCGCCTGCCGCCGCCACCCGGCGGCCAATCTCGTCGCGCTGGCGGCGATTTTCATCATCCTGGCGCTGAAAGCGACCGGAACCAGCTACGAGACCTATTTCGCAGGCGCACAGTTCATCCATTTCCTGCTCGGCCCGGCGACCGTCGCTCTGGCCGTGCCGCTCTATCGCAATCTCGAACGGGTGCGCGCCACGGCGCTCCCCATCGCCGCCGCGCTCGGCGTCGGCTCGCTCGTCGCCATCGTGAGCGCCGTGGCGATCGCCAGACTTCTCGGCGCGCCGCATGAAATCGTGGCGTCTCTGGCCCCGAAATCGGTGACCTCGCCCATCGCCATGGGCCTCGCCGAAAAACTCGGCGGCGCGCCTTTCCTCACCGCCGCCCTGGTGATCGCGACCGGCGTGTTCGGCGCCATCATCCTCACGCCCCTGATGCGCGCGCTGCGAATCACCGATCCGGCCGCCATCGGCATGGCCGCGGGGCTCGCCTCGCATGGCATCGGCGCCGCCCGCGCCTTCCAAATTGATTCGGTCGCCGGGGCTTTCGCGGGGATAGCGATGGGCCTCAACGGCGCCCTCACCAGCATAATTCTCCCGCTTCTCAGGCCCTTGCTCGGATTGTGAATGGGGCGAGATTGTGGCTGCATCAAGACACGGGCAATTGCAAATTCTTTGTTAAGATTCGGTTGAAATTGTCCCCAATATCCTCAAATTCTAGTGGTAGTGAGGAAAAACGACGCAATATCTTGACGTCTCATGCCTGCTGGATTTAACTCAAAACATCCCGACGCCGTCGCCGGCCGCCTCGAAGTTCAGGGCTTCAATCCGATCTCAACGAGGGGCGCGCGGCCAAACGATCGCCGGGGAGTGACGAACGCGCGCAAAACCGCGTTCCCGCGCAGCTTTCATATCATGTCGCGTGACCAAGGCGTTCGTTTCGTCCGGCTGGGGGCTTCTCCTGGAACGGCGATTCATGCGCCTTCGGTTTTCCGCGCGGGCTCACAAATTCGGGCAAGGTTCTGGCGACGCGTCGCGCCAGACGGAAATCGGGGGAAATGATGCGGATCGAACGGCTCTACACCAAGGCGGGACAATCTCCTTATCAAGCGATCGAATTCCGGGAGACAAGGAGCGAAATCCGCAACCCGGACGGCTCGACCGTCTTCTCCCAGAACGGGATCGAAGTCCCCGCCGCCTGGAGCCAGGTCGCCTGCGACGTGCTGGCGCAGAAATATTTCCGCAAGGCCGGGGTCCCCGCCCGGCGCAAGCGCGTCGAGGAAAATGCCGTCCCCT
This sequence comes from Pseudomonadota bacterium, assembly GCA_021777915.1. Lineage (GTDB taxonomy): Bacteria > Pseudomonadota > Alphaproteobacteria > Rhizobiales > Beijerinckiaceae > Rhodoblastus. The sequence continues at coordinate 3,107 of JAJYCZ010000004.1, read as the reverse complement.
CCTTCCTGTGGCGCTCGGTCCCCGACGAGAACGCCCTGGCCCAACTCCCCGAAAAAGATCGCTTCGGCGGCGAGACCTCGGCCAAGGAAGTGTTCGACCGGCTCGCCGGCGCCTGGACCTATTGGGGCTGGAAGGGCGGCTATTTCGATGGCGAAGAAGACGCCCGGGCTTTCTTCGACGAAATGCGCTTCATGCTGGCCCGCCAGATCGCCGCGCCCAATTCGCCGCAATGGTTCAACACCGGCCTGCACTGGGCCTATGGCATTGACGGCCCCGGCCAGGGCCATTTCTTCGTCGAACACGACACCGGCGTGCTCAAGGCCTCGGATTCGGCCTACGAGCACCCGCAGCCCCACGCCTGTTTCATCCAGTCGGTCAAGGACGACCTCGTCAACGAGGGCGGCATCATGGACCTGTGGGTGCGCGAGGCGCGCCTGTTCAAATATGGCTCCGGCACCGGCGCCAATTTCTCCTCATTGCGCTCGGAAAACGAAAAGCTGTCCGGCGGCGGTAAGTCCTCCGGCCTGATGTCCTTCCTCAAGATCGGCGACCGCGCGGCCGGCGCGATCAAGTCCGGCGGCACCACCCGCCGCGCCGCCAAGATGGTGGTGGTGGACGTCGACCACCCGGATATCGAAGCCTTCATTGACTGGAAGGTGCGCGAGGAGGAGAAGGTCGCGGCTCTGGTCGCCGGCTCGAAAATCCTGCGCAAGCACATGAAGGCGGTGTTCAGGGCCGCGGTGAATTGCGAAGGCTCGGGCGACGATTGCTTCAACCCGGAAAAGAATCCCGCCCTGAAGCGCGAGATCAAGCTCGCCCGCCGCGCCCAGTGCCCGGACAGTTTCATCAAGCGCGTCATCCAATACGCGAAACAGGGTTTCCGCGAATTCGACCTGCCCGAATACGACACCGACTGGCAGTCGGAAGCCTATCTCACCGTCTCCGGCCAGAACTCCAACAATTCGGTGCGCGTGACCGACGCCTTTTTACGCACGGTGGAGCAGGATGGGACCTGGCCGCTCACCCGCCGCACCGACGGCAAGGTCGCCAAGACGGTTCAGGCCCGCGAGTTGTGGGAAAAGATCGGCTATGCCGCTTGGGCTTCCGCCGATCCCGGCCTGCAGTTCCACACCACCATCAACGACTGGCACACCTGCCCGGCGGGCGGCGAAATCCGCGCCTCCAATCCGTGCTCCGAATATATGTTCCTCGACGACACCGCCTGCAATCTCGCCTCGCTGAACCTGTTGCAGTTCCGCGATCCCACGACCAAGAAATTCGACGTCGCGGCTTATGAGCACGCCGTGCGGCTGTGGACCGTCGTGCTGGAAATCTCGGTGCTGATGGCGCAGTTCCCCTCGCGCGCCATCGCCCAGCTTTCCTATGACTACCGCACGCTCGGCCTCGGCTTCGCCAATATCGGCGGCCTGCTGATGTCTTCGGGATTGGCTTATGACTCGCCGGAGGGCCGCTCGCTGTGCGGCGCGCTGTCGGCGGTCATGACCGGCGTGTGCTACGCCACTTCCGCCGAAATGGCGAAAGAGCGCGGCGCCTTCGCCCGCTATGTGGAAAATTCCGGCGCCATGCTGCGGGTCATCCGCAATCATCGCCGCGCGGCTTACGGCCTCAGCGACGATTATGAAAGGCTCGCGGTGACGCCGGTGGCGCTCGACGCCGCGAGCTGCCCCGATCAGGACCTGATCGTCCACGCCCGCGCGGCCTGGGACAAGGCGCTCGAGCTTGGCGAAAAGCACGGCTATCGCAACGCGCAGGTGAGTGTGGTCGCGCCGACCGGCACCATCGGCCTGGTGATGGATTGCGACACCACCGGCATCGAGCCCGATTTCGCTCTGGTGAAATTCAAGAAACTCGCGGGCGGCGGCTATTTCAAGATCATCAACCGCGCCGTGCCGGAAGGCTTGAGGGCGCTCGGCTACAGCGAAGCCCAGCTCGCCGAGATCGAGGCTTTCGCCGTTGGCCACGGCGGTCTGAAACAGGCGCCGGGGATCAACGAGACGACTCTCGCATCAAAAGGCTTTTCGGCGGAAAAACTGGCCGAAATCGCCCAGGCCCTGCCGGGAACCTTTGATATCAAATTCGTCTTCAACAAATTCGGCCTCGGCTCCGATTATCTGGTCAACGAACTGAAAGTCCCGGCGGAAAAGCTCGACGACCCGAGTTTCGAACTGCTCGCCTTCCTCGGCTTTTCGAAGGCCGAAATCGACGCCGCCAATATCCATGTCTGCGGCGCGATGACGCTTGAGGGCGCGCCGCATCTCAAAGCCGAACATCTGCCGGTGTTCGACTGCGCCAATCCCTGCGGGCGCACCGGAAAGCGCTATCTCTCGGTCGAGAGCCACATCCGCATGATGGCGGCGTCGCAGCCTTTCATTTCGGGCGCGATCTCGAAAACCATCAATATGCCGAATGACGCGACGGTCGAGGATTGCAAGGCGGCTTATCTCCTGTCCTGGCGCCTCGCGATCAAGGCCAATGCGCTCTATCGCGACGGCTCCAAACTGTCGCAGCCGCTCAACAGCCAGCTCATCGCCGACGAGGACCAGGAGGACGAGGACGCTTTCGACGCTTTCATGGCCCAAAGCCATCCGGCGCGCGCGGCCCAGGTCGCCGAGCGCATCGTCGAACGGGTGATCGAGCGGGTCGAGCGGCGGCGCGAGCGCGAAAAACTGCCCGACCGCCGCAAGGGCTATACCCAGAAGGCGGTTGTCGGCGGGCACAAGGTCTATCTGCGCACCGGCGAATATCAGGACGGGCGGATCGGCGAGATTTTCATCGACATGCACAAGGAAGGCGCCGCCTTCCGCAGTCTGATGAACAATTTCGCCATCGCCATTTCGGTCGGCCTGCAATATGGCGTGCCGCTGGAAGAATATGTCGACGCCTTCACTTTTACCCGCTTCGAGCCGGCGGGTTTCGTGCAGGGCAATGACGCGATCAAGAACGCGACCTCCATTCTGGACTATGTGTTCCGCGAACTGGCGATTTCCTATCTCGGCCGCAACGACCTCGCCCATGTCGACCCGTCCGACATCGGCCATGCGGCGATGGGCAAAGGCGACGACCAGGGCCGCGCGCCGCAAAACCAG
>JAJYCZ010000103.1 GCA_021777915.1 Pseudomonadota bacterium | reverse complement strand
CTCAGGCCTGCGCGACGCGATATAGGGCGGCAGGGGCATGTGGCCGAGAGCGAAAATCGTGTCGTCGAGCGCCGGGCCCGACAAGTTGAACGACAGCTGGACCTCGCCTTCGTTCTTCTCGACGACCTCGGCCCAGAGCGCTCCGGCGAGACCGGCCGCGCCCCCGAAATCCTCGACATGGCCATGCGCCTCGCCGAACACGATTTTTTCGCCCGCTTTCAGCTTCTTCGCCGGACGGACGAAAGCCCGCCAATGGGAGCCGTCCTGGCGCTTGTGCAGCGTGGCCTCGATCCGGGCGACGGCCTCGCCGCGCCGCCGCCAGCCGAACAATTGCGCCGGGATCACCTTGGCGTCATTGACCACCAGAACATCGCCTTTGCGCAAAAAACCGGGCAGGTCGCGCATGTGAGCGTCGCGCAAGCCGTCGGGCGCCACCACGAGCAGTCGCGCCGCGTCGCGCGGGACCAAAGGCCGCAAGGCGATGCGATCCTCGGGCAGATCGAAATCGAACAGATTTACGCGCAATCCGTGGCCACTCCCGTCGATCCAGAGCGCGCGCCGACGGAAAAGCATCGGCGCCTCAACGTCCCTCCCCCTCGTGGGGAGGGTAAGGGTCGGGGGCGGCGCCCCCGAGCGGCGATAACAGGCGCAGGTAAAAATCTCAAAAGAAATCCCCGCCGAAGCGGGGTTTCTCAGCCATTTCGGCGATTTGCTCAGCGCGCGGCGACGACCGGGGCGGCGGCGGGGCCAAGGGCGACCCATACATTCGGGTCCTGCTGGCTCTGGCGCTTCACCATGCGATAGGGGATCTGGTCCACCGGCTTCAGTTCGTCGGTCAGATTGTCGAGAATGAATTCGCCATGGTTGGTCTTGACGGTCAGGATGGCATGGCCTTCGTTGTTCTGGTCGCGCACCACCGTGATCAGCAGGGCCTGGCGGGGATAGCCGCGTTCGATCAGCATCTTGCGCTTCAGCAGGGCGTAATCCTCGCAGTCGCCCTTGCCGTCCACGGGATAATCCCAGCGGTCGACCATGCCCCAATGGTCCATGTCCGAAACCGGCTCGACGGCGCGATTGACGAAGGAATTGACCTGCTGGATCTCGCGGCGCGCGCTCGCCGTCAGATTGACGTCCGCGGCCGGCAGCGCCGGGGCCGAGCATTCGCTCTTGTAACGCCCGCAGAAAACCATCCAGCCATAGGGAATGCTGGTCTCGCCGCCGACCGAAGCATAAGCGACATCGCTGCTGGAAAAGGCCGAGGCCGGGCCGACCGAACCGGCGGCGGCCAGGAGGGCGAAGGCGAGAGCGAGAAGTTTCGAGAGGCGCATGTCATTCCCCGTTGTTGAGGAAATATTGCCCGCAGCCCTCTGCTATCGATCTAAGTAAAAATGCCGCATTTTAGACAAATGCGTTCATTTTCTGCTTTCACCAAAGTAAGTATAATCAAGCCACGCCAAATTCGCTCAAATTGTCCGCATTCGCCCATAACCCCTGATTTTACTGGCCTCTCCCGCCAGAAGCGCGCCCGCGTCACCCATCATGATTTACTATCGCCGGGACGCGCGTTAAGATCTTCGCCGGCGACAGGGTTAATCCGGGGCTTGAAACCGCGAAAATAGGCCACATTTCCCGGCGGTCGCCCAACAGCGCGGCAAGACAGCGCCGAAGGACAGCGCGGATGAGACCGGATTTCGACGCCGAGCATATGAACGCCGCCGACCATGCCGCCCTGATGGACGCGGTCCGCCGGCTGGAGCATGTCGGCCCGGCGCTGCGGCTCGCCAACGCCGTGGGGCGCAGGGTCAATGCGCTGAAGGGGCTCGCGCCGGAACGCGCCACGAAAATCATTGACGGCGCCGCCATGGCGGCGATGAAGGTCGCCCTGCGCGCCGCGCTGGCGAGCCTGTCGGGCAAGCCCGTCCGCGACCGCGACCGCGCCCACAAGCTCTTTGTCGCCGCCTCGGGCGCGGCGGGCGGCGCGCTTGGCCTCGCCAGCCTGCCGTTCGAACTGCCGGTGACCACGACCGTGATGCTGCGCTCGATCGCCGATATCGCGCGCGGCGAAGGCGAGGATCTGCGTGATGCGGAAGCCGCCATGGCCTGTCTCGAAGTTTTTGCGCTCGACGGCCGCGAGCCGGGCGAAAACGTCTCCGATTCCGGCTATTTCGCCGTTCGCGGCCTTCTCGCGCGCTCGATTTCGGAGGCCGCGCGCTATATCGCCAGCCGGGGCGTGGTGGACGAGGCGGCGCCGGCCCTGGTCAAGCTTATGGCGCAGATCGGAACGCGCTTCGGCTTTGTCGTCAGCCAGAAATTTCTCGCCCAGGCGACGCCGGCGCTGGGCGCGATCGGCGGCGCGGCGATCAATCTCGCCTTCATCGACCATTTCCAGTCGCTGGCCAAAGGCCATTTCACGGTGCGGCGGCTGGAGCGCAAATATGGCCCCGACCATGTGCGCTCGGAATATGAGCGCATCGCCAGCGCCCGCGAGCCCGACGAAATTCAGCCGCCGGCCGCGTGAGCGATTGCGCCCGCCCTCCCCGGCCGCAGCCGGTCAAAGGCTTGCGGAGGGCCAAAATATCGGCCACTTTCCGCGCAGGCTTGGGAGAGCGCGCGATGAAATCCTTTCGCAAGGAACTCTGGTTCGAGACGCCGGGACGGCGCGCCTTCATCAACATCACGCCGCAGGTTCAGGCGTCCTTGCGCGAGAGCGGGGTGCGCGAGGGGCTTTGCCTCGTCAACGCCATGCACATCACCGCCAGCGTCTTCATCAATGACGACGAGAGCGGGCTGCATCACGATTACGAGGTCTGGCTGGAAAAGCTCGCGCCGCACGAGCCGGTCTCGGGCTATTGGCACAACCGCACCGGCGAGGACAACGCCGACGCCCATATGAAGCGCCAGGTCATGGGCCGCGAGGTCGTGGTCGCCATCACCGACGGCAAGCTGGATTTCGGCCCCTGGGAGCAGATTTTCTATGGCGAATTCGACGGCGGCCGGCGCAAGCGGGCGCTGGTCAAGATCATCGGGGAGTGAAGTTCCGCGATCGGCTCGAATATTTCGCGATCAGATCGTCCAGCCGGTCGAGGCAAGAGGCCGCTTCGTCATCTCCCCGCATGGCGGAGTCGAGCCGATTGCGCCGAATTTCAAGTGAGGTCCGGGGCAGCGTGGGATCAGGCTGTTGTATGGCTCCACGAAGGCGGCGGACTGCGGCAGATTTTCGTCGCTGCCAGGTCACGATCAAATTATGGCGAAACGGGTAATGAAATCGCGAGCCGCCAATTCGCGATACGCGCGCTCTGGCCTGCGCCAACCGCTTGCGAAGTTGGGGCGCGCCGCTCTGGCGTTCGCCAACCGCTTGCAAAGTTAGGACACGCGCGCTCTGGCCTGCGCCAACCGCTTGCGCGTTCTTGGGGTGGGCGCCGCTCTGGCCTGCGCCAACCGCTTGCGCGCGGGGCCTCAAAAATCTAAACCTCGGCGAAAGCAGAGGCCAGAATGACCGACCAGCAGCCGCAATCCGAATTTCTCCGCACCCTTTTCGCGCGCGGATTCGTCCACCAGTGCTCCGATGTCGCGGGGCTCGACGAAAAGGCCCTGGCCGGCGAGCTCGTCGCCTATATCGGCTTCGACTGCACCGCGCCCTCGCTCCATGTCGGCTCGCTCCTGCCGATCATGATGCTGCATTGGCTGCAAAAGACCGGCGGCAAGCCGATCACGCTGATGGGCGGCGGCACCACGCGGGTCGGCGACCCCTCCGGCAAGGACGAAAGCCGGAAGATGCTGACCGTCGCGACCATCGAATCCAACAAGGACTCAATCAGACAAGTCTTCGAGAAGTTCCTCACCTTTGGCGACGGCAAGACCGACGCCCTGATGAGCGACAACGAGGAATGGCTGTGCAGGCTGAACTATATCGACTTCCTGCGCGACGTTGGCCGGCATTTCTCGGTCAACCGCATGATGGCGATGGATTCGGTCAAGCTGCGGCTTGAGCGCGAGCATGAGCTGTCCTTCATCGAATTCAACTATATGTGCCTTCAAGCCTATGATTTCGTGGAGCTCAACCAGCGCCATGGCTGCATCCTCCAGATGGGCGGCTCGGACCAGTGGGGCAATATCGTCACCGGCCTCGATCTCGGCCGCCGCATGGGAACGCCCCAGCTTTACGCCCTCACTTCGCCGCTGCTGACCACGGCCTCCGGCGCGAAAATGGGCAAGACCGCCGCCGGCGCCGTCTGGCTCAACGCCGACATGCTGCCCGTCTACGATTATTGGCAATATTGGCGCAATTCCGAGGACGCCGACGTCGAGCGGTTCTTAAAGCTCTTCACCACCTTGCCGCTCGACGAGGTGGCGCGGCTTTCCGCCTTGCAGGGCGCCGAGATCAACGAGGCGAAGAAAGTCCTGGCCAACGAGGCCACCGCCCTGCTGCATGGCCGGGCGGCGGCGCAAGCCGCCGCCGAGACCGCGCGGAAAACTTTCGAGGAAGGCGTGCTGGCCGAAAGCCTGCCGACCGTGACCGTGGCGGAAGCCGAGATCGCGGCCGGGCTCGGCGTGCTGACGGCTTTCGTCAAGGCCGGCCTGACGCCCTCGACGGGCGAGGCGCGCCGCCAGATCAAGGGCGGGGGCCTGAAGCTCAACGACGCGGCGATCACCGACGAGCGTTACATGCTCGCCGCCAAGGATTTCGCGCGAGATGGCGTCGCGAAACTCTCGGTCGGCAAGAAAAAGCACGTACTTCTCAAACCGGTGTGAACGAAATCATATCCGCACCGCCGCAAGATACATCATTTCGCCGCCGAGAAAGGCAGGGCGGCGCTCCGCCTCGGTCAGCGCACGATAGGGCGAATGACCCGGGTGGTCGCTCGGCGAAGGATCGGGATCGAGCCCGCCCATGCCGATGATCCGCGGCCCGTTCGGCGTGACGATGAAATCCGCCTGGACGATCACCAGGCAATGATCCTTGTTGGCGTAAAGCAGCGGACGTTTCCGTATCAATTCGCCTACAACGAGGGCGTCATTGATCGCCATGACGCCGTTTTCCTGGTCAAACGCCGCCTCGATCCGCGAGCGGAACGCCACGCCGCGGTCGTCGATCCAGGAATTGTCGAGAATTCGCGTCAGGTCGCGGGTTTGCCACGCCGGCGCGCAGGCAAGGTCGCTGTACAGGAAATCGACCAGCTTCTTCTGGTCGGTCGGATGGCCGAGCGTGCCGAAAATCATCGAACAGGAGGCCGCCCAGCACCAGTCGTTGCATTGCTGGGGGACGAATTGCGCATGCGGCACGAAGACGCGATCCGGCGGTTCGGCGAAAGGCGCCAGCGCCTCCGCGCGAGCAGCCGAAGAAACGAGGACAGACGCGGACGCCATGAACAAGAATGACCGGCGGTTCATCAAGACCTCCATTCCGTCCGCCGCGGCCGTCAGAAACTTCCGCGATTCAATCGAAGCGCGGAATGGTTTATGAATTATAAACGCGCGGCGGATATCTCAGGAAAGTTTACGGACCCCTCCTCGTTTTTCCTCCAGCGCCGATCGGATCGGCCTTATCACCAAGCAAATTTCGCGCCAAACCCTGAACCTGGCGGGCGCGCCCGCACGTCGGAAGGTTCGAATGTTAAGATTTGGCCGCGCTCGCCGTTCGTCAACATCAGAAAATTACGGAATATCGGGATTCCGCCATGATTCACGCGGATTGCCTATGCCGGAACCGCGATTTCGGCTGGAAATTCACAGGATTCTCGCCTCAGCGCCGCAAAAAATCCTTCAACCGCTTCAAGGCCTCGATCATGTCGGCCTCGGCGCCGGCGTAGGACAGGCGCAGGGCGCGCGAACCGCGATGCGGGTCGAAATCGACGCCCGGCGTCGCGGCGATTCCCGCCCGGTGCAGCAGGTCGCGGCAGAATCGGGTCGAATCGTCGGTGAAACGGCTGACATCGGCATAGAGATAGAACGCGCCGTCGGCGGGCGCGAGTTCGTCGAGGCCGAGCGCCGGCAGTCCGTCGAGCAATAGGTCGCGGTTGCGGCGGTAGCCCGCCTTGACCGCCTCCAGTTCGTCGTTCGCGTCGAAAGCGGCCTGGGCCGCGATCTGCGACAGGGTCGGCGCCGAAATGGCCAGCGATTGCTGGAGGCGCTCGATCACGCGCGGCAATTCGGGCGGGACCACCAGCCAGCCGATCCGCCAGCCGGTCATGCAATAATATTTGGAGAAGGAATTGACGATGATCGCCCGGTCGGTGAAAGCGGCCGCGGTTTGCGCTGGGCGGTCATAGGTCAGGCCGTGATAGATCTCGTCTGAAATGAACCATATGCCGCGACGGTCGCAGACTGCGGCGATTTCGCGCAAGGAGTCCGCGCTCTGCATGGCGCCGGTCGGATTGGCCGGGCTCATCAGCAGCAGGCCGTCGAGCTTGCGCGCTTCGTCGGCCGCCTCCACCGCCGCCGCCGTGACGGCGAAGCCGTTCGAGCAATCGACCGGCAGATCGACCGCTTCGAGCCCGAGCGCGCCAAAAATATTGCGATAGGCCGGATAGCCCGGGTTCTGGATCGCCACGCGCGCGCCCGGATCGAACAGCGCCAGAAAAGCCATGACGAAACCGCCGGACGAACCGGTGGTCGCCGCCACCCGCGCCGGATCGACCGCCACGCCGTAGGTTTCCTGGTAATGGCGGGCGATGCGCTCGCGCAGGCTCATCAGGCCCAGGGCGTCGGTATAGCCGACCGGTTGGCCGCCGAGCGCCGCGAGCGCCGCCTCGCGGACGCGGCGCGGCGGCGGCGCCGAGGGCTCGCCCACCTCCATATGGACGATGGTCCCGCCCGCCTGCTCCATCAGCGTCGCCTCACGCTTGACGTCCATGGCGATGAAAGGCGCGATCGCCGCCCGCCGCGCGGTTTTGAGGTGATGCGCCTTCTGGTTCATGGGATTTTCCGGAAAAAACCGCGCCGCAATTCGACCTCGACGTTCGAATAGTGTTAAGGAGGGTTAGATTTTTCCGTTGGAGTTGTCCATGTCCTTCCCGAGCCCTGGAGCCCTGTTCGCCGGGTTTCTCTGTCTGAGCGCCGTCGCCCTTTCCGCCGCCCCTGCCGCGCGCGCGGGCGAATTCAGCGCGGCGCAGAAATCCGAAATCGAATCCATCGTCCATTCCTACCTGCTCGACCATCCCGAGATTCTGCGCGAGGTCGCCACCGAACTGGAAAAGAAGCAGCAGCAGGAGGAAACCGATCTTCACCGCGAGGCCATCGAGAAGAACAGGGACGCCCTGTTCAATTCGCCCTTCAACGGCGTGGCCGGCAATCCGGCCGGCAAGGTCGCCCTGGTCGAGTTCTTCGACTATAATTGCGGCTATTGCAAAAGGGCGCTCCTTGATCTCAACAATCTGATCAAGACCGAGCCCGATCTGCGCGTGGTGCTGGCGGATTTCCCGGTGCTGGGGCCGGATTCGGTCGAGGCGGCGCGCGTCGCCGCCGCCGTGCGCAAGCAGGTTTCGGGCGCGAAATTCTTCGAGTTCCACCAGAAGCTGCTGTCCAGCCACAGCCATGTCGGCAAGGATCAGGCGCTCGCGGTCGCCAGGGACATGGGCCTGGACATGGCCCGCATCCAGAAGGACATGACCGACGCTTCGGTACACGACGGCCTCGCCGAGAATATCAAGCTCGGCGACGCGCTCGGCCTCAGCGGCACGCCGGCCTATGTGATCGGCGGCGAAGCCATCGTCGGCGCCGTGGGCTATGACGAGCTTAAATCGCGGATCGACTCCATGACCAGATGCGGCAAGACAAACTGCTGAACACGCCCGTCTCCCCATAGGTCGTTCGTCAGAACGGCCGTCCTTGCGGACGGCCTATGGCGGGAGAACGTGGCGCGCCAGCGCCGGATGACGGGTTCCCGCACCCGGCGCCCCCTCATCCGGCCCCTTCGGGGCCACCTTCTCCCGCAAGGAGAGAAGGATTCACTGCCCGCGATGCGTAAAACTCCATGCTCACCGTCACCGATCTCACCTACCGGCTTGGGCCGCGTCTGTTGTTCGATTCCGCCGGCCTGGCGCTGCCGGAGCGCGCTCATGTCGGTTTTGTCGGACGCAACGGCGCCGGCAAGACCACTCTGTTCCGGCTGATCTGCAACGAGATCGCCGCCGAAAGCGGGACGATCCAGCTCCCGCGCGGCGCGCGCATCGGCCGCGTCGAGCAGGAGGCGCCGGGCGGCGACGGCAAGCTGATCGATTTCGTGCTCGCCGCCGACAGCGAGCGAAGCGCCCTGCTGGAGGAAGCCGAAACCGCTTTAGATCCGCATCGCATCGCGGAAATCCATGTGCGCCTCGCCGATATCGAGGCCCATGCCGCGCCCGCCCGCGCCGCCGAAATCCTCGCCGGCCTCGGCTTCGACGAGGAAGCGCAGCATCGCGCCCTGAAAGAGTTTTCCGGCGGCTGGCGGATGCGCGTCGCCCTCGCGGCGGTGCTGTTTTCGCGGCCCGACCTGCTGCTGCTCGACGAGCCGACCAATTATCTCGACCTCGAAGGCACATTATGGCTGATCGATTATCTCGGCTCTTATCCGGCGACCATCGTGGTCATCAGCCATGACCGCGACCTGCTGAACGACGTCTGCGACCATATCGTCCATCTCGACCGCGCCAGATTGCAGCTCTATCGCGGCAATTACGATTCCTTCGCCCGCCAGCGCGCCGAAGCGAAAATGCTCCAGGCCAAGTTCGTCAAGAAGCAGGAGGAGCGCCGCGCCCATCTCCAGGCTTTCGTCGACCGTTTCCGCGCCAAGGCGACCAAGGCGCGGCAGGCGCAATCGCGCCTGAAAATGCTGGAAAAGATGGAGAGCGTCGAAGCGGCGGTGGACGAGGACGTGCTGCCCTTCTCCTTCCCCTCGCCGGAAAAGCCCTTGTCGCCGCCGATCATCGCCATGGAAAAGGTCGCGGTCGGCTATGACGAGCGCACGGTTCTGTCAGGGCTCTCATTAAGTCTGTCCAACGACGACCGCATCGGCCTGCTTGGCGCCAATGGCAATGGCAAATCGACTTTCGCCAAACTGCTCGGCGGGAGACTCTCGCCGCTCTCCGGGACTTTGAACAAATCGGCCAGGCTGGAGGCCGGCTTTTTCGCCCAGCATCAGGTCGAGGACCTCAATCTCGACGACACGCCGTTTCGCGCCGTCCAGCGCCTGATGCCCGACGCGCCGGAGTCGAAGATCCGCGCCCGCGCCGCGCAGATCGGCTTCCCCAATGTCAAGGCCGACACCAAGGTCGCCAATCTGTCCGGCGGCGAAAAGGCGCGGCTGCTGATGGGCCTTGCCACGTTCAACGGCCCGCATCTCCTGATCCTCGACGAGCCGACCAATCATCTCGACATCGACAGCCGCGCGGCGCTGGCGGAGGCGATCAACGAATTTTCCGGCGCGGTGATCCTGATCTCGCACGACCAATATCTGCTCGAAGCCTGCGCCGACCGGCTGTGGCTGGTGGCCGACGGCAAGGTGCGGGCCTTCGACGGCGACATGGCGGACTACCGCAAGTTTGTCCTGGAGTCCGCGCGGAAAAGCCAGAAGAACGGGGCCGAGAAGAAACGCGAGGCCTCGGGCGAGGCGCGGCGCGACGCCGCGAGAACGCGCAGGGACGCGGCGCCGATCCTGCGAAAAGTGAAGGCGGCGGAAGAGAAGTTGACGCGCTTTTCCGACTTGATCGCGCGCGTCGATCTCATGCTCTCCGACCCCCGCGCCTTCGAGCGCAATCCGGCCGAAGCGACGAGACTCTCGCAGCAGCGCGCGGACCTCGAACGCGCCCTGCTCGCGGCGGAAGAGGAATGGCTGGAACTGTCGTCCGAGCTTGAGGCGGCGAACGCCGGCTAGAATTTTTCCCAGGCGAAGCCGGTAGGCAAATCTTAAACGCCGTCGCCTAACCTCGCCCGCGGCGCGATCGGACTTTGCGCCTGCGGAGGTTCGCATATGACCAAACTCGCGACTGTGGACGAGGCCTGTCCGGCAGGGATCGATGTCTCCATCGTCATCCCTTGCCTCAACGAGGACGCCGAATACTGGGGGGCCGGCCTGTTCGGCGCTGCGGAAGCCCGGACGAGCGAGCGTCAGGTCCCGAGTAAGGCGTCGTAAGCCCTTGCTCGCTTTTGTCCGGCCCATCGAAGCACAGGCATGCGCCGGCGTCAGCTGCCACGGGAGCGATCGCTCCTTTTCAGGGGCCTTGGGACAAGCCGTCCGCTGCTGGTGGCGCCGACAACTTATTCAAACATTAATTTAACCCTTTAGTTCTTTACGAGCCAGCCGATGATGTTTGCAAATTCTAGCCAGTTTCTTCATCGCGGCTCGCGCGGCGACGCGAAAAGATTTTCGCTCGAAGCCGCTTTGGCCGTCGGCCTCCTCGGCATCTGGTTTCTGTTGCGGCCCTATTCCGGCATCTACGGCGACGCGTTGATATACGTTACGCGCGTCATCGCCGACGCCGACCCGAAGGGCATCGGTCGCGACTGGATGTTCACGATGGACCGGCAGACGCAATATTCGCTGTTTCCGGTCCTGATGCGTTTCGCAGTTGATTGGCTTGGCTCATCGCTCGCTGGCCAGACCGTAGCATTTCTCGGCCTCTTGTTCTGGTTTGCGTCGGCTTTCGCGTTGGCCCAGCAATTGTTAACCGGACGAGCCCGCTGGCTGTTTCTAGCCCTGGTCGCGATCCTCCCCCATGCCAGCAGCGGCTTCAACCTGTTGCCCTATGGCGAGCCTTCGGCGACACCGCGTCCTTTCGCGGAAGCCTTGACCTTGCTCGCGTTCACGGCGGTTCTCCGCGAACGCTTTTTCGCGAGCGCCGCACTCCTGGCGGTCGCCGCGCTCCTTCACCCGATCATGGCTCTGCCCGGCGTGAGCGTATTGTTCGTCATGCTCTGTCGGCGGGACTTACGCTGGCTTTATCTCGCCCCAGCGGTCGCCCTGGGCTTGGCGGCGGCGGCCCTTCTCGGCCTTCCGCTGGCGCATCGGCTCACCCAGTTCGTCGATCCGGAATGGAAGGCCGCTCTGGACGTTCGGAACAATTATCTGTTTCCGCGCCTTTGGGACGGCGCCTCTCTTGCCACGCTCGCGCTTCGCCTGGCGATTTTGCTGATCGGCTCGCAATCGGCGGCGGGGCGAGTTCGGGTGTTTTTTCTTGCCATAGCGGGAGTGTCGCTGGGCGGAATCGTCATCGCCGAACTGTTCGGCGACCTCATCCCAAATTTGCTGATCGTCCAGGTACAGGTATGGCGCGCGGCATGGATCGCCGCCGTCTTCGCCCCGGCGGCCTTTGCCATGTTCATCGTCAAGTCCGCCAGCGAGAAGCCTTCCGCATGGGTCGTTCCCGCCTTGCTGGCTTTGGCCTGGGCGCCTATCGCCCCGCCGGATCGTTTCGTGGCCATCAGTCTGGCCGTCGCGCTCGATTTCCTTTCCCGGCGCGGCCTGATTGCCCTTTCCGACTCTTTAAGTCGTGGGCTCACGCTGGTGATCGTCGGCCTTGGCGCGCTGGTCGTGTTTTATAATCTCGCCGAATTGATTAGCTTTGCCGAACAGGGACCTGATGGCATTATCGCCACACGGGACCGCCTGTTCATGATGAACACGCATGTCTGGCCCCTGGCCCTGGCGGCGGTCGTGGTCGCTTTGGGCGCCTCCCCCGAGCGCGACCGCAGCGCGCTCATGGCCCTGTCGGCGGCGCTTGGCGCGCTCGCAATCGTTGGATGGGACTCGCGCAATGATTTCATACGCTTCTTCGATCGCCAAACGACGATTCCCGAATTTTCCGCGACCATCGCGACCAAAGCGGGCGAAGTTTACTGGGCACACGGCTCCATCGAAGCATGGTACGGCCTGGGCCGACCGAACTGGCTCACCTCGATCCAGGGCGCCGGAATCGTCTTTTCGCGCGACGAAACCTTTTTCTGGAAAGACCGCGCCGAGCGCGCTGTTGCCCTCGGTTTCGAATCAAGGAAGATGATTCAGCCCTTTGGCCTCAACACCGCACAGGCCGAACCGACTATCGACGCCAGCCGCCTCCGAAAATTTTGCGCCAACGTCGACGCTCCCGCCTGGGTGGTCTGGCCATTGCACGACAACGAGGCGCCGCCCAGCGACCTGCATCCTCGCGCCATCTGGCGCTCACCGCTTTCATTCGCCGACTTCGTGGGGAAAGACGGCGCCTATCGCTGGGAGCGTAAAACCGACTTCATGTTGTTGCCATGCCGTAACGGAACAGCGTCGTGAGCCGACCGCGAATTTTGGTCTCGTGGCTCTGTAGCACTTGACTCTGTACGGCATGCCCGCCTGAAGGCGCCGCCGCCATAATCGCACAGCGAACTAATCGCAGCGGTTCCACTACGCCATTGAACGTCCCGCCTCTTGCGTCCATATTCGCCGCGGGGGCGAAAGATGACCACATTCGACCGCAAGGGGCACTGGCAGGGCATTTATACGGCCAAGGCCGAAA
>JAJYCZ010000102.1 GCA_021777915.1 Pseudomonadota bacterium | reverse complement strand
CCGACCGGCTTCGCGGGCTCGATCAGCGGCTTCGCGAAGGGCGACACGGTCGACTTCGCGGGCGCGTGGTCCCTGCTGAGCGTGACGCAGAACAGCGCCCGTACGATGTCGACGCTGACGCTCCAAAACGGCGCGGCCACCGACGTGGTCCAGCTGGTCGGCGCTTACGCCAGCACGGACTTCTCCGTCGCCCTAGCGGGAACCACCACAATCCTTGGCCATGTGTGATTGAAAAAGCACGTTTTGAAGGTCGCGGCGGCGGCGTTCCCCGCCGCCCCAGCAATCTTTGCCGCCACGCGGTGTGGCGTTCCAACGTCAAGGCGGTGAGGCAAGCTCCCGGATCGTCCCGGTGCGGACAGGATTCGCGCCGGGAGCAATCGGGCCGCTCATTGGAGAAAGCCGCGCGACTTCCCCGTATTTAGAGCCACCCGTTTGAGAACAGCCATAAGGATCGCGGCGTTGGTCGGCTTGGTGATGAAAATGGCGGGCGGAATTCGCCCCATGTCTTCGGCTCGTGGCGACAACACGATTAATTTGATATGCGGCCATCGCGAGGCGACTGTCGTCACTAAGGTCTGCTGTTGGTCTTCCCTGGAGAGGTTGACAAAGGCCACGTCGACCCTGCCCGTCTGATCGATCAGTTCGATCGCGCGTTCGGCCGACTCGACGGCCACAGCCTCGATGTTGAGATGGCGAAACGCGCCAACGACGAATCCGGCGAGTTCAGGTTCGTCCTCAATCACAAGCGCCAGGCACATGGCTCTTCCGTCATTTTTTGATCGTCAGCTCCGGAGCCGCTCCCCTGAGGCTGTATGTTCTTTTTGCGTTATAGGGGACGTGACCGTCACTCGCTTCATCCGCAAGACTATCACGGCGCCTCATGTCGAGGCGCCGGTCTCTTCAGCCAACGCCGATACGGCTTTATCCGTATGGACGTTGGCTTCTGCATCACACAAACGGATAATAACACAAAAATAACCAATAAATCCAGTTACAATCAGTTAACCATAATAACTCGTATCTACATAACGTCGTCATTGATTCAAATTAGACGCCAATGCACTATATCCATCGTTTAATAATACGAATAACCATATACAAAATGATTATTATTTTACCATATCAACACTTGATTATTTTATCTATTACTTATACGTAATTGTTAACGATTGTATCGTATACAATATCAATTTGTTAGAATAGCGATCGTCACTATTGATACAACATTGCGGATCACAACAGTGATCGTTTACAAAACTTTTTGATCGTATATCGTTTAAACACTTACGTTTACACCCCACACAAGCCAATGGACCGATTCATATCCGATTTTATAGCTGCGCCACGCGGAGCCAAATCACAATCTGGATTGCCAAGGCGCAAGGACGGTTTTTGATTCAGTAATCCTGGCCCCAAGCGGGATGAGGCGTCTCGGGCGCCTAAAGGTTCAATAACCCGGGGATCGCCGTGACTTCGTTGGATTTCTCGTTCACAGCACGCCCCACCACGAGCTTCAGGGACGAACGCCAGGCTGAGACCATATGTCCAGCGCCCCTGCCGCTGACCCGATCGAAGGAGGGCTGCGGCGCCTTGCCATTCGACGCCTCAAACAATCGTATCGCGGTGGCACGAACACGAAATTTCCGACAGTCTCCCGAAGATGAGGCCGAATGGATCATGGCTTGGCGCGCCGTTGGCAAAGCCCGGGCGCGACGCAGGAATTCGCGCCACCGCGCCCCAAACAGCGCAATGCTCACCCCGCCGTCGGCTTTGCCCTGCGTAGCGCGAAGCGAAGCGGCAAAAGCAGCGCCTCGTCGAGTGGACTGATCGCCTTGCCTGACTCAAGCGGTTCGCCAAGCACGAAACGCTGCGCAAGAAATTCAACTTTCCGCCGCGCCCCTCGGATGCCGCGACCACCAACGTCACGCCTCCCGCGCCCCAAATCACGAAGGGGGATCGCGCAATCACAGTTCGGCTCGCGCCGCAACCCAAATCCGATTGGATTACCCTGCGCAACGGACAGGCTCAGATTGAAAATGGTAGGTAAATCCGCGAATTATTGAAGGCGGCCGCGAAAGGCGAGTGAAGAATTACGTAGCCCGTTCAATCACGATCGCGCTTCGCCATTCCAGTTGCGCTCAGCCGATTGGTACGACACATAAACTCAGATTCTTCCGTAATTTCTACTCGGTCCTAATGACGGAGCGCGCCCTTCTTCACTGATTCGTGATTTAAAAGTGTGTCAAAATTAAAACACCTTCTTGACCACACATCGATTCCGTCGCAAAATTTTAATTGAAATGCGACGGCGTAGGAGGTCGGGTATCCCCGTGTGGGGATTTGGAGGAAGGATCTTACTACTTTTGGACAAAATCGTTGATATATACGCCTTAAGCATTAACGATTATCGCCATGTTGTCTGTTTATGTTTTCACGCTTTCGCGGCATAAGCCTAGGTTGATCTAGTGCTTTTGGTAAATGTTGTAATTGATTTGAAGCAAACATATGTTTGCTGAGTTATTCGTATAGACGTATATGAACGTATTTTATCTGCTATGCCATAGTTCGCGATGTGTGTCGCATTTTAAGTGCGGCGTGATCAGATAAAAACCTATTAGTGACTAACTTTCGTTGTCAGTGGGGAGGACGCAATGGTCTACTACTTGGACCCGTCAGCATCAGAAAGCGAAACAGGCCAGAACTCTTTTGATGACGACCTCGAAAGCAAAGCTTCTGACGCGAGGCCCTTGGAAGAACAAAGGGCAAAATCCCGGGCTCCCACGGCAATTATCATTGTCGAACGCAACCTCTTTTTTCGCGACTGTTTGCAACGCAGCGTCGGCGCCTGGGGCTTTCGGTCGGTGCATGGCGTTGCGAGTCTTGCCGATTTGCTTCGGCTCGAGGTGGATTTCGTTTCAACGATCGTGTTGTTGTCGATCGTTTCCCTCTCTGGAGACGAAATCGACGCCGAGTTCGCGACGCTGGTGTCTTTTCACCCGCCGTTGCGCAGCATCGTCCTGGGAAAAGCCGACCATCCTGATGACGCCTTGAAGGCCTTGGGCCGAGGCGCCAACGGCTTCATCTCGATGAGCGCGCCCTTCGATATTTTCATCGAGGCGATAAAATTCGTCGGAGCAGGCGGAGTTTATGTGCCGCCTCAATGCCTTTTAGCAGCGCAGCAGACGCCAGCGCCAAACAACGCCGGCGCAGCGCCGAGCGGCCTCACAGGCCGCGAGTTCTCGGTGATCGAAGCGATCCGCGAGGGCAAGCCGAACAAGATCATCGCGTATGAGTTGAACATGTGCGAGAGCACGGTGAAAGTCCACGTCCGCCATATCATGAAAAAGCTGCACGCGCGCAATCGCACCGAGGTCGCCGTCAAGAGCGCTCAACTCGCCAGAGAACCGCGGCGCGGCGAAAATTCCGATTCAAAGCCGGTCTTTTCCGTTCCCACTTTGCCGTCGCGCTGGCCCCTCCCCGATCCCGGCAAGGGACGATAGCTTTCGGCAAACGATCATTCAGCGGGCCTCCAAAAGAGCCTTTCCGCTCAAAGTAAATAATTGTCTTTCACTGCGGCGGGTGGCATTCGCGCTATTGTGATGCGAAGGCGGTTCAAAAAATCCTGCCACCCAAACCGATTGTTTCGGTTCGCGACTGAGATTGATCACGTCCGTCAAGGCGGCGGGTTCGGCGGCCGTGAAGAACGCGGCTCGGGCCGTGACAAGCTGATTGGGTTCGTCGATTTTCGGCGCGACGGCGGCGCAGAGTGCGGCCAATATTGGCGCCTGCCAGGCAATGTGGCGGCGGAAGTCATACCCGATGGCGGCGAGTCCGGCGCCAATGGCGTCGTCTTGGGCGCGGGCGATCCGGTTTCGACCCATGCGGCGCTCGGCTTTCATATCGCCGATCGCCGGTTCGAAGGCGGGGCGGCGCATTCCGCGTTTGATTTGCCCGGTGACGCGCCGCTGGGGGCGAGAATTGAAGACCTTGAACTTGTGCTTGTCCGGGGCGTAGTCGAACAGGACAATTTTTCTGACTCTTGATCCGCGGGTCCAAGGTTCGAGCCCTTGTGCACCCGCCACCGAAACAAGCGAGATAACAACCAGTAACCATCGCGCGGCGCTTGACCGGAACAGCCTGGTCTTTCGACGGATGTCTGGTCGCTCAGGCTTGCCCCATGCGCCGGTCGGTCTCGTTGCACGCTCTGGCGCGAGGGGTTTGGGCGTCAGTCGACTTCGAGTTCCTTGACCCGCAATTGGTCGCCGCCCGTCATCTGCATGTGATTGCCGCCGCATTTGGGGCAGGCGCCGAACCGCTCTTCGAGCGGGGACTCCTCGCCGCAGTCGAGGCAATAGCCCCTGCCCGGCGTTCGGATGATTTCCAGCCGCGCCCCCTCGGCCAAAGTGCCGCGCGTCACGACGTCGAAACAGAATTCCATCGCTTCCGGCTCGACGCCGCCGAGCGCGCCGATCTCCAGCCATACGGTTTTCACCCGGCTGAAACCCTGGCGGCGCGCTTCCTCGCGCAGAATTTCCACGACGCTTTCCGTCAACGACATTTCATGCATTTCTTTCGTCCAGGGCTCCAGCCTCGTGTCTAGAGCGAAATCCGTTCGCGCCGAATCGGGGAATTCGCTCTAACATTTTGTTTTAACGCATATTTTTATCCAAAAAGTCTGCAACTTTTTGGGATTATGCTCTAAGCCCAGGAAGCGAAGACAAACAAGCTTTCGACGCGCTCGCGCGTCATCAACCCGCGCGCGCAAGCACGCGAAGCGGGCCGGGAGAGCGATCCCATTCCGCCGTCCGATCGATCGCGGGTCACGCCGCCGATCGGGCGGGACCGGGCTCCAGCGCGCGGAGCTTCTGCGCCAGATTGATATGCAGCTGGCTGGGATAGCGCAGCCGCCGATCGTCGAGGCGAGGATTGTTTTCGCCTCCGCCTCCCGGCTCATTGACGCGCAGGTCGCGGTCGCGCAGCAGCACGGCGATCTCATCGCGATAGAGACCCACCAGATTCTCGAGCCACACGCCCACGTCGCGCGGTTCGGCATTACGAAGCGCCGGCTTTTCCAGCCAGGCCGCCATCGTCGCCGCCGGTTGCCAGATTTCGTCGGTGACCCAGCGATTGGTCGTGAAGAGACGCAAAGGCAGGCCTTTGGGATCGACCGACAGCCCGATCAGATGGGAAAAGCGGCGCTCCGGGGCTCGTTCCGAGGCCTTGGGTCCCGGCGTGAAAATATGGAAATGTCCGTGCTCCCGCGCGATGCGCTGAACGCGGGGATGGGCATGGTAATAGAAGCGCCAGCCCGAGCGCTTGTCGATGGCGTCGGGCTGCGGGTAATGCGTCCATTCCCTGAACACTTGCGCCTCGCCGATCACCCGCGCCGGCGCGTTCGCGCCCTGCCCCGCCCATTTGGCGATCTGATCGACCATCGCATTGGCGCGCATGGCGAAGTCTTGGCGCATGGAACGGCCCTCCGGCGTGGGCGCCTTATTGCGGCGCGCAGGGATTCGCCGGCGCCTGCCCCGATCCTTGCTTCGCCTTGCCGGCGTCGTTCTGGCCGCCCTTCGATGAGCTTTGCGGCGCGCAGGGATTGGAAGGGGCGCAGGGATTGGCCGCGCCGGAGGAGTTGCTCGGCGCACAAGGATTGCCCGCGGCCTGCGCCACGACCATGGGCGCGGCGGCGACGGCGCAAGGCAGAGCCGGAGCCAGGGCGACCGCCAGCGCAAGGGCGGAGACGGGATTGCGGCGCGTTTTCATCGAAACCCTTCCTGTGATGTTCGAGCGTCCAGCGCCCGGTCAGGCCTCTCGCTTTCCAGGCCCCCTTGACACCGCGGTCAACCCGCCGACGCCAACGAGGACCGCCAACAGCCCGAGCAGGACAAGCCACGCCGGGAGATGCAGCAATTGCGGCAAGGTCCAAGCGTTCGGCCCGGTCTGGGCGTAGGCCCAGAACTTTATGTTGGGATATGCGCCGTTGAAAATCAATGTCCCGGCGCCGACGCCCAACAGGAAAATCAGCCCATCGAGACGTCCGGACATCAGGCCGACGACGCATGTGCCGGGGCAATAGCCGCCAACCGCCATGCCGACGCCGAGCCCGACGCCGCCGAGCAGCGTCCCCCAGAAATAAACGGAAGGGACGAACACCCGCTTCATGTCGACCAGCCCGAGGCCGCTCGCGATCGTGAGGAGAACCGCGCAGACGATGATCGCGGTGAACATCACCTTGAACACCGACCAATCGGTCAGGCGCAATTGCGCGGTCAGCTTTTTCGGGTCGCCGAACCCGGCGTTTTCAAGGACGAAGCCGAAGCCGAAGCCGAGGATCAGGCCGGACACGGGGCCGGCGAGCTGGAGAGGCCCAACCATCTCATTCGCCTCCGCGCCACAACGGCTTCAGCGCGAAGCCGGCGGCCAGGCCGCCGCCGAAAAAGCCGATGAGAAAGAGAAATCCCGCCGCCGCCAGCGTCGCCCCGCCCGACAGCCCCATGCCGCTGGTGCAGCCCATCGCCATGCGGGCGCCGAAGCCGGTCACGGTTCCGCCGATCGCCGCCAGGATCAGGCGCGCGAGCGGACCCAGACGGGTCGGCCCGTCGATCATGGGATCGAAGCGCCGCGCCGCGAGGGCGCCGGCCACGGCGCCGATGGCGACGCCGAGCACTTCCCACTCGATCCAGTGATTGAGCCCCATGCGGACGTAACCGGCGAGATAGGAGCCCGGCCCGACCAGATGCGGGGCGACCGCCGCGGCGCCGACCGCGGTCAGCGACGTCGTGGCGCCGGAGACGCCGAGGCCGTGGCCGGTGGCGAAAAACGTGGCGAAGAGCACGAGGCCCAGCGCCACGCCGGCCAGATAGGGATTCCAGAGCGCGGAGCCCTTGCGCGTCATTGGCGTACTCCTTCGCCAGGGGAGCCGGTCACGGGCCGGCGACGACCGGCAGATCGGGATGCCGCGTCCATTCGGCCATGGACCCCGAATAGAGAAGAACCTTGTCATGTCCCGCGATGGCGCGCAGCGCGAACCAGTCCGACGAAGCCAGGTAGGAATTGTTGCAGAAGACGATCGCCGCGGCGCCCGGCTTGATTCCCGCCGCCGCTATGCGCTGCTTGACCTGGTCTTCCGGAATCATGCCCTGGCCGTTCGGCGTCATCAGATCCTGCGCCGGCAGGTTGACGGCGCCCGGCAGCGTGCCGGCGCGCGTCACGGCGGCTGTCTTGATCTTGCCCGCGAACTGCTCCGGCGGGCGCGAATCGACGAGCAGGGGTTCGCGCGCCTTCACCGCCGCCTCGACATCGGCCAGTCTGGCCTGGTAACCGGCCTGAAGGCTGCCGGCGAAATGCGACGTAGACGGTTTGACCGATCCGGTTTCGATGGCGTCCGCCTCGGCCGCCCGCCATCCGTCGTCGCCGCCGTTGAGGATGGAAACCTGATGCGCGCCTTCCGCATTCAACGCCCAATAGAGCCAGGTCGAGGCGTCGAACGTATTGGGGCGGCTCAGCCCCACGCCGCCGGGGACGAGGACGACCCGGCTTTCCGGAGTCACGCCGAGACCGCCGAGGATCGCGTCGATCTTGTCCTGCGGCGGCAGCAGGCCGGGGATTTCGTCGCCCGACGTGCGAATCCAGCCGTCGCTGAAGAAGCCGGTGAAGATCGCGCCGGGAATATGCCCCTTCTCATAGGTCTCCCGGTTTTGATCGAGCAGATAGACCTCGATGACGATCAGCCCCTTGTCGTGGAGATGCGCGCGCAGCCATGCCGGCGTGACCAGCGGCGGCGTTTCCGCCGGAGCCGCGGCCGCCAATCGCGGCGCGCCCAGCAGGACCGTCATCAGAATTGCAAAAACTCGAAAAAAACTCGCCGTCCTGCCCATCCGGTCGCCCTCGATCGCAAGTCGCCGCCATCCTCCGTACGCAAAAAAGCCCGCGCGCGGGCCCATTCGGCGCGCCAACGACTATACATAACTTTATTAGTCGATCCGCTTTCAGAAGAAATTGACAAGGATCAATGAAAAGTCAACTATTGTTTCTAATGCTTCGCAGGCTCGGGGGCCTCGGATGCATCGCCGCGATTTCCTCAAACTCAGCGCCACGACGGGATGCGCCGCTCTTCTGGGGCCGTCGCTCGGCGGCTGCGCGGGTCCGGCCCAATGGCAGAAGCTGATGACGCAGGGGCCGGCGAAGGAGAGCCCGACAGCCTGCAATATCTGTTTCTGGTCCTGCGCCGCGGTCGTTCACACCATCGGCGACCAAATCTGGAAAATCACCGGCCATCCCGACGACCCGCATTGCGAGGGGCGGCTGTGCACGCGCGGCACGGGCGGCGTCGGCGCCTATAATGATCCCAATCGCCTGGTCAAGCCGCTGATGCGGGTCGAACGCGACGGCAAGCAGAGTTTCGAGGTCGTCAGCTGGGACAAGGCGCTCGGTTTCATCGCCGAAAAACTGACGAAGATCGCCCGCGAACACGGCCCGGACCGGCTCGCCGCCGCCACCCATGGCCCGGGCGCCGCGCATTTCATCCATCTTCTGCGCGCCTTCGGCAGCGACAGCATAGCCGAGCCCGCGTTCGGCCAATGCCGCGGCCCGCGCGACACCGGCTTTTATCTCACCTTCGGCGAGGGCGTCGGCTCGCCCGAACAGACCGACATGGAGAACGCCCGCTGCGTCGTCCTGATCGGGTCGCATATCGGCGAGAACCTGCACAACAGCCAGGTGCGCACCTTCGCCGACGCCGTCCGCAACGGCGCGGAGATCATCGTCGTCGATCCGCGCTTTTCGGTGGCGGCGAGCAAGGCGCAGCACTGGCTGCCGATCAGGCCCGGGACCGACATCGCGCTGCTGCTGGCCTGGATGAACGTCATCATTTCCGAGCGCCTCTACGACGCCGGCTATGTCGCGCGCAACACCACCGGCTTCGACCAGCTCGCCGCCCATGTCGCCCCCTTCACGCCGGAATGGGCGTGGAACGAGACGGGTATAGAGCCAGACGTCATCCGCCGCACGGCCAGGATCATGGCGTCGGCCGCGCCGGCCACGGTCCTCCATCCGGGCCGCCATTCGACCTGGTGGGGCGACGACACCCAACGCGCGCGCGCCATGGCGATCCTCGTCGGCCTTCTCGGGATCTGGGGCCGGAAAGGCGGTTATTTCATTCCGGAGGCGGCCGAACTGCCAGAATTTCCGCTTCCCGCCTATCCCACGCCGAAGACGTCATGGCGCGACGTCACCTCCAAAAAATATCCCTTGGCGGGCGCCCCTCTCGTCGATGTCGTGCTCGACAATTGCATCGGCCCCGATCCGCACTATCGCGCCCTGATCATCTACGACACGAACCTGCCGATGAGCGTTCCCGGGGCGGGCGAGAAACTCGCGCAGGCCGCCAAATCCCTCGACCTCATCGTCGCCATCGACGTGCAGCCGTCGGAGGCGACCGGCTATGCCGACGTCATCCTGCCCGAATGTTCCTATCTGGAGCGCTACGACGTCCTGCGCAACGACGACGAACGCGAGCCCTGCATCGCCCTGCGCGGCCCGGCGCTTCCCCCCCGTGGCGAATCGAAGCCCGGCTGGGAGATCGCCAGGGAGATCGGCCATCGGCTTGGACTGGACAAATATTTCCCGTGGAAGGATTACACGGAGGTCATCGACTGGCGGCTCAAGCAGGTCGGCGGCTCGCTCGAAGAAATGCGGAAAATCGGCGTGAAGCGCTTTCCGCGCAAGACGCCGGTCTATTACGAACCGGGGGCCGCGATCGCCTTCAAGACGCCGAGCGGCAAGATCGAACTCTATTCCACCATACTCAAGGACGCCGGCTTCGATCCGCTGCCGCTGCCGGCGCGCCAGCCGCCGCCGCCCGACGGTTTCTACCGCCTGAATTATGGACGGGCGCCGCAGCATTCCTTCAGCCGCACCCAGAACAATCCGGTGCTTTACCAGCTGATGCCCGAAAACGTGGTCTGGATTCATCCGTCCACCGCCTTGCGTTTCAACGTGGAGAATGAATCCTACGTGCGCCTCGTCAACCAGGACGGCAAAGTGAGCAACGCCGTTCGCGTGCGCGTCACCGAGCGGACACGGCCCGATTCCGTATGGCTGACACACGGGTTCGGCCATACGGCGGAATCGCTCAAACTCGCTTATGGCCGAGGCGCCGACGATTCCGCGCTGATGACGCGCGTTCTGTTCGACCCGATTTCCGGCGGCACTGGCATGCGCGGCAATTTCGTCACCTTGCGCAGGGAGAGCGCGTGATGGCCCATTATGCGATGGTCATCGACACCAGGACCTGCATCGGATGCTGCGACTGCGTCGACGCCTGCCGCATGGAGAACAAGGTTCCGGAGGGGCTTTGCTTCGACTGGGTCGTCGAGATCACCAAGGGCCGCTATCCCGACCTCAAGACGGAATTCCGCTCGGAGCGCTGCAACCATTGTTCGCACGCGACCTGCGTCGAAGCCTGTCCGACCGGGGCCAGCCAATACTGGAACGACAGCAATATCGTCGTCGTCGACGCCTTGCGCTGCACCGGCTGCAAGGCCTGCATCGCCGCATGCCCCTATGACGCGCGGCTGATCATGCAGCCGGAAGGCTATATCGGCAAATGCACCTTCTGCGTCCATCGCGTGCAGAACGGCGACGATCCCGCCTGCGTCGCGGTCTGCCCCGCGAAAGCCATGCATTTCGGATTGCTCGACAGCCCGACCAGCGAAGTGAGCCGGTTGCTGGCGACGCGCGATCATTATACGCTGATGCCGGAGACCGGAAACAAGCCGAACGTTTTTTACTTACGCTGAGCCGCCGCAAGAAAAGGGACGTCTCCCATGCAAGAAGAGGTATTGGCGAGCGTTATGGCCAACCCGCGGGTCGTGCCGGATCTGCAGATCTGGGGCTGGCAGATCGCGACATACCTTTTCCTCGGCGGTTTCGCCGCCGGGCTGATGGTCTTTTCCGGTTGGGCCATCGTATCGGGACGCGAGGAACAGGCGCCCTTCGCCGCGACCCGCGCGCCGCTGGTCGCCCTCGGCGGCCTGGCCGTCGGCATGACGACGCTGTTTCTCGACCTCGAACACAAGATCAACGTCTGGCGCTTCTACACGACATTGCAGGTGACGTCGCCGATGTCGTGGGGCTCGTGGGTTCTGCTGCTGGTCATGCCGGCGCTGGCGCTTCTCGCGATCGCCGGCCTGCCTAGGGCCGTTCCGCCTCTGGAGCGCTGGCTGGAGGGATTGCCCTTCGCCGGCCCCAGGATCATCGCGCCCGTCTTCAGATTGTGCTTCGCCTGGCGCCGTCCGTTGGCGGCCGTGAACATCGGCTTGGGGATCGCGCTGGGAATATACACCGGAATTCTGCTCTCCGCCTTCAACGCGCGTCCGTTCTGGCATTCCGCCCTGCTCGGGCCGCTGTTCCTGATCTCGGGCCTCTCCACCGGCGCGGCCGCCATCGTGCTGGGCGCCGGCGAGCCGAGGGAGCGCCATCTGTTCGGTCGCCTCGACCTCGGCCTGATCGCCGTCGAAATGGCGCTGGTCGGCCTGTTCGTGATCGACATGCTCAACGGAAACGCCCTGCAGCAGGCCGCCGTCGCGCGCGTGCTCAACGGCAATATGTCGTCGCTGTTCTGGTTCGGATTCATCGGCCTCGGCCTCGGCGTTCCGGCTGTTCTCGAAGCCGCCATGTGGCGGCGCGCGGCGGCGCCGATCGCCATGGCGGCGGCGCTGCTGGTGCTGGGCGGCGGCTATCTGCTGCGTCACATCGTCGTCGCCACGGGCCAGCAGACCTCCTGGACGCAATTGCACAACCAATTCGATCCGGCCTTGCTGGAGCGCCTGCGCGGCGACGGTCCGGATCCAGACGGAAGGTTCTAGAAACACTCACAAAAGTCAGAAAGAGAAGGACACATGCGCAAACCAAAGGGCAAGGCCGGACGTGTGACCTCAACCCTCTCGCTGCTGGCGGCGGCGGCGAGTCTCGCCCCGGCTCTGCCGCCGGCGCTCTCGGCCCTGTCGCCGATCGGGGTCGCCCAGGCCGCTTCCGACGCGCGCCCCTCGCTACAGACTTTGGCGCAGGTCGTGGCGCGCGGCGAGGACATGATCACGCCCGACGAATTGCGCAAGCTCATCCTTGCGGGCCGTCCGACCTACAAGCTGGTCGATCTGCGCCCGGTCGAGGCCTTCGCCGCGGGCCATATCCGCGGCGCCGTCAATAT
Organism: Pseudomonadota bacterium; assembly: GCA_021777915.1. Taxonomy (GTDB): domain Bacteria; phylum Pseudomonadota; class Alphaproteobacteria; order Rhizobiales; family Beijerinckiaceae; genus Rhodoblastus. The sequence continues at coordinate 276 of JAJYCZ010000102.1, read as the reverse complement.
CCCGCTGGCCAGGCTGCTGGACGAAGACGAGGTCGTCGCGTTGCGCCGCGTCCCGCAGGTGATCCTTTATGGCGCGACGCCGGACGACGCGGGCCAGGCCACGATCCTGCTGCGCATGGCGGGCGTCGTGTCCGTCGCCCTCGCCGGGGGGCTCGAAGCCTGGACCAAGGGCCTGACGAATGACGCGGCGCAAGCCCAGTCGGCCGCCATCGTGCGAGCGTTGAATTCCTGTCCCGACGTGACCCCCGCCGCGGCGCCCGCGGCCCCCGCGACGGC
>JAJYCZ010000101.1 GCA_021777915.1 Pseudomonadota bacterium | reverse complement strand
ACGGCGTGAGCGTCGGGCGCGATTTTGGCGCCGGCCTTTTCGAAATCGGCGTCGGTCAGGCCGGAACCCAGGCCGGCGCCGGCCTGGACCGCGACTTCGGCGCCGAGACCCACAAATTTCTTCACGGTTTCAGGCGTCGCCGCGACGCGCGCTTCATGGGCGTCGGTTTCGGCGGGAACGGCAATGCGCATGAACAACTCCAATTGGTCCGCGACGGCGCGGGTCTCGAAAACTCCGCCCGGAGCACGGAAGCGTTGATGGGTTCAAAGGGTGAAAAAGGCCCGCGGCGGCGCGAACGCAAACTCGCCCGGCGCGCCGCCGGCGCCGATTTCAGCCGCCGTCATAATTCTCTCCTTCGTGAAGTCCGTCTCTTGAAGCCGTCTGGCCAAGCCGCGCCTGTTTTCCCAAAAGGTCCGGCCCGAGGCAAGCTGGTATAAGGTAGGCGCCGCGATTTCACCTCATCTTTTCGGTGGACGGTGAAAATTCAGGCGCTTGCGGGCGGATCGAGCCCCGCCGCCGCCAGCGCCGCCGCCTGGCGCGCCGCCAGAACGTCGAGATCGAAATGCTCCAGCGCCTCCTCGAACAGGCGGTGGAAATTGAGCCGCGCCGCCAGATGAAGGAAGGCGCCGCCAAGGCCGATCGCGGCGCGGTCCATGAAGACGAATTCACGCGGAATCGTCACCGGCCCCTTTTCCCGCAGCTTGCGCCGCACTTCCGCCGCCTCGCCCCGGCCATAGGCGCCGGGGGCAACCCCATCGGCGATGGTGCGCGCGCGGTCGTCAAGCAGCGGCCCGAGGATGAAGCGCGCCCAGAGCGTGAGGATTTCGATCAGTTCCGCATTCAGATCGCGGAAGCCCCAGGCCGAAAAGGCCGCGGCGACCTGGTCGCGCCGGTTCCGCAGCAGGCCGCGATAGAGCTGGACCACGCCGCCGACGAAAGCCGGCGGAAAGATGCGGATGCAGCCGTAATCCAGCAGATTGATCCCGGCCGCGGCGCCCCCCTCGCGGAAAACCGTGTAATTGCCGAGATGCGGGTCGCCGTGGATCACGCCGTAATGCGCGAAAGGCGACCACCAGGCGCCGAAGATCGCCCGCGCGACCAGATTGCGCTCGGCCTCGGGCGCGTCGACGAGAGTAAGGATCTTTTCGCCCTCCAGCCAGTCGAGGGTCAGGAGGCGGCCGGTGGAAAGACTGGCGTGAACGCCGGGGACGCGGATGTCGCCGCGGCCCGCCAGCATGGTTTGGTAAAGGCGGGCGTGCTTCGCCTCGCGGCGATAGTCCAGCTCCTCGCGCAGGCGTTCGGCGATTTCAACCGCCGCCTCGCGCGCGTCGATCGCCGGCTCGATGCGCTTTTGCAGCGCCATGACCATGTCGAGCTGGGCGAGATCGGCTTCGACCGCCGAAGCCATGTCGGGATATTGCAGCTTGCAGGCCACTTCCGCGCCGTCGAGCGTGCGGGCGCGATGGACCTGACCGAGCGAGGCGGCGGCGGCCGGATGGAGGTCGAAGGCGGCGAAATTCTCCCGCCAGCCGGGGCCAAGCTCGGCGGCCATCCGGCGGCGCACGAAAGCCGCGCCCATCGGCGGCGCCTCGCTTTGCAAGGTGGCGAGGGCCTGGGAATATTCGGCCGGCAGCGCCTCGGGAATGGTGGCGAGGAGCTGGGCCGCCTTCATCAGCGGGCCTTTCAGCCCGCCAAGCGCCCGCGCCAGGGCCTCGGCGTCGCTGTCCCGCCCGCCGTCCCAGCCCAGGAACCGCGCGCCGGCGAGCCGCGCCGCGAACCCGCCGGCCTGAGCGCCGACCGCGAGATAGCGGGCGGCGCGGGCGCTGAGGCGATTGGCTTCATCGTCTTTCATGCGCTCTCCTTCGCCGCGTTTTACGCCCTCAACGCCGCGAGGGCTCAACGCCCATAGGTTCCGGTCAGGCTCGCCTTGGCCAGGGCGTTGGCGTTGATCATGAAACCGGCGACCGAGGCGGTGGCCTTGGGCGGCAGATCGAGCTTTTCAACCTTCAGGGCGTAAACGGTGAAATTGTAATGGTGCGGCTTGTCGCCCTTGGGCGGACAGGGGCCGCCATAACCGGGGGTTCCGAAATCGGTCGCCACCTGTTTCGCCCCCTTCGGCAGGGCGGCCCCGTACTGCGTGCCCGCCCCCTGCGGCAGGCCGGTCACAAAGGCGGGAATGTCATAGACCACCCAATGCCAGAATCCCGCGCCGCCGGTCGGCGCGTCGGGATCGTGGACCAGGATGGCGAAGCTCCTGGTTCCGGGCGGCGCGCCGCGCCAGGTCAGGGCCGGCGAAAGATTGCCGCCCTTGCAGCCGAAACCGTCATAGACAGAGGTCTCGTCGATCGTTCCGCCGCCCGGCGGGATGTCGGGGCTTCTCAATTCGAAAGCCGCGGCGGGCGCCGCGGTGGCCGCAAGCAGCAGGGCTGAGGCCAAAAGATGTTTCAGCGCCATTTCCCTCTTCCTTTCATGTCTTGCTTGGTTGGCATGTTTTCACGTCATGTTTTCATGATTTGGGCGTCATCCGGGCCAGAACCCCGCGAATGAACGCCTCGGTCTCGCCAGGACGGGTCAGGGGCAGCATATGGCCGCCCGCGATCCGTGTCAGTTCCGCCCCCGGAGCCTCGGCGCAGAAATCCACGCCCTGCCGCTCTGGATCGAGCAGCTTGTCGCCCTTGCCATAAAGCACGCCGATCGTGAGGTCGAGCGCGCCATAGCGCCGGATCATCCCTGGCAATTCGCGCGGCTGGGTCAGAACGTCGCTCGCCGCGGCGAGCAAGGCGGAAGGCCGCGCGGCCAGCAGGCCGCCGCCAAGGCTCCAGAACCGCGCCGGCATGGGATCGGGCGCGAAAACCGCGTCGCGCGCCACGCCTGAACGCAAAAGCGTCACGACGGGGCCGAAGGTCCAGGCCGCCAGCCACCATGCGAACCGGCCGCGCCGGGCCAGTTCGCCGAGGATTTTCGGCGGCGCCGCAACCAGATGGGTGAGCGGGGCGACCAGCGCCAGGCCGCCGATTCTGTCGCGATGGTCGAGCGCGAGGACCAAAGCCACCGCGCCGCCGAGCGAATGGCCGACGACCAGGGGCTTTTCGAGCCCGAGCGCCTCGATCGCCCGCGCGACGGTCCTGGCCTGTTCGGCAAGCGTCTGGGGATGCGCCGTCCGCGAATAGCCCGACCCGGGCCGGTCGATCAGCACGACGCGGCGTTCCGGGAACCGCGCCGCCAGGGCGAATGCAAATTCATTGAGCTGGCCGAGCAGGCCATGGATGAAGAGCAGAGGCGGCTCGCTCAGCCCCGGCCGGGGCCCGCTGTCCGCCACATGAAGGCGGAGGCCGCCGAGATCGACGAACCGGCCGATGGGCGGGACAAGCGCTTCGATGAAACGGGCCAGCGCCCAGTTGAACAGGGCCGCGACGCCGAGCGCGATCAGTCCCCAGAGGACGAGCCAGAACGCGGCGAGGATCAGCATCGAACCTCCCGATTCAGGCGGGCAGGCTTTCCAGTTCGTCGATCAGCCCCTCGATCATCGACAGGCCGATATTCCAGAAGGCGGGATCGCGCGCGTCGAGGCCGAAGGGCGCGAGCAGTTCCGAATAATGTTGCGAGCCGCCCGCCGAAAGCAAAGCGAAATATTTTTCGACGAAGCCGGGCTCGGCCTTCCGATAGACGCCGTAGAGCGAATTCACCAGACAATCGCCGAAGGCATAGGCATAGACATAGAAGGGCGAATGGATGAAATGCGGGATATAGGCCCAGAAGGTCTCATAGCCCGGCATGAGCTCGATCGAGGGCCCCAGGCTTTCCGCCTGGGCCGCCATCCATAATTCGCAGATCCGCTCGGCCGTCAGTTCGCCCTGGCGGCGCTCCTCGTGGAGGCTGCGCTCGAAGGAATAAAAGGCGATCTGCCGCACCACCGTATTGAGCATGTCCTCGACCTTGGAGGCGAGCAGCGCCCGGCGCTCGGGCGGCTCCTTCGCTTCCGCCAGCAGCGCCCGGAAAGTCAGCATTTCCCCGAAGACCGAGGCGGTCTCGGCGAGCGTCAGCGGGGTCGGGGCCATCAGCGGGCCGTTGTGCGCCGCCAGAACCTGGTGCACGCCATGGCCAAGCTCATGGGCGAGCGTCATCACGTCGCGCGGCTTGCCCTGGTAATTGAGCAGGACATAGGGATGAACCGAAGGGCTGGTGGGATGGGAAAAGGCGCCTGGCGCCTTGCCCGGCCGCACCGGGGCGTCGATCCACTGGCGGTCGAAGAATCTTTCCGCGATCTCCGCCATTTGCGGCGCGAAGGCGCCATAGGCGCCAAGCACCGCGGCGCGCGCCTGCGACCAGTCATAGACCGCGCGCGGCGCGTCGGGCAAGGGCGCGTTGCGGTCCCAATGGCGCAGCCGGTCCTTGCCGAACCAGCGCGCCTTGAGACGGTAATAGCGGTGCGACAGGCGCGGATAGGCGGCGCGCACCGCCGCGACCATGGCGTCCACCACTTCCGGCTCGACGCGGTTGGAGAGATGGCGCGCGGCGGCGACATCCTTGAAACCGCGCCACTGGTCGGAAATTTCCTTGTCCTTGGCCAGCACGTTGGAGATCAGGGTGAAGACGCGCAGGTCTTCCCTGAGCGTGGCGGCGATGGCGTCGGAGGCCTTTTCGCGCACCTTCTCGTCAGGGTCCTGGAACAGGTTGAGCGCCGGCTCCAGGGTCATTTCCTGGCCGTCGATCTCGAAGCGCAGCGAGGCGATGGTCTCATCGAACAGCCGGTTCCAGGCGGAATGGCCGGTGACCGATTTCTCGTGGAACAGCCGCTCGATGCGGTCGTCCAGCTGATAGGGCCTTTCCCGCCGCAAGTCCTCGATCCACGGGCGATAACGGATGAGCGGCTCCTCGTCCATCGCCTTGGCCAGGGCGATGTCGTCGAGCCGGTTCAGTTCGAGCTGGAAGAACAGCAGGTCGGTCGAAGCCGCCGTCACCTTCTCCTGCGCGTCGCCATAGAATTTGGCCCGGACCGGATCGATGGTGTTCTCGGCATAGCACAGGCCGGCATAGGACATGATTCGCGTCGCCAGATCGTCGATCGCCTCATAGCGCGCGATCGCCTCGTGCAGCCTTGCCGGCGCTTTCCGCGCGGCCAGCAGCCCCGCGAGCGCGCCGCGATAGACCGCGGCGAATTCCCGGCACTCGTGGCCAAGGCTCTTCAGATCCTCGGCGAATCGGGGGCTGTCCAGCCCTTCATAGAGGTCGTCGAGCCGCCAGCTCGGCAGATCTTCGGCCGGCGCGGCGCCGGAGCCTTGCGCGCCAGAAACAAGCGTTGGGGAAGGACGGAACATGGCGCGGCCAAGCCTTTCGCGAGAATCGCGTGAATGGGCGAATCACAATATTGGGCGGATGCGGCGGGGATCAACCCGGATTCGCCGAAGATGCGGTCGAGACGGCTCCCCATGTGAGGAAAGCCGACGCTGGCGCGAGATCGAAAGATCGCCCCCAAGTAAATTCATCTGGTCGCGATCACATAAGCAAAACTCGAAACCGCGCGCCAGTCTCGGCGCTCGGCCAGTCGATTGAACGCGGCGTCGACCTGTTTCAGGCCCGGAATCTTCCAGAAATAGGCATAGCCCCAGAAGGGCAGCACGACCGCGTCGGAAAAACCCGCCTGGCGCAGCATGGGCATGATCCTGCTCTCGCTGCTGAAGCAATGATCGTAATAAGCGGGGAATTTGGGATCGCCGCCCTCGGGCTTGCGCTCGGGAAACAGGCTTTCCAGGATGAAGCGGGACATGCGCTCGGGCATCAAACGGTTCAGCGTATAGGGTATGGCGTAGAGTGTCGGGAAAAAGGACAGGGCCACGCCGCCCGGCGCCAGAACTTCGCCGATATTGCGCCACATCGCCGGGACATCCGGCACATGCTCCATCACCATGCGGCAATAGGCGAGGTCATATTTGCCGCGTCCGAGAATGTCCGGCGCCCGCGGCGAGGTGATGTCGCATTCCATCTTGCCATAGCCGGAAGGCGCCAGGGCGAGTTCGCGGGCGGAAATGTCGTTCAGGGTGATGTCCAGCCCGAGCGCGGCGGCCTCCATCGGCCGGAAAAGCGGATCGCGCCCGGCGCCGATTTCGAGGTGGCGGCGCAGCCCCCTCCTGCGCGAAAGCTCGATGACGGTCGGCTTGTAATTGTCCCAGCACCAATGCCAGTGCGAAGGATAGCCGAGATCGGCGACGATCTCGCGGATGTCGGCGGCGGGCGATGCGTTCGCGACCATGGCGTCGGTCATTGGGGCTCCGGATGAAGGCTCCACGCCAGATTAGGCGAGGCGGTTTAACGGCCTGTTGCCGAACATGGTCACCGCCGGCTTTCCGCGCCCCCGCACGTCCGGCGCGTTCAACGAAGACTAAGACCTTTGCGCCATGCTTCGCCGCCATCCGGATCGGTGAAAGTTGGAAAGGCCCATGAGCCCCGGGATTCAGAGCGCCAGGCTTCATATCGTGATCGTCATCGACCACGCCTCGATCACCGGCGGTCAGGCGAAGGTCGCGCTGCAAAGCGCCATCGCCCTCAAACAGGCCGGTTTCGAGCCGATCGTCTTCGCTTCCGCCGGGCCGGTCGATCCGCGCCTGGTTGAGGCCGGGGTCGAGGTCGTCTGTCTCGGCCAGCACGATCTGCTCGGCAATCCTTCCGCTCTCGCCGGCGCGGCGCAGGGAATCTGGAATTTCACCGCCGCCCGCGCAATGAAGAAACTGCTGGCGCGCCTGCCGCGTGAGCGGACCATCGTTCACGTCCATGGCTGGGCCAAGGCCATGTCGGGCGCCTTCGCCCCTGCCGTGCGCGCGGCGAACGTTGCCGCGCTCTATACGTTTCACGAATATTTCCTGTTCTGCCCCAATGGCGGCTTCTACGACTACCGCAACCATCATGCCTGCCGTCTGGAGCCGCTTTCTGGCGCCTGCTGGGCGCATAATTGCGATTCGCGCAATTATCCGAGCAAGATCTGGCGCTGCCTGCGGCACGTGGGCATGGAACATGCGGCGGGGATGCCGGGACTTTTCTCGGATTTCATCGTCATTTCGGATTTCCAGGCCTCGATCGTGACGCCGCGGCTGCCGCCGAACGCCCGCGTGCATCGCATTTCCAATCCCGTTGACGCCGAGGACCTCGGGCGCAAGCCGGCCCCGGCGACGGGTGATTTCCTGTTCGTCGGACGGCTCTCGCCGGAAAAGGGGCTGTTCTTTTTCGCCGAGGCGGCGCGAAAGGCCAGGGTGACTCCGGTTTTCGCCGGCGACGGCCCCGCGGCGGACGAGCTTCGCGCGCGCTACCCCGAAGCCAGGCTCCTCGGCTGGAAATCGTCGGCCGAGGTCAAGGAAACATTGCGGAGCGCCCGCGCCCTGGTTTTTCCCTCGCTCTGGTACGAGGGCCAGCCGCTGACCGTCCTCGAGGCCAAGGCGGCCGGCCTGCCGATCGTGGTGTCGGACGCCTGCGCCGGCCGGGACGAAGTCGACGACGGCGAAACCGGCTTCTGGTTCAGGAGCCAGGACGCCGACGATCTGGCGGACAAGCTCGAACGGCTCAAGGACGACGAACTGATCGTCCGCATGTCGCACGCCGCCCATGACCGTTTCTGGGCCGACCCGCCGACCATGGCGCGCCATGTCGCGCGCCTCGGCGCCGTTTACGAGGACATGATGGCGCGGCGCGGCTGAACGCCTTTCCGGCGCCGTTCCTTTGGATGGCCGCGACCGGACCGCCCATTAACACGGCATTTACCCTAATCGCGCAGCATATATGAAGCGGTCGCGCCGCTTGAATGAAAGACCACGAATGACTTCGACCGTTCTCATCGCCGATGACGATCCCGTCCAGCGCCGGCTTCTCGAAGCCATGGTGCGGCGATTCGGCCATGACGCGGAATGCGTCGAGGGCGGCGAACCGGCGCTGGCGCGGATGCAGGCCGCCGGCCAGCCCAGGATCGATCTGCTGATTCTCGATCTCGTCATGCCCGACCTCGACGGCATGGGCGTGCTCCTGCGGATGCGCGAACGCGCGATCACCACCCCGGTCATCGTCCAGACCGCCCACGGCTCGATCGAAACGGTGATTTCGGCCATGCGCGCCGGCGCGCTCGATTTCGTGGTCAAGCCGGTCGGCGCCGAAAGATTGCAGATTTCGATCAAGAACGCCTTGCGCTTCGAGGCGCTCGAAGGCGAAATCCGCCGCATCGGCCGAACGGCGGCGGGTCAGCTCACCTTTCGCGACATTCTGTCGCGCGGCGAGGAAATGGCGCGGGCGATCCGGTTGGGCGAACGCGCCGCCAAATCCAACATCCCGGTGCTGATCGAGGGCGAATCGGGCGTCGGCAAGGAATTGATGGCGCGCGCCATCCAGGGCGCCTCGGAGCGGCGCGGCAAGCCCTTCGTCACGGTCAATTGCGGCGCCATGCCGCAGAATCTGGTCGAATCGATCCTGTTCGGCCACGAGAAGGGGGCGTTTACCGGCGCGACCGACAAGCACCCCGGCAAATTCGTCGAAGCGAACGGCGGCGCCTTGTTCCTGGACGAGGTCGGGGAACTGCCGCTCGAAACCCAGGTCAAGCTGCTGCGCGCCCTGCAGGAAGGCGAAATCGACCCGGTCGGCGCCCGCAAGCCGGTGCGGGTGGACGTGCGCCTGATTTCGGCGACCAACCAGAACCTCATTGAACTGGTCAAGCAGGGCCGCTTCCGCGAGGACCTCTATTACCGCCTCAACGTCTTCCCCATTTCCATCCCGCCCCTGCGGACGCGCCGGGTCGATGTTCCCGACCTCGCCCGGCGCTTCCTCGCCCGTTTCAGCGCCGAAGAGGGGAAAAGATTGCGCGGGCTTTCGGCCGAAGCCCTGGCCATGCTCGCGACCTATGATTGGCCGGGCAATGTCCGCCAGCTTGAAAACGCCATGTTCCGGGCCGTCGTTCTGGCCGACGGCGACGAACTGACGGTCGCGGAATTCCCCCAGATCGCCGCTCATGTCGAGGGTTTCGACGTCCGCGTGCCGGCCGCGCCGCCGCCGGTCGGCGCGCGCGAGGTCCACCGCGAGATCGTCCGCGTCGAAGTGCGCGACCCCAATGTTCTGAAACTCCTGGACGAAAACGGCGACGTGCGCCGCCTGGAATGGCTGGAGGAAAAGGCGATCCGCTTCGCCTTGACCCATTATCGCGGCCAGATGTCCGAGATGGCGCGCAAACTCGGCATCGGCCGCTCGACGCTCTATCGGAAAATGAAGGAATATGGCCTCGGCGAGCATGTGCCCGGCGACGGCGCCAACGCCGCGTGAATGTGAAGCGGGTTTTCGCCGGTCTTCCGCTTGAATTCGGGCGCCGGCGCGACTTGATATGAAAGGGGCCGGGAGAGCGAAATCTTCCGGTCTCGTCGACGTTTCCGGGGATTGCCGGCGCGTCTCGCGGAAATCGCCTGAAAGGCTGCGGAATGGTCTCGTTCGGTTGGTCCGCCGCAAGATTAAGAACAGCGACCGCCCTTGCGGCGCTGGCCGCCGGCGCGGCTTTGGCGCAGGCGCAGGCCCCGGCGCCCGCGCCGGCTCAAGTCCAGCCCCCGCCGTCCCAGCAGCCCGCGCAAGCCGCGCCCCCGCCTGCGCCGCCCCCCGCGCCGGTCGCCCGACAAGTCTGGACCACGCCGCCCGGCCCCGCCAAGCCGGCGGTGAACCAGGCCATTCGCGATGCGATTCACCTCGACCGGAAACTGGCGGGGCGGCTGACCGAGCAGCAGGGCGCGATTCGCCGCGCCGTCGACGCCTTTTACGCCAGCCGGGGCGACGCGCCGGTCTGGCTCGATCAGGGCCACTGGACCCCCCAGGCCCAGTCCGCCTTCGAGCAGTTGGGCCGTGCGCCGGAGGATGGGCTCGACCTCGGCGCCTATCGCGTGTTTTCGCTCGGGAGCGGCCCCGATTCGTCGCTCGCGCTCGGCGACGTCGCTCTGTCCGAGGCCGTCGCGGCCTATGCCTTCCAGGCGAGCGGCGGCCGGATCGACCCGGCCCGGATCTCAAAGATGATCGGCGCGCGGCCCACGGTGGTCTCGGCGGGGCAGGCGCTCGCCGAAACCAGCCGATCGGCCGACGCGGGCGCGACCCTGCAGGCCTATAATCCCCGGCAACCTGGCTATCTGGCGCTGAAAGAGCAACTGGCCGACGCGCGGGCGCGGCCGGCCAGAACGGCGCGATTGGCGCTGAACGGGCGCGCGCGCGCGATCAGCGACGAGACGACCGGCGCGCTGCGCGCGACGAAGCTCGAAGACGAACTCCTCGTCAACATGGAGTTCTGGCGCTGGCTGCCGCGCGACCTCGGCGCCGAAAGAATCATGGTGAATGTGCCGGAATTCACGGCGCGGCTTTACCGCGACAATCGGACGATCCTGACCGTCCGGGTCATCACCGGCAAGCCGGACAAGCCGACGCCCTTGTTTTCCGACAAGATTCAACAAATCATCGTCAATCCGTCATGGAACGTGCCGCAATCGATCATCCGCAACGAGATGCTGCCGCATCTCGCGGCCTTGCGCGAGCAAGGCTATGAGATCCGCACCGTCAACGGCCGCCTTCACATCCGCCAGCCGCCGGGCGAGCGCAACGCCCTGGGACAGATCAAATTCGTCTTCCCCAACGATTACGCCGTCTATATGCACGACACCCCGACCCGCAGATTATTCGCCACCTCGCGCCGCGCCTACAGCCATGGCTGCGTGCGGGTCGACCAGCCTTTCAAGCTGGCGGAGGAGCTGTTGCAGCCGCAAAATGGCTGGGACGAAGAGCGAATCAGGAAAATGGTCGGCCCGCATGAGCGCTGGGTGAAGCTGACGCAGCCCGTTCCCATCCACATCGTCTATTTCACGGCGGCGGTGGACGATTCGGGCCACCTCCGACAGTTCGACGACATTTATGGCTATGACCGCAAGGCCCGCGAAGCGCTTGGCCTCGGCGGCAATACGCCGAATGGGTGATCACGGAATCGTGATTTCGCCGTAAAATCGCCGCGAAATGCGATCATTCCGCCACAAGCGGCAAAAAAATCCGCCAGGAGAATTTTTCCAGCGAGCTGTGGCTTTGCCGACACGGATCATGTATGCAGGCGCCGCTCGGGTCTGAACGCGAGCAAACGGGAGAGAGACCGGATTTGCCAGCACGCGCCGCAAAATTCGCGCTTCACGCCAAAGGCCGCGCTCTCGGCCGGCGGCTTTGCCTCGCCGTCCTTGGCCTGTCCGCGCTGCTGACCCCCAGATCGCTGGAGTCCGCCGCCGCCAATGGCGACACCCGCACCATCTTTCTCTGTCACGCCCACCGCAAGGATTCGATCGCGGTGACGTTCCGAGTCAACGGCCATTATGACGCGGCGGCCCTGAAACAGCTGAACTGGTTCCTGCGCGACTGGCGCAATGACAAGGAAACCAACATGGACCCCCGGCTGTTCGACGTGCTGTGGGAGGCCTACCGCTCCGCCGGGCGCATGGGGCCGGACGATCCGATCGTCGTGCTGTCCGCCTATCGCAGCCCGGAGACCAACGCCATGCTGCGACGCCGCTCCCATCGCGTCGCCGAACATTCGCAGCACATGCTCGGCAAGGCGATGGACACCACCATTCCCGGCCTGTCGATGGAGAAGCTGCGCGAACTCGGCATGCGCATGCAGCGCGGCGGCGTCGGCTATTATCCGTCGCTCAATTTCGTCCATCTCGATGTCGGCGGCGTGCGCCACTGGCCGCGCATGAACTACGACCAGCTCGCGAGCCTTTTCCCCGACGGCAAGACGGTCTTCATCGCCTCCAACGGCAAGACCCTGCCCGGTTACGATCAGGCGCGCGCCGAGATCATGGCGCGCGGCGGCGAGGCGCCGACCGTCGAGGAAGCCAATTCCGGCGGAATATTCGGCTTTTTCGCCCGTCTGTTCGGCGGCGGCGCCGACGAGCAGGAGGACCGGCAGATCGGCGGCGGGCCGGCGCCGACGGCGGTCGCCTCGACGGAGACGGACTCGGGCCAGCCGGCCGAGCCCGCGCCGCGCCAGATGATGGCCAGTGCGGAAGCCAATCTGCCGCGCGGGGAAACCTATATGGGCGCGCCCGGCGACCCCGGCCCCGGCCGCCAGGCGATCGCATCGCAACCCCGGCCCGAGACGGAGCCGCAAACCCAGGCCACCGTGCCGACGCCTCCCGAAAAGCCCGCGCAACTCGCCGGGTCCGAGCAAGCCGCCGACGCTGCGACGCCGGCCCTCGATATACCCGCGCCGCCGCGACGGCCCGACGATCTCGTCGCCGCGCTCGACGCCCCGCTGCCGCCGCCGCGCCCCGCCGAACTCGCGGCCCTGCCCGAGGTGATCCGGAACGGCTCGGCCCTGGACGCGCCGCTGCCCCTGCGCCCGTCCACCGCCGGGACCGAGTCGGGCGCCGGGGCGTTGGCTTACGCGTCGCTTCCAGCCGCCGCGCCGCTTCCCTTCACGGCTCCGCTTCCGCCGCCGCGCCCGCCCATGCCGCCGCTGCGCGCCGCCGCGCGCGGCAAGGCCGCG
>JAJYCZ010000270.1 GCA_021777915.1 Pseudomonadota bacterium | reverse complement strand
TCAGCGCCAGAACCCCGCCAATGCGCAGGCCGGTGAAAATCTGCGGCATGGCCGAGGGCAGCCGGAGCCAGAACAGGATTTTCGTCCGCGACGCGCCCTTGAGGCGGAAAAGCTCGATCAGCCCCCGATCGGTCGCCCCCAGCCCGGCGGAGGCGTTGGACAGGATCGGGAAAAAGGCGACCAGGAAAGCGCAGGCCAGCACCGCCGCCCGCGGGGACAGATAGATCAGCAGCAGCGGCGCGATGGCGATCAACGGCGTCACCTGCAAGGCGATGGCCAGCGGCAAAAAAGTCTTTTCCAGCCAGGGCGACCAGGCGAACAGCAAGGCCAGCGCCACGCCGCCCGCAGCCGCCAGGCCCAGGGCTTCGACCGCCTCGGCCAGAGTGGTCGCCGTCGCGGTGAGCAATTGCGGGCCATTGGCGTAAAGCGTCGCCAGAATCGCGCTCGGCGCCGGCAATTGCGCGGGGGGAATGGCGAACAGCCGGACACCGGCCTCCCACAGGAGAATCAAGCCGGCCAGCGCGACGAGGGGGAGAATTCGCGTCATGGCGCCCGCTCCATCGCCTGTTGCAGTCCTTCGGCGATGCGCGCGCAATCCTCGGCGAACAGGGCGCCGCGGCGCAGGGCGAGCCCGCGCTCAGGCCCGCGTTCGAGCCGCAGTTGCGAATCGATCCGCCCCGGCCGCGCCCGCATGATCGCGACGCGGTCGGCGAGATAGGCGCTTTCGTAAACCGAATGGGTGACGAAAACCACACTGGCGCCGCTGCGCCGGCGCAGGTCAAGCAGCGCGTCGTTGAGCTGCCAGCGCGTGATCTCGTCGAGCGCGGCGAAAGGTTCGTCGAGCAGCAGCAACTCCGGTTCGTCCACCAGGGCGCGAGCGATCGAGGCTCGCATTTTCATGCCACCGGACAATTCGCGCGGCAGGGCCCGCAGGCGGTCGGCGAGGCCGACGCGCCCCAGAATGTCCTCGACCTTCGGCGCGGCGTCGCGGCGGCTGAGTCCGGCCAGGCGCAGCGGCAGGGAAACATTGGCGAAGAGATCGGCCCAGGGCATCAGATTGGGCTCCTGGAACACGAAGCCGATTTTCGGCGCGCCGCCGCCGCGCCAGAGGACGTCGCCATGATCGGGCTGTTCAAGTCCGGCGACCAGCCGCAGCAAGGTGGACTTGCCGCAACCGGAGGGACCAAGCACGCAAAGCATTTCGCCGGAGAAAATTTCGAGCCGCACGCCGTCGAGCGCCGGCTCGGCCTCGCCGGGAAAAGCCAGCCGCAGATCGCGCAAGGTCGCCAGCGCGCTCACCTCACGCCCGCCGCTTCCAGGCCAAGGCCCTTGTTGACGAAGGAATAATCGAAGCCCTTGGCCAGATCGAGCCCTGCCGGCGCGGCGCCCGCCCCCGCCATGTCCCGATAGAAGCGCGCGATCCGCGCGCGATCCATGGCGCCGATCCCCCGTTTGAGCGCATCGCCCGATTCGACAATGCCGTGCGCCTTCATCTGTTGGATCGAGAAGGCGATCTGGGCGTCGTCCATGTCGGGATTCTCCCGCTTGATCAGGGCGTTGGCGGCGCTGTTGTCGCCATGCAGATAATGGACCCAGCCGAGGATCGAGGCCTCGACGAAACGCCGGACGAGATCGGGATTTTTTTCCAGCAGGTCGCGGCGGGTCTCGATGGTGGTGGCGTAGGTCTCGTAGCCATGATCGGCGAGCAGGAAGACATTGGGCTTAAAACCGCCGGAGCGCGCTATGGCGAAAGGCTCCGAGGTCAGATAGCCCTGTTCGATCGAATGTCTGTCGGCGATGAAAGGCGCGGAATTGAAATTATAGGTCGCCACTTTTTCGCGCGAAAAACCCCATTTCTTCTCCATCCACGGCCAGACCGTGGTGAGCGTCGCCAAGCCGACAAAAGCCTTGTCGGCCTTGGGCAGATCGTCGAAACGGTCGAGCCCGGCGCCCGGATGGGACATGAAGACCAAAGGATCCTTCTGGAAAATCGCGGCGACGGTGACGATGGGGATTTTCTCGGCCAGAGCCGAAAATTCGCCGATGAGATTGTCGCCCATATAGAAATCGGCGCGGCCGGCGGCGAGCAGCAGGCGGTTGTTCTTTTGCGGCCCGCCGGGCAGAATCGTCACGTCGAGCCCATATTTCGCGTAAGTCCCGTCCGCGACCGCCTGATAGAAACCGCCATGCTCGGCCTGGGCCAGCCAGTTCGAGGCGAAAACCACTTTTTCCAGGGCCAAAGCCGGGGCGGCGAACAGCAGGCCGGAAAGCAGCGCCGGGAAGAATTTTGCCAGGCTACGGATCAAGGGACGCCTCCGCGCAAATCGACCCCGCCAGCAGAGGCGATCGCGCCGCGCCGGTCAAGACCGCGCGGCGGCCCGAATTTGCCCGGTTTCAACCTGCCCTTTGCCTTTCCGCCGATTGACGCTCCCGGCGAAATCCCCTCTTGTGCCGCCTCCTGTCCCCTCGGCAAACCGCCCGCGCATGAATCTTATTCTCGTCATTCTCGCCGGTTTCGGCGCGGGCTTCATCAATGCGCTGGCCGGCGGCGGCTCCTTCCTGACCTTTCCCGCGCTGATCGGCGCCGGGCTGCCGGCGGTCGACGCC